>VSNT01000084.1 GCA_009774465.1 Lachnospiraceae bacterium
CATTGACTACTCATTTTATGTGTTTTGCACAGATTTAAATGTATTTGAGTGATTATGACTGAATTTTTATAATAAATAACCCCACTAAAGTTAGTGGGGCATTTCTTTGGCTTATATTCATTCAATATCCGTCATCATTTTTCTTCCAGATTATCTCTATAATATCTTTTATAGAAATTTCTGTTTTATCCTGCATGACTACACTCATCTTTCTGTCATCTATTTTCTTTATACATCCTGTTATTGAAATATAAGAACCGCCCTTTTTCCTTTCGTCAGGCTGAAAGTAAGTAATTTCTATTTCCGGGTGCTCTTCTATTTGCTCCCGTATCTGCTTAAGCTTTTCGTCCAGAATTTCCTTTGCATCCTCATCCAGTTCTATTTTTTCATCTGTCAGTCTGGCTGTTTCTTTCACAGCATCCCCGTATCCGGTAAGCGCGGCAAATGGAGAAAACTGTGCTGCCCGCTCTGCCATTGGCATTTGCGGATGTACTTTGGAAACAGGATGCGGCAGGTTAATCATGTCATCATAGTAATGCTCTTCCTTAAAATTTTTTATGCCTTATGCCCTCCAATCTGTTTATTACGTTCTACCGTCATGGCGCCTTCTTCAAGATTCATTCCCTTTAAAATGGCATTTTTCCCAAACTTCTTTTTGATATCCAGCATGGCTTTTTGTATTTTTTTCTCCCGCTCCAGCTCTGCCTTTTCCACTTCCTTTTGTTTTTGCAGTGCATTATAATCCGTAAACAGGTCAAGCTGCTCAAAATTATAATTTCTTTCCGCTCTGTTTTCTTCCTCTACGCGGTTTGCAGTTACATAAACTCTCCTGATCAACAGATGTTTATCAACAATCCTTTCATATAACTCCATCACTGCATTGGTGATCAGCTTAGTGGAAGATGTCTGATTCTCAAGATTTATGGTTCCATGCGCAGATTTAGGTACTCTTCTTCCATAATGATCTGTTGTGACCGGTCCTTTATAGTGTTTTCTGATTTCCGGATCGGCCAGATTTTCCCTGTCATACCCTACCGTCAATACAATTTGATCCGTCACAAGCCCTTTGTCTACCAGATCAAGAACCATAAGGTCTGTCATTTCCCTTACAATCAGCTTTCCTTTTTCAAAACTGTAAGGATGTTGAAGCACCTGCCCGGAACCAATGCTGCTGCTTTCAGGTTTATATGCCTTTACATCTGCAATGGTACATGGCTCCCATCCCCAGGCATGGTCAATTAACAGTTCCGCATTAATTCCAAAAAGCCTGTACAGCAGATCTTCATTGTAAAAATCCGTTGGTTCTCCGAGAG
This sequence comes from Lachnospiraceae bacterium, assembly GCA_009774465.1. Taxonomy (GTDB): domain Bacteria; phylum Bacillota; class Clostridia; order Lachnospirales; family Lachnospiraceae; genus Suilimivivens. The sequence continues at coordinate 1,314 of VSNT01000084.1, forward strand.
AGCACCTTGCCACATCTCCCATCGTAAACAGCCCATTTTCTTCCAATTTTTTGGCGTATCCTCTGCCTATGCGCCAAAAATCCGTGAGCGGCCGGTGATTCCAGAGAAGGTTTCGATAAGTTTTTTCATCTAACTGTGCAATTTTTACGCCGTCTTCATCCAAATCCACGTGCTTGGCTACAATGTCCATAGCTATTTTACACAAATATAAATTCGTGCCAATTCCTGCCGCTGCGGTGATTCCCGTAGTCTGTAAGATTTCCTGTATCATCTTTTTTGTTAATTCCCGTGCGCTCATCCGATATGCTTCCAGATAACTGCCAAGATCCATAAATACCTCGTCTATGGAATAAACATGAATGTCTTCCGGCGCAACATATTTTAAATAGATATTATAAATATCAGTACTGTACTTCATATACAGCGCCATCCGGGGTGGTGCTGTAATGTAGGAAACAGAAAGTCCGGGCGATGCCTTTAATACCTCATCATCATAGGATTCACCCTCAAAAATACCGCCAGGCGCATTTAACTTCCGCCCGGCATTTACTTCCTTTACCTTCTGCACTACTTCAAAAAGCCTTGCACGTCCCGAAATCCCATAAGCCTTTAGGGAAGGCGAAACTGCAAGGCAGATTGTTTTTTCCGTGCGGCTCCTGTCAGCAACAACAAGATTCGTCTTAAGAGGATCAAGTCCCCGCTCTACACATTCAACGGAAGCATAAAATGACTTTAAGTCAATCGCAGCATAAATATGTTTCTTTTCAGCCACTTCTCACAACCTCCCTTATGGGTTATCTGGTGTGAGAATATTATATCAGAACTTATGTTCTGTTTCAATCCTTTTTCTCCTGGTTACTTTTGGAATCTTCTTTCCACCCTGCATACAATGTCATGGATTCTGTCACTACATCTTCATTTAGATTCCAGGGTATCGTTGTGCCTGGATCCAAATACCAGCCATCAAATATAAACCCCTCCCGTGTCGGAGGCTCTGTGAGCTCTATAAGTTCTCCATACATTTTTTTCTGCATCTCTACCTGTGTCCCACCCTGGGTATCAAAAGTAACACGAAATCCACCGTTTTTTACTCCAAACGCTATGCAGGCAATCAACACTACAACAAGTACGACAATGATAATGTTCAACGTCCTGACTGAAATTTTCACCTTACTGTAAAGTCCCCTAAGAGGCGGTGTTTTTTGTTCTTCTTTCTCCTGGCTGAATTCTTCCATCTCTATAATTATACTCCTTTCAAAATCCGAAAACTTTCTCATAAAGTAAAACGGGGAGATAAAGCACTTATCTCCCCTAAAATATTAACATTTTGCATTTTAAACCGCAATATATCAATCACTTAAGTTTTATTTCTTTACAAGATATTTCCGCATATCAATTGCACAGGCAATCAAAATAATCAAACCTTTGATTATGTACAGCATATTGGCATCAACCGCCAAAAAGTTCAATCCTGTAAAAATAATCTGCAGCAGCAGAACGCCTACCACGATACCACTGATACGTCCAATACCACCTACGAAAGATACACCGCCGATAACGCAGGCCGCAATTGCATCACACTCATAGTTTAATCCGGTGTTTGCATTCGCAGATGCAATACGTGCACCATCCAGGAAACCGGTAATTGCATACATCATACCTGCCAAAACAAATACCATCATAATTGTTTTTGATACATTAACACCCGATACATTTGCCGCTTCTTCATTGGAACCAACTGCAAACATATTCTTGCCAAAGGTAGTCTTATTCCAAATCACCCACATCAAAATTACCAGAATGATACTATAAAGAACATATTTGGGCACTGCAACGCTGCCTGTTGCAGTAGGAATACTAAATAATGTACCTGTGATCAAAGAACGATATCCTTCTGTTAATCCGCTCAGTGTCTGTCCATTATTTGTTCCTCTCATCAAATACATCAGTATGATACCATATACAATGAGCTGTGTGGACAATGTTACAATAAATGGATGCAGTTTAAACTTCGCCACACTGAATCCATTCACCAGACCTACAAGACCGCCTGTTACAATGACCAAAAGCAATACCACAATAATGGGTGGTGCACTGCTCATGGACGGAAATACTTTAAATGTTGTTGTCAGCAGGGATGCAGAAATACATGCTGTTAACCCAACCACACGTCCTGCAGAAATATCTGTACCTGTAAGTACGATACAGCCGCCTATGCCAAGAGCTATCGGCAATTTTGCCGCTGTCAGTGAAACAACATTTACAATAGAAGGCAGTTTCAAAAATGCAGGTACTTTGATAGATACATAAATGACAGCCAATATAATAATGATATACATTGCATTATTTAGCAATAAATCAGTTATTTTTTTTGTTTTTTCTTTCGTTGAGAATTCTTTGAAAGCCTGTTGTTTTGCTTTAAAATTATTATTAGCCACTCTCTCCCTCCTTACGCGTACTTCGCAGCCAGTGTCATGATTTCTTCCTGTGACGTTTCTTTCGTGCTGACTTCTCCCGACAAACGCCCACCGGACATTACAAGAATCCGGTCACAAACTCCTAACAACTCAGGCATTTCCGAAGAAACCATAATAACCGTCTTCCCTTGCTTTGCCAAATCCAGAATCAGTTGATAAATCTCATATTTAGCGCCTACGTCAATACCTCTTGTAGGTTCATCCAGAAGCAATACTTCCGGCTCAGTAAGCAGCCATCTTGCTAAAATAACCTTCTGCTGATTACCGCCAGACAACGCTCTGATCTGCGTTTTCTGGTTGGGAGTCTTTGTTCTCATAGCCTTAATACCCCACTCAGTTGACTCACTCATCAACTTATCACTAAGCAATAGGCCCTTTTTATATTTTGGAAGGCTGGATATGGTCGTATTTGCCTGGATATCACGTATTCCAAAAATACCCGTAGCACGCCGCTCCTCTGTCAACATGGCAAACTTATTTGCCAGTGACTCTCTGGCATTACGATTCATAACCCGCTTGCCATGCAGATAAATCTCTCCTGATTTTCTTGTTGCAATCCCAAAAATATTTTCCAGAAGTTCTGTACGTCCGGAACCATCAAGTCCTGCAACACCAAGCACCTCTCCCGCTTTTGCCTCAAAGGAAACATCATTGAGCAGAGAATACTGTGCCGTCAGATTTTTAACCTCTAAAATAGGTTCTCCGACCACGTTGTCTTTTTCGGGATAACGATTTGTCAACTCACGCCCTACCATCTGACGAATGATATCATTCATTGTCAGTTCCTTTGCAGGGCTGGTAGACACCCATTGTCCATCACGCATAATTGTAACTTCATCAGATATTCTCAGAATCTCTTCCATTTTATGCGAAATGTAAATAATACCACATCCTCTGTCCCGAAGCAAATTAATGATTCTGAACAGATGTTCTACTTCTTCTTCTGTCAGAGAAGATGTAGGTTCATCAAATACAATCACTTTAGAATGGAACGACACTGCTTTAGCAATTTCCACCATCTGGCGCTGAGATACAGGCATCCTGCTCATAATCATCTTTGGATCAACATTAATTTCCAGTTCTTCAAATACCTTCAGCGTTGCTTCGTACATCTTTTTTTCACTGGTCAGGGGACACCACTTTGAAATTTTGGGAAAACGCCCCAGCCACATATTGTCCATTACATTGCGCTTCAGCGCCTGATTCAACTCCTGGTGCACCATTGCGACACCATTTTCCAGAGCTTCTTTGGACGTTTTGAAATTGATTTCTTTTCCTTCAAGATAAATGTGTCCACTGTTTTTGTTGTAAACCCCGAACAAACACTTCATCAACGTGGATTTTCCGGCTCCGTTTTCTCCCATAAGTGCATGAACTGTACCGGCTTTAACCGTCAAAGACACATTATCAAGCGCCTTTACGCCGGGAAATTCTTTACAGATACCTTCCATTCTCAAGAGCACGTTTCCGTTGTCAGACGATGTTGTCTGTTTTCCCAAATCATCTCACCTCCATTTTTAATTTATTTTTATGTTATAAAAGAGTCCGGCAAGCCGGACTCTTTTTCTATGACCGCACATACCACATACAGTCATGCGGTCACAAAATTCTGACTTTGTAGGCGGAATATGCTGTTTCTCATTCACCTGTATATGTTGCATAAGGAATATTTACACGCCATGTTCCTACAACGTTTGCTGCATCTACATCTGCAAACTTGTCTGCACCACCCATAAAGTTCTGAGCGATCTGAGCAATTGTATTAGCCATACCTTCTGCATCCTGCTTAATGGTACCAATCATGGTTCCTTTGTTAATTGCATCTTTTGCAGCGTCTGTAGCATCTACACCGAATACAGGAATTACTGTAGCACTGCCGTCTTCCTTATTGTAGCCGGCATTCTGCAGAGCTGTAACAGAACCAATTGCCATTTCATCATTGTTTGCAATAACAAGCTCGATCATGTTATTGTTTGCTTCACTGTACTGAGACATAGCTGTCTGCAAATATTCTGTAGCTGCTGCTGCAGACCATGCGCCATCCTTGTCTACCAGGTACTTGTCGCTGTTGTTGCTGTCGTAGAAGGAAAGTGCTTCTTTTCCTGCTGCTGTCAAAATCTTGTCAGCATCTTCTACACCATACTGTGTACGTGCGTCAGCTTCTGCATTACCTTCCTGACCTTTGAACATAACGTAGGAAATTACGCCGTCACCATTTAAGTCAACGGTATCAAAATTATCAACCAGATACTGGCCAATCATTTCACCCTGCATATGGCCTGCCATTTCGTAATCGGTACCTACAAATACAGCCTTGTCATAAGCAGTAACTACATCTTCGCTTACAGAACGGTTGAAAAATATAACCGGGATGCCTGCAGCTGTTGCTTTTTCGATGATGTTCTTTGTTGTATCATCGGAACCGGTATCTACCTGGTTAACTACCAGAAGAGAGGTTCCCTGAGAGATTGCTGTATCAATCTGCTCTGTCTGTGTTGTCTGGCTGTTGTTGCTGTCGTAGTCCTGATATGCAACGCCTGCTGCTTCAAAAGCGCTGTCCAGTGCAGAACGTACGCTGGAAATGTAAGTATCACCATAAGTATAATAGAATACGGATACTGTACCTTCCACTGCTGCTGTTTCAGTTGATGTGTCTTCGGTTGCTGCGTCTTCAGCCGGAGCTGCTTCTTCAGTTGTTGCTTCTGCTGTAGCAGGTGCTTCGGTTTCCTTGCTTCCGCATGCTGCCAGGCTGGCAACTGTCATTGCGGCAACCAAAAATAAAGCGATTTTCTTTTTCATTTTGTCCTCCCTATTTCGCTCAATTTGAGCTTTTTTATTTGAACGAAAGTAAAACTACTGTTCGTTCGAAATTTATTATAATATAATCTATTATTATTTTCAATAAGCTTTTTAATTTTTTAATTTTTTTCAGAAAATTTAAAGAATTTCAAGTGCCCGGACAAAAAGGATTTTTCTCCATAATATACAATAAAATTACTTATAATAATCCCTTATCTTCCAAAAACTGTCTTGCCACTTCCCTGTCTTCTTTTCCGTTTACTTCAACTTCATAGTTCATCTGCTGCATTTCCTCTTCGGTAATCAGACCGTTTAATTCTTCCAGCACAGCCTTAAGTTCAGGATATTTTTCAAGGGCTTCTTTGCGCACCACTGTCCCTGCGTCAAAGGTCTCGAAAAATACATTATCATCTGTAAGAAGAACAAGATCATTAGCTGCCAGTTGTGCATCCGTGGTAAAGGCATTAATTACATCCACTTCTCCGTTTTTCAACGCTTCATATTTCAATGCGATTTCCATCTGCTTTGTATCTTTAAACTGCATCTGATAAGCCTCGCAGAGTCTGGTGTATCCGGTCTCCAACTCAATGTAATCCGGATTTCCTCCAAAAATAAGCTCTCCTGATGCAGCAGCCAGATCTGAATAAGTAGAAAGGCCATACTGCTGCGCTGTGTCCTTTCTGACTGCTAACCCATAGGTATTGGAAAATCCGTACAGCCCGGTCCAGGTAAGGCCAAGCGCGTCATATTCTGTGAGAAGCTGCTGGTACAGCTTTTCATCATCCTTTTCCATTTCTTCCTTTTTCAGAACATTCAGCCATGCTGTTCTGGTGTATTCCGGATACAGGTCAAATTCTCCCTTCACAAGCGCCGGATGAATGTTGGTGGTTCCGCCTCCCACTCCTTTGGTAATTTCCACCTCATAATCAGTTTCCGCTTCAATCAGCTGCGCTATGATTTCCGTTAAAATGTACTGCTCCGTCATAGGCTTGGAAGCGATCTTTACAGGCTCCTTTTTTCCACAGGCACATAAAATCAGCATCATACATGCCACAAGTAAAAATGCAATTCTCTTTTTCATAACTTTCCTCCTTTTGTACTTAAAAAATATATAAATTGTGAATCAATTTCCTTTTCATCTGCAAATCAACTGCTCCACAAATTTATCCCTGGGTGAATTTAAAAGCTCTTCCTTTGTTCCCTCCTGCCATATTTCCCCATCCTTCATAATTAAAATACGGCTTCCCAATCGAAAGGCTTCCCCTATATCGTGGGTAATAAATAAAATCGTAATCCCGGTTTTCCGCCACAAGCCAAGCAGCTCTTCCTGTAATGTTTTTCTTGTAATCTCGTCCACTGCTCCAAAGGGCTCGTCCATAAGAAGAATATCCGGATCGGCTGCCATCGCCCTTGCAATTCCCACACGCTGCTTTTGCCCGCCTGAAAGCTGCCTGGGAAACCGGGCGGCCAGTTCAAAGGGAAGCTCCACCATTTCCAGCATTCTTTCTGCAAGCCTGTCCTTTTCTTCCCGCGTCATTTTTCTTAAAAGCTCCGGGACATAACAAATGTTGTCCTTCACCGTCATATGGGGAAACAGCTTCGCTCCCTGCACCGCATATCCAATACGCCTGCGCATGGAAATCAGATCACATTCCGCCAGCCTTTCTCCTTTTACCAGAACTTCTCCTTCTATGGGCGCCACAAGCCCGTTTATTGTTTTTAAAAGAGTTGTTTTTCCGCAGCCTGACGGTCCTATGATAACAATGAATTCCCCTTTTTCTACAGTTAATGACACGCCCTTTAATATTTCATTTTCTCCATAAGCTGCTGTAATGTTGCGTACTTCTATTATTTTATTCAATGCCAAACCTCCTGCTTACTGCCTTTTCCGCCCGGGAAAGCAGCCAGTCGCTAAGGAGCGCCAAAAGTGCGATCAATAAAGAACCGGCAGCGGTTAATGTCATATTATAGGTAGTAATTCCTCTGTAAATCGCCACGCCGAGTCCACCTGCCCCTATAAAGGAAGCAATGCCGCCCATTGCAATAATCATTACTGTCATATTGCGAAAGCCGCTGATAATCACAGGAAGCGCCAGAGGAAATTTAATCTTCAGCATCATCTGCCCTCTATCACTGCCAAGCCCCTCAGCCACCTCTAAAATACTGGCGTCCACATTTGTAAGCCCTGTATAAGTATTTCTTACAATCGGAAGCAACCCGTAAACTGTCAGCGCAATAATTGCTGTTTTATTTCCAATTCCGGTGAAAGGAATTAAAAATCCTAATAAAGAAATAGATGGGATTGTATAAATTACATTGATAATGCCTAAGACAATACCAGCAGCTTTCTTGTGCCTGCTGATAAAGATGCCTGCAAAAATTCCCAGCACACCGGCACAGACTACCGCTGTCAAAGATATTCTGATATGTTCTAATAAGCAGGTCAGAAAAAACTCCCGCCGCTCCCAAAGTATCTGTATAATCTGCATGTAATTTCCTTCTTTATCCTGATGTCCGCCTCATTTTCACTTACTTTCGCAACTATATCACATTTTTCCTGCTGCTTCAACTATACTTTTATCATAATATCTTTGACAAAAGTAAAAGCGGAGAGCTTCCACTCTCCGCCTTTTACCGCAAGTTTTAAAACCACACTTCCATATGTACTTCTGTCTGTGCCGGAATTTTTAAACGTCCTCCCTCCGGTAATACTTCTTCACCATTACATACTGCCTTAAGAATCTCTGCCTCACAGACATCCATATATCTCTCCGCATCCTGCGCGCTTATATCTACTGCAAGAAAATGCTCTTCTCTTTCAAAACGCCTAAACCGCCCTTTGGCATTTGACTGAAAGATTATTTTTCCATCCTTTTCCAAAGAGGTAATGCCCTCTTTTACCTTCATTGAAAAGATTCCATTCCACATGCGAATGTTGCATATACTGATTTCCTCACCCTCTACAGAACCGAAATGAAATCCGTTCCAGGGATCTACGTCAATATGCTCCGCCACCCACATAAGCGGAAACAGACCTCCCCATCCCAGAAAAAAGTCAGTATCTACCGAGTCGCTTCCCTGTCCGGTAAGGGAATTGTAATTTTCAAAGCTTGCCCTTTCCTCCTCCCAGCGGGAGCTGAAAACCTCCATACACCGCACTGCCAGTTTATGTGCTTCCTGATCAAGGCCATAGCGTTTTAACCCATTGTAAGTCATATAATTTAAAGGCGGCCAGACACGTCCGCGCCAGTATACGTTATCAGAAAATGCCGGGCTCTTTTTACAAATTGCAGGAAGCGGCACATAAGTCCAAAACTCCTCTTCATCAAAAATATGCTTCACCAGCTCATCCACACGTTCTTTTTCCGGCATTCCTGCCAAAAGAGGATAAAAACTGGTAGGGCTTAAATCTACAAACTCACCGCTCCATAATTTGTTGGCATAAATTTTACGCTCCTCATCCCACAAAGCCTGGTCTGCTCTTTTTCTTAATCCTTCTGTCAATTCTTTTAATCTGGGAATGGAACTATCATCCCCCAGCTCTTTTGCCATAAGCTGAAGGCACTCCCCATCCACCACCAAAAGACTGTTAAGCGCTACATCCTCCATATTCATGGTATGTGCCTCAGGGCAAAACTCAGCCTTATCAAAAATGGGACAGTTATCCATAGAAGATTCATCCATAGCTGCAAGCTTTGTATGGGCAAAATGTCCCTTGCCTACAGCAGAGCTTCCATATTCATATACCCCGTTTCCATTTCCATCTCTGTGCTCATGCCACCAGAAATTGGCGTCCCGAAGAGACGGATATACACTGTCCAATAAGGCCTTATCACCGGTAAGCATATAATATTTCCACACCATAAAGGAACCGATAGGCGGCTGCGAGCGGTCTACCCATTCCGTAAGCTCGCTCATAAGACAGGCAAAGTTCCCTTCCGGCACATTATTATCAACCGTCGCCTGTATGCTCATCCGGCCTGACTGCCAGTCGCCGCTTACTGCATTCATAAATGCATGATAATAGGGATCGTCCATCCACACATACCAGCCGCCAAACTTTTTGTTCCAGTATCTGGTAATCCAGGTAAACCACCTGCCTGTGCTTTTATCTGACAACGTGTTCCATGCCATAATATCTCTGAGCGCTTCTGCCGCCTGTGGAAATCTTCCCTCTTCAATCCGCAGTGAGGCTTTGAGCACCTTTTCCCTCCACGCCTCCTGCTCCTCTTCGCAGTCAAAAATCTTAAGCGCTTCCTTTGCCTGCTCTGCAGAAACCTCCGGTTCATTTGATACGGATACTGCAAAACAAATTTCAGGATTCTGCTCCAGATTAAACAGTGCTGTATACCAGGTTCCATTTTCGTCGTTTTCCGTAGGCGTGTAATATCCGTTTTTTACAAGGTCCTCCCCTACTCTGTGCTTATCTGTTGCAACACAGGAACGGACAGGCTCATCTTTAATTGCAATTCCCATACAATAGCTTCTTATTTCACCCATTGCGGTCCGCTCACTCGTAAGTCTGACAGAGGGATTATTAAAACTGCCTGCCTCCGGATCATATTTTTTATCATAGCCAAAGGAAATTACCGGCCAGAACCGCAGCGCCCACTCCCCATGCGCCTTGCAGCGCAGCCTTCCGGCTACCGTCCAGTCATCTTTTTTAAAATATTCCAGCTCCAGTATGGTACCAGCATGTGTCATTTCCAAATGCACATAACGCCCCTGGCTGTCATGCTCCAGCAGACGAATATTTCTCTCAAAGGGAAAAGTGGTATAACTGTCTTCTTTTGTACTGAAGGCTCCATGAGAAATCTGAAAGCCCGCAGGTAAAAACACATAAGTTGAAGGACTTTCTGCAGTCCATGTATTCCAATATTTTGTTTTCGAAAGCTGCTGCATAATTAATCCTCCTTATAACATAGTACATTATCAGGTTTTATTGTAAGATAAATGGTTTCGCCCGGTATGAAACGTTCCATCTCGGCGCTGATTGCCGATACTTCCAGCACATCCTCTCCGATGGAGCCTATAAGCCTGCAGGTGGTTCCCACAAATATTTTCTGCCGGATTAGAAAAGCTGTTGCTTCTTTATTGTTTTCACGACAGAGTTCAAACTGTTCACCCCGTACCGCCACCTGAACCTTTCCATCTTCCACTTTTGTATTCGTAGGAAAACTCCAGCCCTGTCCGGAAACTGCCTTCCGGCCATCCGGCATTGTCTTTAATGTTCCCTTAAGCAGATTTGCTTTCCCCAGAAAATCGGAAGCAAAGATACTTACCGGGCGGTTATAAATATTCCAGGGCTCTCCGGCCTGCTCTATTTTTCCGCCATTCATCAGAATAATTTTATCCGACATAGTCAGGGCTTCTTCCTGGTCATGGGTAACAAAAATTGTGGTAATCCCCACCTTCTGCTGAATATTCCGTATTTCTACCTGCATTTCACCGCGGATTTTCCGATCTAAAGCCGACAAAGGCTCATCCAATAACAGAATATCCGGTTTCACTACCAGTGCTCTTGCCAATGCTACTCTTTGCTGCTCGCCTCCGGAAAGCTTACCAATCGGTCTCTTTTCATATCCCGATAAATGCACCAGTTCCAATGCTTCACCGACTCTCCGGGCAATTTCATCCTTCGGTACATGCTTCATCTTTAATCCGTAACCTACATTTTTGGCTACATTCATGGAAGGAAACAGGGCATAATTTTGAAATACCATTCCGATATTCCGCTTCTCAGGCTTCTGATAAGTAATCACCTGCCCGGAAACCATTACGCTTCCTTTATCCGGTGTTTCCAAGCCGCAAATAATCCGAAGCATAGTAGACTTTCCACACCCGGAAGGGCCTAAGAGGGATACAAATTCACCTTCCTGCGCATCAAAGGAAATTCCCTTCAAAACTTCCTTTCCATCAAATGTTTTATAAATATCTTCCACTTTAAGCTTGCTCATAATTTGTCATTTCCTTTCTTTGCTCCGGTTGAAAACAGGCTGCTCCCGGAATATCCCAGACGGTTTAAAAGAATAATTGCCGCCAGAGAAATCAAAATCATCAATGTTGCCAACGCATTTAAATCCGCTTTATATCCTGTCTTAATCAAAGTAAATACTTCCACGGGCAGTGTTCTTACTCCAAAAGGAGCCAGATAATATTGAATACAAAAACTGTTAAAGCATACAATAAACGCCATCATTCCACCTGCCAGAATTCCCGGCACAATCATGGGCATTGTCACATCAAAAAATACCCTTAACGCACCTGCTCCAAGCAGCCTGGCTGCTGCCTCCGGCGTCCGGTCAGCCATAGCAAAGCGTCCCAAAACCAGCATTACCACATAGGGCAGAACACATATAATATTTCCACAAAACATTCCAAAATAAGACCGGCCTATCCCCAGAAGATTTAAAAGGAGCAGCAGCGACACCCCCTGCACAAGCCAGGGAATTGTAATTGGAAGCTGCAAAATGGTATTTAGCTTTTTGCCAAGTCCGGGCGTCATATACTGCATTCCAAAAGCCGCCATAGTTCCCACAACTACCGCAGTAAGCGCAACTGTCAGAGAAAATTTTAAAGACAGCATTGTTGCCGGAAGCAGCTCGCTTTTTGTAAACAGATAAGAATACCACTCTACTGTAAACTGAAAGGGAAACATCCCATATGCAGTGCCATTAAATGACATAACAATAATTACAAGGATAGGAAGATATAAAAAGGCAAACCCCAAAAACATCCATACTTTTAAAAAGCAATTGAATCCTTTATTCATTCTGTTTCACCTCCAATCCGTCTTTCCGCCAGATTTACCAGCATACGCACCACTGCCATAATAATGCTGAGAATGATAAGAAACACACATGACAGTGATGCCCCATACCCCATATTCAATACCGTATTATATTGTGAATTAATTAACGAACCCACCATCATACCATTGGGACCTCCCACCAGCGCAGATTCCGCAAAGCTTCCTGTTACCGGCACCATAACCAGTAAAATACCTGACAAAAGTCCCGGAATACTCATGGGAAACACAACATTGATAAAGGTTCTTAAGGTACCCGCTCCCAATACCCGGGATGCCTGCACCAAATTATCCCCAATGCTTTCAAGAGAAGTATAAAGGCACAAAACCATATAAGGCAGATATTCATATACCAGCACCAGTATCACTGCTTTCGGCGTGTACAATATGGAAGTTCCGTCTGTGGTAATTCCAAGAACCCCAAGCAGAGTCATTAAAATGCCCCCTGACTGTAAAATCATCATCATGGCATAAATCAGCAAAAGCTGCGATGTGAAAAAGGGCAGAATAATCAACATCATAAGCATACTCCGGTTGTGGGGTTTTGCCACTTTTGCCATTCCCCAGGCCATTGGATAGCTGATTATAATACAGATGACAGTCACTAAGGCTCCAATACCTAAAGATTTGACCATAAGTTTTGAAAACACATTGCTGGAAAACATCTTTTGAAAATTTCCCAGAGTCCAGCCCGGAAATGCGCCATTTATAATATTTCCATCCATAAAGCTAAATAACAGCAGCATGGCAAGCGGCACCAGCGATAAGCATAACAGCATCAACGCAGAGGGACCTGCCCATAAACTGCCTGGTCTAAATGAATTTTTCTTTGTTTTATCCATAAAATCATCCTTTTAGTGATTGAGCCGCTCAGAAAATCCAAGCGGCCCAAAGTTTCTTGTGAAACTGTTCCCTAATTTGCCTTAACCTCGTTCCAGACTTCCAGCCAGTCATTTTGCTGTTCTGGCGTCAACACAGGCTGCATATATACTTTTGAAGGAGTTTCCAATGCCCATACGGCAGCTTTCTGATCATCTGTAAGCTGTTCATACACTTTATTATTTACCGTATTATGTGCATTTCCTTCTACTGTGGCAAAATTATACTGAAATTCCTCGCCGCACATAAAATCAAGCCATTTACATGCCAGATCGTAGCAGTCTGTATCCTTAATAATGCACCACATATCTACATATCCTACAGTTCCTTCCACAGGATAAATATAATTACAGGGAGTACCTGAATTTTTTAACTGGGTAGCGGTACCGGCCCACATATTCCCGATTACAACTTCACCGGAAGTATAAGGATTTAAATAATCATCATAGCTTGCCCAATAAGTACAGACATTTTCCTTGAGGGCAAGTAAGTCTTCTTTAATTGCCTGCAGATTCAGATTATCCGGATCGGAAGGATTCTGTCCTGTATGAATGGCAGACGTCATAAGCGCTGTCACATAATCGTCAAAAAATGCTACTTTTCCCTTATATGCATCTCCATAAAGCACATCCCATGTAGTAACTTCCTCTGTTACAGCCTCCGGATTGTAGCCAAGAGAAGTGGTTCCCCATGTCCAGGGCAGTGCATACACCTCTCCGTTTTCTCCCGTTGCTTCCGGAAGGTTCAAATAAGCCTCTATTAAATCTCCATAACAGGAAACTTTAGATGTATCTACAGGTTCCAGCATTCCGCTTTCCCTGAAAGTTTGTGTGTAAACTGTGCTTGGAAGGGCCACATCAATATTTCCAATTCCTCCGGTCTGCAGCATGGTATATAACTCTTCCACTGAATTAAAGTACACGAACTCAACTTTACAGTTGTATAATTCTTCAAACCTTGGAGCTCCGAAATCCTCGTCCGCCCCATACCCTTTCCAGTTTGCAACTACCAGCGTAGGGATCTCTTCATTTTCCACCTCCGCCACGCTTTCTGTTTCCGTCTTTCCACTTGATGTTTCTTCAGAAGTAGATGGTGCTTCTGCCTCAGAAGGAGTTTCTTTCTTTCCACAGCCTGCAAACAGTAAAAGGCTTGTGCATAGAATCAGCATACTTAAAATAATCTTCTTCATGTCAACCTCCTTATATTTCGGGCTTATCTCCCGCTTATTTACATTAAGTATAGCTTTCTCACCCCATCTGATTCTTTCTCAATTCTTATCTTTTTTAATGATTCTCATGCCCTTTTTGCGATAATATCCATTGGTTCGGTGTCATTCCACATATTTTTTTAAAAATAGTGCAAAAATAGCTTTGAGAGTGAAATCCCAGCTTTTGACTGATCTCCCGCAAAGGCTGATGGGTATGTTTTATCAAATTCTGTGCCTCCATAATCTTGTGACGCTGAATATAGTTTATAATAGTTTCTCCTTTTTCCCTGCGGAAAACCGTACTTAAATAATTACAGGACACCCCTGTATAGTCTGCCAGTTTTGGTACTGTTATATCCCCGTAAATATGATCCGCTATATACTCGCAACACATCTGCACCACCTGCGAACGATTCCTCTCTCCGTTATGCCTTACTCTCTCCGCCATATCCAACAGCATCTGCAGCCTTAAAGACTCCACATCCGTTAAATCAGTCAAAGCCTCCATCTTCTGCGAATACCATTCCCCAAGTGCATAGACCTTTTCCGCACTCAAGCCCCCTTCTATGGAAGCCCCTACCGCAATGCTTAAATAATAAATAAACTGATACTTGCTCTGCCACAATGGGTTTTTTCTGCTGAAAGCAAGAATGCGGCACGGATCAGTGACGGCAATATATTCCTTTAGCTCCACAGGCTTTCCTTTTCGAATCAGATCTTCAATATCATTTTTATATAAAAAAGCGCCCCTGGAAAAGCGCTGTGTTTCCTCTGCGTCAAATGCCGCCTCCGATATTGCCGCTTCAATTATATTACGGGACACCTCAACAATGCCGCTGACCAGAGTCATGTTCGAGGTATCTAACGGCTTTTGATAAACATAATAATATAAAAGCTTCGGCAGTGCCCCAAACCTGTCCGGACTCATAACAGGAATTGATTTATATTTTCGAAGCAATGCATACGTATACTGCAAAGGAAGATTTTTTTCTCTTGCATACCGCATGATACTTTCCTCCGTTACATCAGATGTCAATACCGGTCCAATAATGTACGCGCCTATTACTATCTCCCCGTCCAAATCCGGCACCACCGCCAGACATTCATTTAAATCGGTTGCAAACAAAATAGGATACTTCACTCTCTCACAATGCCGGAATATCATTTGTACCAACTGCACATCTGTCTGTAAAAAATCCTCTTCCCTTTTGAGTCGGGGGCAGGAAAATACCATAATTTGGCTTTTATTAAAATATCGCACTGCAATCTGAGAAACGT
Source organism: Lachnospiraceae bacterium (assembly GCA_009774465.1). Taxonomy (GTDB): domain Bacteria; phylum Bacillota; class Clostridia; order Lachnospirales; family Lachnospiraceae; genus Suilimivivens. Next base: position 16,762 of record VSNT01000084.1, read on the forward strand.
GATTTACCAGATCACAAATTTCCTTATAGTCTTTCATATTGTTCTCCTCTGATTAAAACACCATTTGCACCAGCAGCATATAGCATATTGTCCCGCCTGCTATTGAGATAAGCATCTGTCTTTTCCATACATGAAGCAGGATAACCACCAAAATTGCCATAAATTCCGGTATTCCATGTGCTCCTGAAAAAATACTGACATTTTTAAGACAGTAAATAACCAACAGCCCAAACACTGCCGAAGGCAGAACTTTTCCTAAATATTGAATGTATTTTGGCGTTGGTTTCCCTGTGGGAAAAATTAAAAAAGGCAAAAAACGCGTTAATGCTGTCCCTAATATTACCATACCCACTGTAATAATCTGTTGTGTAATCGTCATCCCTGCTCCTCTCTGTCCGCTCCGGCGGGCATTTCCCCTGTTTCCTGTTCCTCAATTTTCCCTCTAAGCAGTATCAATACTGCAAGAATCATAAGCATGGCCGGAATAATAAAATTCTCAGCTCCAAATATAACCAGACAAAGTAAGGAAAGTCCAAGCCCCAGCATGGCGCTTGTATGCCTTTTTTCCTTCATCCACTGTTCCATAAAAATCACCACAAACATGGCTGTCATAACAAAATCCAGCCCTTCCGTATTAAAATGGAGAAAAGAACCAAAAATTCCCCCCAACGTTGCCCCCATAAACCAGTAAAAATGATTTAATAAGGTAACAAAAAACATAAACCACCCCCGGTCAATCTCATCAGGAATCTTTGCGGTATAATTAATCGAAAAGCTCTCGTCACACATCCCGAAAATCAGATAAATACTTCTCCATCCCAGTCCCCGGTATTTATCCAGCATGGATATCCCGTAAAACAAATGCCTTGCATTAATCATTAAAGTCATGGCAAAGGCCTGCAGCGGATTAAATGCGCCCAGCAGCATGTTAACCGTTACAAACTCCACCGATCCGGCAAAAATAGTAAGACTCATCAGCATAGGATACCAAAAGCTGAACCCTGAAACATTCATGTAAATTCCATACGTCATCCCCAAAAACAAAAAGCCTGCAAAAATGGGGATTGTGTGCGGAAAGGCACTTTTGAAGGCTTTTTTTATTATAATTATTTTATTTTTCATAGTTATTTATCC
>VSNT01000085.1 GCA_009774465.1 Lachnospiraceae bacterium
AATTCCATCTGTACACTCTGTTTGGAAATCCTTAATTTCATCCAATTCCTTTTTTATACGTTTGATTGTACCATAAATATTTCAAATCAAACAATAACTGTTTTCTATTGCTGCTTTCTAAAAAATAAGTGCAGTGGAATTTCTCCACTGCACTTATTATACATTTCACAATTTTTTCATGTTAAACAATTACATAAAGTCGGTGTAACGGGAACTTCCCTGCACGTTATATTCACCTGCAGATGTATAACCACTGGCAGCATTGGCCTTGGTGTTCATATAATAGTCTACAAGTGATGCGTTAGTGGCGATAGAAGAACCATAGTCTTTAAAGAACTTCTGCACCTGAGACATATCTGCTTTTTTAAATGTGTCCTCGTCAATCTTCATTCTGCCCTTTTGATCCACACTGATTCCAAACTGCTTAAGTGCATCCTCATTACGTGCTGTTTTTTCTCTGATGTAGGATAAGTTTGCAACAACACCTGAATTTGAACTGGACTCGGCATTATCAAACATCTTGTTGTAATTGCTTACAAAGCTTTTTGCTGTGGCAAAAATTTTATCAATATCATATTGATTTGTCTCATTGCCATCCTTATCTTTTACTTTTTCATACAGTTCATCAGATGCAAGCTTTTTCGCATCTGCCTTAAGGGATAATGCACCGGAACCTGTGGTATTATTTGTCTCTGTGCTGTTTGTTGCATTAGTACTGGTTGTCGAACCGCCTGCAAACTTAACACGTGATGCAATCGTAGAGCCATAACTCATGATATTATCCGGTGAAAACAGCTCCTGTACTTTGGAAATGCCTGCTTCCTTCAACTTTCCTGCATTCAGTTCAAGTGTTCCGTCTGAATTGATTGTAACACCAATTTCCGAAAGCTTATCTGCATTAGCAGCCGTACTGCTCATCATGTTTTCAACATATGCAGTTTTTCTTGTCAGTGTAGAACCTTTTGCAGCATTTACAACATCATTATAATTCGATACGTAATCTTTCATTGCAGAAACTACTTTATCTGCTGCACTCTGTCCATTCTCCGTATCTGTGTATGTCTTGCTGTTCTGCAGTGCTGAAACAGAAGTCTTTAAGCTTGTAAGTCCCGTTGTCAAATTTGCATTTGCTTCCTGTGCTTCTTTGGAAACCTTCGGATTTTTCTTCTCTTCTAAAATTCTATCAACAACATTGTTTGAGCTGTATTTCTTGCCGGATGTTGTTTTACCTGCATCCAGCCCTGTACCGTAATAAGATTTCATGAGCTTTCCGTAGCTGCCGTTCTTAATGCTGGCATAATCTGAAAGGAAATTCAGATTTGCCGCCCCACTGCTACTGGATGATAAACTCTGAAGCAGATAAGAATAATCCTGATTTCCACCTACATTAATACTGATACCCATTGTCATCACTCCTTTGAATAAAAATATGGACTTCCATGTCCTTATACTCGATATATCTAATATATCGGCATAAAATTTCTATAGTTAATATTAATATAACACCCGTATTTCAAGATTGCAAGATGGCGTGAAAAAAATTTAAAGTTATCGTAATGAAAAGTGATGTCCTTGTAATAGAATGCGGAAATAACCTGCTTTTCTTCAATTGAAAAAATATCTTCTGTAAATGTTTCTTCTAATAAAGGCTGTATTTTCGTCTCATGTCCCGCCGCATATTGACGCTATCCCTTCACATTCGTCGCAAACGTTTTCTTTTTCCCTTCCAGCGGAACAAAGGAAACTTTATTCCCTCTCCGAATCACTTCCTCTGCATGATCCGTTTCGGCATAAATGCTCTCCGTAATGGAATATTCTTTTCCATCATCTCCGGCAACATAAGCGTAAAAATATTTGGTTCCCTTTCCAACATATCGGATCGTTCCCGTAATGCGTGTGGACTCTTCTTCTACAATAGGCATTACCTGGTCTCGCTCATTGTCCTCCACAAGCTCCGGAAACTGCTTTTTGTACTGCCTGATAACTCTTTCCGTATCTGTTGCCACATCACAGCCAAGCCCCAAATACAACTTTTTATCGCCGATAATATAAAATTCTCTTTTGGCACGGGTAGCCGCAACGTTCATCATGTTCGGTTCACTCACTGCCCAGCGCGCCGCACCGCTGCTTGGCTGATCGGCTCCCAGCACGAAAAATACAATGGGCGCCTCTTTTCCCTGAAACGTGTGGACGGTTCCCACATTGGTGGGCTTACTATGATCATCATATCTGGTAAAATGTATTTTCCGCAGCTTCTGGGCAAGCTGATAAGCAACATTGGAAAAAGGCGTAATAACGTATATTTCATCTTTCTCTTTTTTATCCATAATTTTGGGATTCAGAGCTGCCATTTCCCTGATCTTCTGCGAAAGAAATTCTCCCTGCTCTTCCACATATTTATTGTTTGCCTTTCCTGTTACGTCAAACCACCCTGTCTTCCCGTTTTTCTTCATTCCCTGTACCATATAACCATCATAGGAAATCACGTTTGAAATCGTAAACATGGGATACTGGCATCTTCTGTGCACCCACAAAGGGATGCCAATCCAGGAGTCCCCTGACTTGTCCTGCTTTCGATAAAAACCATACCGGCTCGCCCCATCCACCAGCGTCTGCGCAGAAGCTGATGCGGATAAATATTTTTCCGTCACTCCGAAATGCCGCCCCAGCATACCCAGGGTATTGGAATCCACCGTGAGAACCGGCTTGATCTGGGAAGGATCGCCTACCACCATCACGTGTCTGCTTCGGTAAATGGCGCCCACAGCCGCCTGAGGCAGCGCCTGTCCCGCCTCGTCAATAAAAAGATGCCCCAGCTTATCCGCACCAAGATTTTTACACATACGGGAAAAGCTGGCAAAGGTGGAACTGATTACCGGAATGGTCATATTGATCCAGTTCCATGCCGTCTCGATCACAGGCTTTTGCTCCAGATATTTCTCCTGTTGATTCCAGATGATGACAGCTGCTTTTATATTTTTTCTGTTTTCATAAAGGAATTGCTTCCGAACCCGCAGCGCCATAATAAACAGCCTGGACTGGGCTGCCCGATAAGCTTCGTCAAACCACGGATTGGATAGCTGCAGATCGTCATACGCCTGTTCCATATTCAGCGGTTCTGTCCCGTTCTTAATCCTGATCTTTTCATATCTATGAACTTCATTTTCCAGTCTTGCAATTTCATCCTCTTGATCGCTCTTCCAAAGGACAAGGTTATTTTGCAGTTTTGTACGTTTTCCCCTATTTTGCTCCAGCTTTGCCTGACATGCGGCAATATCCTGACTGACTTCCCGCTCCTGCCTGCTGCATTCCCTGTCTTCCTCCCTTAATTTTAGGAGCTGGTCTGTAATCTCGTTTAACCTGCTCCTGTACTCCTCTTTCTCTTTCTTTTTTGCAAAGAGACCGGGGTTCTGTCTCTTATGCATCTGAAGACACAGTTCCAAGCTGTTTCTGTTCTTTTGGGCATTCTCTGTTCTTTCTTTTACCGCCTCCAGAATGGGATATAGCTGATCCAGCCGCCGCCTGCATTCCTCATCGATTTTCGCAAGCTCACAAAGTTCCGTCTGCTGCTTTTTTTCCTTCTGCTCCAGTTCTCTTTGGTAGGAGATACGAGCCTGCTCCAGCTTTTGCATACAGGTCTGATGTTCCCGAATGCCCAATGCGATTCCCTGCGTCTCTGATCGCATCTTTTCTACTTTTTCATACTGCTCCAAAAACTGCTGATAAATCTCCTCCTCCGGCAGATATTCTTCTTCCAGATATTTGTGAATATGCTTCATATTCGTAAGTATATTGGTCATATTATCCGATTTTCCGCCTTCCAGGGAAAAAGTTCCCCAGAATTTTTCTTCTCCCTGACCAGATTCTCTTACCAGCTCCTCTTTTTTTCTGGAATTTCCGTCATCCTTCCACTCCGCCGATAGCTTTGCATTTGCAATTTCCCGGAAATAGTCTGCCTCTTTTAATTCCCCGAGCAAGTCTGCATCAATTTCCTTATTGAGGGGAAGCTCGTTCACAATATTTTGAACCGCACCATTATTGGAGCTTGCCACCACAATACTGTTTTCCGTAATATCCGCCGGAATATCCCCGATAGACGCACGTTCAAAGTAAATCGTCTCTTCCGTCCCTTTGATGAAATGCTCCGGAAGCCTGGCTATTACATACGCCTGTGCCACCACCAGCTGGGCGAAAATATCCTTCAATAAAGTGGTCTTTCCGGTTCCCGGCGGTCCGTTGACGCTTCGTATCTGACGGTTATCGAAACCAATGGATAAATTCACCGCGATCTGCTGCATCAGCGAAAGTGCATGCCCTGTATTGCTGGGGAATCTTCCCAGAGGATAATTCTCCGGCTGCAGAATCTCTTCAAAGGCACGGGGATTGAAATTCGCCGAATCCTTTTTGCTGTCAAGATTGACGCGCCCTTCTTCATTTCCATACAAATAAGAATCAAGATTGTCTGTCCTGATTTTTTTCGCCTTTTCCAAATCATGAATAAAAAAAGAATGCAGGTTAGTGGCATCCGTCTCGATGTTTTTCAGGATCTGCATACGGCAGTTCTTTACATCGATTCCATACCGCTGGATTTCCTTTTGCATTGCCTTATTAAACGCCTCCGGATTCTTTGATGTCTCGTCAAAGTCCTGGGAAAACTGTTTTTTCAGATCGTCTTCAAACTCCCGAAATTCCTCCTCGTGGGGAACCTTTTTGTAATACCTTATGTAAGCGCTTTCTGTAAAAAACGTCATATCCTGAAGAAAATTTAAATCTTTATCAAAGTACAATGCAAAACTGAACTTACTTCCGGTGGGGATCTCCTCATCCGTAGGTTTCAGGCGATATTGCTCCCGAAGAATGGACACTGTTTCCTGAAAACTGAAGATATCAAAATATACAACAATTCCACCCTTTTTACTCTTATCCAGTTTCTTTTTCTTCATTTCATTCAGAAACAGGGAATGGAAATCCTGCCCCTGCAAATTCTCCAGGGTGAGAACCGACTGATCATTAATACTGATATCTCCCTCCGATAAATGCTCCACCATAATCCATGCTTCCAAAATTTTATCTTTTGCTGTCATTCCTGAACTTGACTCCTTCGTATCCGGCTGGATTTATGTCCTTCTCAGACAATCAAACTATTTTCCCATTTCCTGCTTCTTCCCATATTCTTAATAACGCCAATTTACAATTCAAACTTTTCTATCTTACATTGATGTTTCCTGCTTTTCTTTTCATAATTAATTCCAACAAGTAAAATATTTCCTTTATACTCTTAAGAGCTGACACATATCCTTTACACTTAATCTGGCTTGTCGCTCCTTCAGCAGTTTTATCCCATTTTAGTTCCAGAACCAATGCCGGGTTTAAAGTTGTACGTTTCGGAAGAAAAACCATATCGGCAAATCCATGTCCTGTCGGCAATTCTTTTACAAGTGTATAATCTCTGCAAGCACTATAATATGCCAATGCAATTACGCTGCTTAATGAAATCTCATTGTTATATATCAAACTACTGGAATTCTGCATATGAACTTCCTGTATCATCTGCGCCACAGCTTTTTCATCCATCGCCAAAGTTGCCTTAAGTAAAGATTCTGATGCATTAATAGCTTTTATTACCTCTTCCCACCCATCATTTCTAATTGCACGCAGAAAAGCGCTTCTTACCTCATCGTTTGGAATAAAAACTTTTTTTGTTTTACTGTTATATGCCAGATATCCCATATGAATTAGCAGGGTAATAACGTCATCTGCAGACTTAAATTAAGTAATATCGTTTTGAAATGATTCCACGTCAATACTGCATCCCTGACCTCCCAGCATATCTATAATCAAAACTCACTACTTTCAGAGTTGAATCTCTTTTCATTTCCTCCAGCGCATTTCCGTACATCCACTGGACATCCTTTACTATAATACGCTGCCAACATGGTTACCGCCATTGTTTTCCCAAACCTTCTTGGCCTGCTGGAACAAATCAATGGTCTGTCTTTTCCGATACGACTATTCGTATATTTTATCAGTTCCGTCTTGGCAGAAGCCGCAAACTGTTCATTTCCTGGATTTAAATATATTCCCATACTTATACACTTCCTGCTGTTTAAAATACATTCTATACATAACAGTAATAATCATTAAGTTCGCCTTCATTATGATAATATCTGATACATTCTTTGATTACATTTATATTAATTCTGGCAGGTGCATTTGATAACTGTACATCTGGCAAGTTTAAATATTTAGTAAATTTAGTGATATAATTTCGATAAACATAAATTTTGCTAAGTAAATCTTTATGTAATTCAAAAAATTTATTTTTAACTTTTTGAATTACATCCATTTCTGTTCCTCCAAGCATAATATTATGGTAAAAAGAGGTTGAACTATCAATTTCATCCTAGTTTATTTATTATATATTGTCAATGGCATTTGCAGATATAAAAACGGAGAGTTATCACACCCTCCGCCTTCTATCTTTCCCCTTACAATACACCACCGCCACAATCGTACTGACAAATGTCGCCACAATCGCCGGCGCGATAATTCCTGCAGGATTCACACTCCCGTACTGCTGACGATACGCAATCATATTCACAGGAATTAACTGCAGGGAAGAAATATTCAAAATCAAAAAAGTACACATCTCATTGCTTGCAATCCGCTCCCATTTTCTTCCCGCTCCTTTACTATCACTTAAATAAGCCGGATTCCCTCTCTCCGCCTCCAGCTTCGCCAGCTCCTCCATCGCTTTCAGCCCGGCCGGTGTGCAAGCCCAACCTAATCCCAGCACATTAGCAATAATATTCATGGAAATAAAATCCCTGGCCTTATGCTGCTTTGGTAGATTCGGAAACATAAAGCTGATAAAAGGTGACAACTTATAAGTCAGTTTTAGTATCAGCCCCGACTTTTCAGCTATTTCCATAAGCCCTACCCAGAGGGCCATAACTCCGGCCATTGCAATGCAAAGTGAAACTGCTTCTCCTGCACTATCCAATGCGGCTTCTGTAACCTCCTTCATGTTCCCATTTATGGCTCCAAAGATAACACCCAAAATAATCATTGCCGCCCATATATAATTTAACATGTCTGATTCCTTTTTCTTCTTTTTAGAATCATATGTTTTTCCTGACAGAATTATTTATATAAATCCCTCTTATTTCGCACCTCTTAATCTTCCTGCCCCACATAACACCATATATTAATTTTCTTTCAGCAATCCATCTTCCGTATAGCGGTTAGACGCGTTCCACAATATCCATTCCTCATATCCGGCATCATAAACAGCCTGAATCTGCGCACGAATTTCCTCTGCTTCATAATCAATATGTCCTTTTACCCAGGTGGCAGTAAAATCCTGCAGCCAGGGCCTGACCTGCGCGCGGACTCCTTCCATTGGCATTAGTGCTGCAATTTCTTCCGTACTATATTCTATTTTCCCATTACCTGATACAGTTTCCGCCAAAACTCCCGCCAATGCCTTTTTTGACGCCTGCAGTGCTGTCAGTACCAGCCTGTATGGTTCTGCATCCGGCACCGGAATATCATAATTGTAAGGGCCATAGTGGGAAGGGTAAACCATAGGGCTGATATAATCCAGATAACAGGACATTTCCACATAATTCTGCCCCACAATTTCCTGATCCACCCTGCTGTCAATCACCATTCCATAAACATCTGCTGAAATGGCGCCTCCTGCCTTATGCACCCTCTCAGCTGCATATCTTACAAATTCTTCTATAATTTCTTCCCTGTTCTTTTCCTCACCCGGCTGGCCAAAATCAGCGTTCTTCATTCCACTGTCTGTTGAAAAGCGGATATAATCAAACTGAACCTCGTCAAACCCTATCCTGAGAGCCTCTTCTGCGATATTCAGTAAATAATCCCACACCTGAGGTTCATATGGGTTAAGCCATGCAAGTCCATCCTTATCCTGAAAAATACTTCCATCTTTATTATGTACACACCACTCCGGTTTTGCTTTGACAAGAAAAGGATCTTTAAATGCCACAATCCTTGCAATCAGATAAATATTTTTTTCCTTGCATTCTTCTATCAAAGCTTCCATATCCTGTACATAACGAATACCTGCTCCTGTTTCCTGTACTTCTGGAATCTGCATATCATAAATGATTCTGCCTTCATCATTTTTTATGTCCATTACAATGGCGTTCAGCTCTGTCTCATCCACAAGATCAATTAAGTTCTTCATATTGGAGGTCCCTGCCATTGGGCCGGTTACAAAAATCCCTTTTACCTTAGGACGTATAACTATTTCCTCTTCCGCCGCCTGTTCCAGGTTTTCATTCTTATCACTGCTGCCTTCAGTATTTCCTTCCAGAGTAAATACTTCTCTGTCATTCTGCATGACTTCCTCTGAATTTCCTGTGTTTCCTGCATTTTCTACATTTTCTGTGATTTCTTCATTCTGCACATCACTTGACAATGCCTGTTCATAAATATCTGTCTGATTCTTTTTTCCGCATCCCCAAAAACAGACAAATACTATTAATAATATACTTATGATACCTGTTTTTCTTCGTAAATTCTTTCCTGCCATAATCCTGTCTCCCATTTAGAGCAGATTAGATTAAAATCTGTACCTCCCGGCTTTATGTTTCATTTATATCATCCGTCATATTACGGATTACACCTTTGACATGGTTCATATCCGTCTTCAATTAATTCTTCCCGCATACAGACAACTTCCTTTTTATTTTTTTCTTTCATCTCCCTGGCACTGTCACAGGAAGGAAGATGAAACTTCTTTGTATTGGTATTTAAAACATATGTCTGTGCCGAAGTATCCTCTGAATAACTTTCCGCTGATTCCCTTTCGGGGAGTACTTCCTCCTCTAAAATCCAGCTCTCACCTGTTGCATAATCAATTCCTATTCCCGGCTGACTGTTATATACAAACACATGAAAGCATATTCCATCCCCCTCATCCTCAACAGAATATGCCTCCATCCGAACGCCTGCTGCCACAAGATCATTCCCACCATAGACAGGCGTCACGCGGTACAATACATGATGATTTGTCTTTCTGACATAGTCAGCCACCAGATTTTCAAATGGAAGCATCCCCGACACATTCATATACCTTGTGCCTGTTATCAGATTTTTTTCATTTGCATTTTCTCCCGCCAGTTGAAAGCCTATCAAATGACATCTGTTATAAAGATAATTTCCGTCAATACCATCATATTTGACTATCTGCCACCCGGAAGGTTTTATATGCCCGATGGCCTCCCTTTCTTCCGTAGGCATTAGTTCTCTACATATATTTGCATATGCTGCGCCACAGCGTCCGAATCGATCCAATTCGCTATAAAATTCAAAAGCTTCCCTGTTTTCTTTTTCTTCTGATGTAAAGTCAGGATTGTTTCCATTTAAAATAATATATGGCTCACCGGAAAACTGTGGTATCTCATTTAAAAAATTATCTGATACTTCGTAACTTGTTTCATAGTCACTTCTTCCATCACCAGGTTTCCAGATACTGCACAGAAGACATAATATAAGCAGTGACAGAAAAACCATAAAAACTATTTTATTATTTTTCGACCATTTTTTTCTTTTATTTCTTCTCATAATATAAATCTATAATAATGCCTGATAAATTTCTCTTTTACTGACGCCTCTGTCCGCCGCTACCTTTTTCATGGCTTCCTTGCGATCTATTCCCTGATCTTCATAAAGTTTCATATGCTCATCCACAGATAATTGTTCCCATTCCTTCCGCTTATCCTGCTCCACCTGATTCCGGTCAAGCCCTTCTATTACTAATACATACTCTCCCTTAGGCTCATTTTCTTCATAGAAATTAATTGCTCCACCTAAAGTTGTGGGAAAAACAGTTTCAAAACGTTTCGTCAATTCTCTGCATAAAGTAATGCGTCTTTCCCCCATTAGTTCATACAGTTCCACCAATGTCCTTTTTAAATGATGAGGCGCTTCATATAAAATAATGGTTCGGGTTTCTTTTTGCAGCTCCTCAAAAATAAACTTTTTCTCCTTTTTATCTGCCGGCAGAAAGCCTTCAAAACAAAATCTTCTGGCAGAAAGCCCGGAAAGCGTCAATGCTGTAATACATGCACAGCATCCTGGAAGAGAAGTCACAGAAATACCTGCTTCCATGCATTTTTTTACTAAAACCTCCCCCGGATCAGAAATTGCCGGTGTCCCTGCATCGGTAACCAAAGCAATATTTTTTCCTGCCTGCATCCAGGAAATCATTTGATCTGCCTTCTCAATCTTATTATATTCATGATAGCTGGTCATAGGCGTCTTAATTTCAAAGTAATTAAGCAATTTAATACTGTTTCTGGTATCCTCTGCCGCAATCATATCCACTTCCCTAAGTGTTTCCACTACCCGGGGCGTCATATCTCCCAAATTCCCTATTGGCGTAGCACATAAAAATAACGTTCCTGTCATTTGAGTTTACCTCTTAATATCCATAAATATCATATATTTCTTCTGTATAAACCCTTGGCTCTTTATAAACAATCAGTGGTTTTTCTACTGTCATTCTGGCACGCCCACCTCTGTTTGCCTCTATCAAAACCATATTAGGTTCTTTATCCACAAAAGGATAAACCAACTTCATTCTTTTAGGCTCCAGCTTATACTCCCTTAGTAAAACAAAAATATCCACCAGCCTGAAGGGCCTGTGCACCATGAAAAAATTCCCTCCGGGCTTAAGAAGCCTGCTGCTTTGACTGATCACATCTTCTAAAGTACATAAAAGCTCATGTCTGGCAATTGCTTTAGGCGCCTTTGGATTTGTAAGACCATGATGTTCCGTCATATAAGGGGGATTACTGGTTACAACATCAAAAGAAGCAGCGCCAAAGAGACTCTCTGCTTCCCTGATATCACCTGTTATAATTTCTATTTTTTTCTCAAGTTTATTCAGCCTTACACTGCGGTGCGCCATATCCGCACTGTCCGGCTGAATTTCTAAACCAACCAGACTTTTCGCACTGGTTTTGGCTTCCATAAGAATCGGAATAATCCCTGTTCCTGTTCCCAAATCCAAAACCCTGTCCCCCTGCCCTGCTTTTGCAAAGCCGGACAAAAGCACAGCATCCATTCCAAAACAAAATCTGCCGGGATCCTGAATAATCCTGTAATGATTTCTCTGCAGATCATCAATTCTTTCATTTTCTTTTAAGAGAACCTCCGCCTCAGAAAAACCACCCATTTCTTTATACCAAAAATACCTTTCCACACCTTAACCATCTATTCCATTTTTTCATCAAAAGTGGAAATTCTTAATTGTCATCCAACTTTGATTTGGACTCTTCCTTTTCAAGCTTTTCCAATGCTTTAAGCTCTTCATCCTGCACATCCACTTTATTGTGTTTATGCTTGCGCTTAAACTTAAGCTGATCTACCCGATACTCCTGAATTTCCTTTTCGTCTCCTACGTCTACAATTACTTTTACCAGCTGCCGGAGAACATTTACACTGTGAACTACTCCTTTTAAACCATCCTCTGTAGTTACATGATCATCCACATTGGGAAGCCTTTTGTTTAACTCCTCATAAATCTCTTCCTCATGCTTAAGGCAGCACATTAATCTGCCGCACACACCGGAAATCTTAGTGGGATTCAAGGACAAATTCTGTTCCTTTGCCATTTTAATGGAAACCGGAACAAATTCTGATAAATGCCTGTGGCAGCAAAGTTCTCTTCCACAAATACCAATACCGCCTAATATTTTCGTTTCGTCTCTTACACCGATCTGGCGTAATTCAATTCTTGTTTTAAATACAGATGCCAGATCCTTTACCAGTTCCCTGAAATCAATACGTCCATCCGCAGTAAAATAAAAAAGTACTTTGTTATTGTCAAAGGTATATTCTGCATCAATCAGCTTCATTTCCAGGCCATGCTTGCGGATTTTTTCAAGACATATTTTAAATGCTTCTTTTTCTTTTACTTTATTTCCTGCCTCCTGTTCATCATCTCTTTCCGTTGCGATTCGAAGTACAGGTTTTAAGGGCTGTATCACCTTATCTTCTTCAACCTCTTTGGGATCTCCCACTACGGTGCCATACTCAATTCCTCTGGCAGTTTCTACAATTACATGATCGCCTCGTTTTATATTTAATTTCCCCGGATCAAAAAAATAAATTTTTCCGGCAGTTCTGAATCGTACTCCAATTACTTTAATCATTAATTTATAAACCTCACTTAGTTCTCTTTAATTGTAAGCAGTAAAAGCTCAATAGTCAGGTCAAAATTGACATTGGCATTTAATCTCTGTTTTGATTTTTCCAACGCATCTATAACTCTTTCTATACCTTCATAAGTGCTTTTATCAGCTACTTTTCTAATATACTGTATTTCCTCTCTGAAAATCAAGTTATTTGCATCATGAGTGGCTTTAAATAATAATACGTCGCGATACCAGATGGAAAGAATATCCAGATAATCATTTACGTCAAATTTAAATTCATTGATTTTTTTAATAGCGGCAGCCACCTCATTTAATTCCATTTCGCCAATATATTTCAGTAAGGTGATTGCTTCTTCCTTTACTTTATCAAATTCTTCACTTTTGGCCAGAAGCCTTGCCTTTCCAAGGTTTCCCCTCGCAAAAGCCACGCAAATATCTGCTTTATAATCAGGAATTTCCATATTTTCCATAAGAAATTTTTTTATTTGATCATTCCTGACCGGCTTCATATTAAGAACAACACATCTGCTTAAAATCGTGGGCAGAAGTGTTTCCATATTTGTGGTAAGAATTAATATAACTGCATATTCCGGGGGCTCTTCCAGTGTTTTCAGCAGGGCATTCTGCGCCTGCACTGTCATCTTTTCCCCTTCATTTATAATATATATTTTTTTAGGACCACTGTAGGGCTTGATTATTACATCATTATTTATCTGCTCCCTGATATCATCCACTCCAATTGTGCCCGGTTTTTCATGGGTAATAAATAGAATGTCAGGATGATTTCCACTCTTTGCCTGACTACAGGACCGGCATTCCTGACAAGGTTCATATCCCTGCCTGTCCTCACATTGAAGCGCCATTGCAAATGTTTTTGCAATGAATTCCTTTCCGGCATTTCTCTCGCCATTTATAATATAGGCATGGGAAACTTTATTCCTATTAATTGCATTTTCCAAATGTTCCTTAATCTGTTCCTGCCCTACTATGTCAGCAAATCTGCTCATATTCCCTCTCATTTCCGCTGTCCCTACACAGCCTGAACCCCTCTTTCGTACCTATCATCCGTTACGTTAAAATATCTAAAAGCAATCCTCTGATTTCTCCTATTTTTGAAAGAATCGCAAGATGATCCTGCTCATCTTTCATTAATTCCTGTGCCAACTCATCCAGATTTTCATCCACAAGCCGGATTATTCCGTAAACTCTGTGTCTGCCTCTGCGGTCTAAAAAGTTTTCCCGGCTGAAAGTATGAGATCTGCTGATAATTTCATTCATAAACTCCTTAATCAGCCCTCGATACTTCCGCATATCCTTAATATCCCGTTTTTTGGCCAGCTTATCTCCCTGCATGGTTATTTCTTCCATAAGAACACCCAGCCTGGCCTGCAATTCACTTTCTTCGATATGACTGATCAGCGAAAATTTAAACGCACCATCAGACTCCTTCACCGGCGCTGCCGCTTCCGGCTGAACTACAGGAGCTGCCTGATTTACCTTTATGTCCATACTGATCACCCCTTTCTACAGATCTGCCCCATTACACTTATTATTTCCTGTAAACCTTAATTATAAGTTTGCCTGAATATATAATTTTATTTCTTCGAGACACTTGCTCAAATTCTCATTGGAAAATCTTTTCTTTATACCGGCGTGGCATATCTTTTCTTCCGAAAAATCCTCTTCATCTGCCAAAAAACGCCTGCACATTTCCTGATATCTGGGATTTTCCTGCTGCATTTCCCGCTCAAGAGCCCGTTTCAACCGCAACCCGTCATCAAGCTCCAGCAAAATTGGTATTACTTTTTCTCTTCCAAAATACTCTGCCACTTTTAAGTAAGATTCTATGGTTCCAATTGCCAGGTAATTATTATGCTCCAGATCAATTTTTCCATTATTTACTGTAAAGTAATGCCACTGCCCATGATATGTATGATAAACGCGGGCTTCTATGATCTGCCCTTTGGCTTCCATCTCTCTATATCCGGCCTCATCCGTAAAGTAGTATTCTTCTCCCTCTATTTCCCCATTTCGTATGGGGCGGGTAGTATAAAGTACCACTTTTTTCAGATTTCCCACATCCCAATCCAGCAAATGCTTATATATGGTATCCTTTCCTGAGGAACTCTTCCCCATTAAGTATATCATTTTTCCCATACTATTTAAACCTCTACAACACGAATCATATTGGTTTTTCCTGACACTCCCAGAGGAACTCCGGCCGTAAGAACTACCTTATCTCCTTTTTTAACATATCCTGCTTCCTCTACTGCACGCACAGCCTCCTCAAACAAATCATCTGTCGTATTTTCCCTGGCAATCCACACAGGCGTTACTCCCCAGGATAAACTAAGCTGCCTGCATATTCTGGGACTGACACTGCATGCAATAATAGGACAGTTGGGCTTATACCTTGCTATCATTCCTGCTGTAAATCCGGAAATTGTTACGGTAACGATTGCTGCTGCTTTTAAATCCATTGCAGTGGTACATGTTGCATGAGAAATAGCAGTAGTCACGTCAAATCCATCAATATTTTCCCTTTTCTTCATCCTGCCATTATAATCAATATCCTGCTCAGTCCGTTCTGCAATTCTTGCCATAGTTTTAACTGCTTCTACAGGATACAATCCGGCAGCGCTCTCACCGGAAAGCATGATTGCAGTTGTCCCGTCATAAATTGCATTGGCAATATCTGTAGTCTCCGCTCTGGTAGGTCTCGGGTTTTTAATCATGGACTCCAGCATCTGTGTTGCAGTTATTACATGTTTGCCCTGAGCTTCCGCCAACTTAATCATACGTTTCTGCATTACTGGAACTTCCTCCATAGGAATTTCCACGCCCATGTCGCCTCTTGCAACCATAATACCGTCTGATACGGTAAGAATATCTTCCAGATTGTGAATTCCCTGCATATTTTCAATTTTGGCAATGATTTTCATATGGCTGTTATGCTCATCTAAAATCTTTCTCACTTCCAAAATATCTTCTCTGCATCTTACAAAAGAAGCCGCCAGAAAATCAAATCCCATATCACAGCCAAACATAATATCGCTTCTGTCCACTTCACTGATATAAGGCATGGAAAGAACTGCACCCGGAACATTCACACCTTTATGATTGGAAATCGGGCCGCCATTTACCACTGTACATATTATATCGGTTTCTTCTATGGCATCCACCACCATTTCAATCAAACCGTCATCAATTAAAATAGTAGTACCCACCGTTATATCATCTTTCAGATTTTTATACGTGATGGCCACTTTTTCACTATTTCCCAAAATATCTTCTGTCGTCAGTATAAACTTTTGTCCGGATACAAGTTCTGTCCGTCCGCCTTCAATATCCTTAAGCCTGATCTCCGGCCCCTTGGTATCCAGCATAGTTGCTACCTGCACTCCAAGCTCACTGCTCACTTTAATCACTCTGTCAAATTTTTTCTTATGTTCTTCATGAGTACCATGTGAAAAGTTAAAACGGGCAACATTCATACCTGCAAGCATCAACTCGCGCAGCCTTTCTTCACTTTCACTGGATGGTCCAATTGTACAGATAATTTTCGTTTTTCTCATTCATATCCTCTTTCTGCGTCTCTTTGCGCTGGTTATATTTCCTGAATTATTACTTTTATTTTATTATTGCAAATCCCCTGAATGGTATATCCTTTTTCCTGATAAATTTGAACAGCCTGAATCATTTTATTATTCCATATTTCTCCTGGAACCAGAAGCGGTATTCCCGGCGGATACAAATTGATAAATTCAGCAGCAGTTCTTCCCTCTGCTTCTTCTATTCCTATTTCTTCATAAGGCGCCTGATATGCTTCCCATAGATTCTGCTTCACTTTTGGACGAAAATTTAAATCCGGCATACTTTCTTTTTGTGTAATAATTTCTACGGTGCTTTTTTCTTCCTTACTTTTAATCAACGTTGCGTCTATTTCAAGAAGCGCTTTACTTAATCTTTCAAATCCTTCTTCACGATCCATCATGCTTAAAATTGCAATTACATAATTTCCGGCTTCCATTTCCATCTGCAAATGATAGTCTTTCAAAAGAATTCCATAAAGCACATGACCTGTCAATACATTATTTTTAATAAAGATCAGCAGACGTCCTGGCTCTGTATAAGGACATATTTGAATATATCTGCAATCTTTTATTTCATTTAGCAACTTATTTCTTTTTTGAAAAAGACCTTCCAGCCTGTCATATCCTTCCTGTGAAACTATTCTTACAGCTTCATCAATTCCTGCCATCAGCAAATAAGACGGACTGCTGGACTGATAAATGCGCAAATATTTTTTTAACTTTTCCATTTCTGTCAATGTTCCATTTCTATGAATCAAGGCTGTCTGAGTAGGTGCCGGCAGTGTCTTGTGTACACTATGAATTACAAAATCAGCCCCTTCGCATACCGCACTCTCAGGATATGCAGAATGTATGCCAAAATGCGCCCCATGAGCCTGATCTACAATAATTGGAAGATTATAGCTATGTGCCACTTTTACAAGCCTGTTTACATCTGATACAATTCCCTCATAAGTAGGTGAAGTTATTACAATACCGGCAATTACATCTGAAGGCTTTTTTTTGCCCTCTCCTTCCTTAAGCAGAATTTCATCTATTAAATCTCTCAATTTCTCTGGCTGCACAGAACCTGAAATACCATATTCCTCTATTGTTTCCGGGTAAATATAGTGCAGTTTAAGGCGATTTAAAAAAGCCGCATGATATACGGCCTTATGACAATTCCTTGCAATAATTAAGCTCTCTGCCCTCCCGGCAACTGCTGAAACAGCGCTTAAAATACCTGCTGTACTGCCATTAATAAGAAAATAAGTTTCCTCCGAATGATATAATTCTGCCGCCCGTTTCTGCGCGTCTTTTATGATGCTCTCAGGCTGGTGCAGGTTATCAAATCCATCAATTTCGGTTATATCCATCTGATAAAAGTCTGCCAGTGCTCCACTTTGCAGACTGCGCTTATGCCCGGGCATATGAAAAGGATAAAAATCACTTTTTCCATACTCTTTCAGCCTGTCATATAACCCTTTACTCATCCTGAAATCCTCAGTCTTGCTTTTCCTACTCCTCTTCGAAGCTTCAAAGTTTCCAAAATAGAACAATACTTATCAGCAGTAGTTACAATCCATGCCTCCCTGCAGCGCGGGGGTACTATTGTAAGCGGCCACATATGCTTTTTAATAATATCTTTTTCTCTTAATGTAAGTTTATACTCTTTGCTGGCATTTTTAAGAGCAATTCCCGGATGATAAAACCCATGAAGCGCCTGATAATTTTCTCTTGACCTGTCATGCCAGTCATAAAGAAAATAATCATGCAGCAATGCGCCCCTGATCAGTTCTCTCTCACTACATGGAATTCCAAGCAATTGGCTTATAGCTATACTTTGTCTTGCCACGTCAATACAATGTCGATGCACCGGAATACTTCCATGTTGAATATAATTCCTGGTACTTTGAAAGTTATCCGAGTCCATAATATCTCCGGCGTATTCCCTTAAAAGCCGATAAAACTCTTTCTTCTTTTCATATCTTTTTTTGAGTTTTGATATTTTCTTTTCATATTTTCCAGATTTTCTATTCATGATTTCACCCTTTAAATCTGTTAATATTTATTTCTACTCCTAATATTATATTTTAACATATATAAC
>VSNT01000086.1 GCA_009774465.1 Lachnospiraceae bacterium
GCCCCCGTCCTGACCGTTTCCATTACCTGAACTTCCGTCTCCCCCTTGTCCGTTTCCGTCACCCGAATTTCCATTTTGGTCTCCCTGTCCATTTCCGGCGCCTGAATTTCCGTTTCCATCCTGACCTCCCTGTCCACTTCCGTCACCGGAATTTCCATTTCCGTTCTGGCCATTCCCGTCTTCGTTATTTCCCTCACTGTTGCTGCCCTGCCCCTGTTTTGCACTGCTTTCCCGGGAGTGTTTCATCTGCTCTTCCATTGCCTTAAGGGCATCTGCTGTGGCAAGGGAAAGGCTTGCACCGTCCTGTATCTCCTGCATAATTTCGGATAGCTGACCGCTCATATCTTCATATTTATAATCCAGTTTCTGTGAGGCAGCTTCCAGCATTTCCTGTGAAACTGCCTGCTGATATTCTGAAAGGGAAGCCTCCAGACTCTTCTCCATTTCATTAAGCACTTCCTGCTGTTTTATGGTCAGTTCTTCCTGCTTTAGCTGCTCCAGGGCTTCCAGCATCTCCTCTATTTCTTCCTCTTTTTCCTTTACTTCCTCTCTCAGACTGTAAAGCTCTCCGGCCTTATCTTTTGCCGGGGAAGGAACCAGGGAAAGTCCAATTAAAAGCACAAACAAAGAAAAACACAGGATGACCTTTTTCCAGGATGGCCAAATAGAAATCCGAATCCTGTCCTTATGCGCCTTGAGCGCCTTCATGGCATCTTCCCGCTGAAGCTCAACCAGTGTTCCTTCTCTTTCCAGATTCTCATAAGCTGTGACAATCCTCTCCTCAAAACCAAACCTGTCCATCTTAAGAGCCGCCTGCTTCATGGTTGTCCGCCTTACCATCATCACCACGAAAGCCGAAACTTCCCCAAGCAGCAGCGCTAATCCACTATAAATATTGACATAGTAAAGAGGCACCAGAAATGCTGCTGCCTGAAAAAGAATCCCCACCCCGGCGCCGATACTTAGCGCAGTTACTGATTTTTCTAAAAATCCCGCTATATTCATCCTGCGCCGGCAGTTTCCTATTGTTTTAAGAAATTCCTTATTTTCCATTCTATCCCCATTCCGGAGCGTTTACGCGACGGGGCGACGCAAATCTCAAATTTGCGTCTGCCATCAGGGCTTATTTGTGACGCTCCGGCACAAATAGCCGTGTGAAAAATCAGCACATCAGTGTGATTTTTCACACTATCCCCTTGCATATCGCAGGCATTGCCTGCGATACTGTCCCCTATTCCGGAGCATTTACGCTGCTATTTTACTTTTTACGCTTTTTCCCTGAGGAGGAATGCATGGGGTTCACCTTCCATGCAGCCGCAAGCATAAATAAAACGGATAAAACCAAAATACATGCGGCGGACAAAAACAGCCATGCCTTGCCCTGTGATAAATTGTAGGTAATAAACCCTACCTCACTCTTGGAAAAATTGGAACCGCTTACTCCAAATAAAGACTCTCCCGTCATAAGCTGCATAAAAAACTCTTCAAAAAAGACAAATGGATTAATCAGCAGAATCAACATGCTTTCCCCCATCCTCTCACCATCAGTTAAAAGAGCCCTCAATATAACAGGCAGAAAAGTCAATATATAAATAAAGAAATAAAATACATAGGACAAAACAACTGCTGTGATTGACCGGCGGCAAAGTGAGGAGCAGAGAATCCCAATGCTGCCTGAAAGCAACGACAAAAGGATAATGGTAAGTACAAAATAAAACAGATAACTCCAGCTAAGACCTCCTGCCACAAACGCCAGAGCCATGATCGGCATTCCGGCTGCCACAAAAAACAAAATCCGCAGCACTGCCGTGGCCACCTTTCCCAGCACAATAGAAAAAGGCGACATACAGGTAGTTAACATGATATCAAAGGTCTGCCGCTCCTTTTCACCTGAAATGGAAGAGGCGGTAATCACCGGTACAATCAGGGCCACGATACAGACCTGTGCAACCGAAAGAACCGGAAACAGATAAATCAGGTACCCATAAACATTACCGGTGGTATATATGCTTCTGCTTTCCTGCTGTATCACTGCCAGCGCTAATAAAAAAGCCATTGTCAGTACTGCCTCATAGGCAAACACCCCCCAGCTTATACGCATACTGCGGGCTGATACCTGCAAATCTTTTTTTACAATAGGATTCCATCGCATTTTCACTGTGCGCCACCTCCTGTCAACTGCATGAACAGCGTTTCCAAACTGCCTTCCTCTTTATAAAATCCGGTAAGAATCACCTGATTTTGAATCATAAGTCCGATAAAAGCATTGACTGCCTGATCCGTGCAATTACTTAAAATAAGAATCTCATTTTCCCTGACAGATTCAATTTTCACACCTGTCTGCTCTTTTAAAATCCGCAGGGCTGTCTCCATACCGGAGGCAATCTGTATCCGTATCCGGTTTCCCCCTGCAATCTGCTGCATCACGTCTTCAATCCTGCCGGCTGTAAGGAGACGTCCCTGATGCATGATTCCGATACTGTTGCACATCTCCGAAAGCTCTGATAAAATATGGGAACTGATCACGATGGTTTTTCCCATAGAATGAAGATTTTTCAGTAATTCCTTCATTTCCACCCTGGCTCTGGGATCCAGACCGGAACTGGGTTCATCTAAAATCAGCAGACTGGGATTATGCAGCAGCGCTCTTGCTACGCACAGGCGCTGTTTCATTCCTCTGGAAAGCGTGTCTACATAAACTTCCTTCTTGTCCGAAAGATTGACGAGCTCCAGCAGATCGTCTGTCAGTTTGGCAATGTCCCGGGAATACATTCCATACATGGAGCCATACAAATCCATATATTCCCGTACTTTCAAATTGTCGTACACTCCAAAAAAATCAGGTACATAGCCGATCAGGCGTTTCATCTCTTTACTTCCCACAGCGGCCGCGGTATTTCCAATCCGTATGGAACCGCCGCTTGCCCGAAGGAGTCCGCAGACAATTCGTATTGTAGTGGTCTTCCCTGCACCATTGGGCCCCACAAAGCCAAACAAATCTCCTTCCGGAATGTGCAGCGATAAATGATTTACCGCAGTAAAAGAACCATAATTTTTTACCAAATCATTAATATACAGCATACTTCCCCCTATTGAACCGCATAGAGACATCCATAAGATACCTCATTGCAATTATCGTCCACCGCTTTATCCCAATCCTCACACACTCCAATGACCGCTGTCATATCCGGATCCTCCAAAGTATAAAGGTAGGAAATTCCTATCCCCAGGGCTGTCAAAACATCCACATCCTTTTTCTTATCCCTGCGCTGGATATCACTAATAAAATTGTAAAAATAACTTTCCGCTCCATTATAATATCCGGTATTGTCATCAAATACTTTTTCCGCTCTTTTCAGATTAATATCTGCTCCTGCCGGAAGATCTTTGTATACAAACAAATTACCATTTACAATCAGTGCAAAGTATTTAAAATCCCGCATTGTCCCATTGGTAACCGTTCCTTTGATGTCATATTGCCCATCTGCCTGCAAATCACAGGAGATGATTCCTTCTTCCGGTTCCCTGGAAATACCTGCCAGAAAATAACAATCCTCAAATCCAGTGGATGGATCAACGCCAAAGAAAAGCCTGTCTCCTTCCTTTTTAATATGATGGTAATAGGTTTCCTCATCATTGCTTCTATAATAGTTCTCTTCCAAAGGGCCTGCATATTCATATCCTTCCGCCAGACGCAAATCCCATTCTTTATGGCCTGCATCATAGCAGCGCAGATATGTCTGAACATTTCCCTTTCCGGAAAGCTCCTCTACTGTGGTAGAAAAAACATTGGTACCTTTCACTTCGAATCCTCTTCCGGCCACATACACTAAAAGGACACCTACAAGTGTTGCCGCAGGCACTGCAATCCAGTAAAGATCCCGTTTTTTTGCAAAACGCAGGATCAGGTAAAGCACAGGGCCCACAAAGATTACATACAGAATCACAATAATTTTCAATCCTCCAAACTGCAGCCTGTTGCTTCCATTCCCCAAAAGCCGGCAAAATCTATTAAACGTATATCTTGCATCACTATAATTATTGCTGTATCTGCCGGAACCATAGTGGGAAGCCGAATAATCGCTTACCTGCCACAAAATATTTTCTATAAACTCCTCCTGAGAATATCCCACATAATAAGACGCATCCATATCCCCCAGTTCATAAAGTGAATAAGGTAAAACTCCCACAGCACCATCCCCCCAGGGACATGCCAATGCCAAAACTCCATAGGTTTCTTCATACTTATTGTTCTTATCCACCAGTTCTGCCATAGGAAGCTGTGAAATGTCCACATAGGTATAACCATAAGAATCGTATTTATCTTCCTCCTGGTCATAAATTTTAGAATATTGTATATCCAGATCAGGCAGACCGCTTAGTACGTCCCTGGCATCGCTTCCTGTACCAATAATCAGCACCCCTCCGTTATCCAGCCACTGCTCCATCCTTTCTATTGTCTGGGCAGATAAAACACTGGTATTATAGTTGTCAATTACCAGAAAACTTAAAGCATCCAATGTACTGGTCAGATTGTCCTGATTAAGCTCTACCAGCTTAACAGGATAGTTATTGCCCTTATAATAAAGTTCATTTCCTCCCATATCCAAATAGGTAAGGGAGGAATATTCATCACTTAATATCCCCATAGAAAGCGCTTTCGCCTGCGCCTGTAAAAGCCGGTTAAATTCCTTCTGCGCAGTTATTTCCCCATTTTTATCCAAAAGAGTAATCTTCACCATTCCATCCGTGCGTTTCATACTGTCTTTTGGAACCTTCACTACAAATTGTTTCGTACTGCCCGAAGGAAGGGATAAAAGCGTATCATAAGCACAGGTGCTTGCTGAGCCATAGCTTCCACTGTAATAATTTTCGGCAATGGTCAGCCGAACCGTTCCTTCCCAGTCCTGCCCCTGATTTTCCACTGTCAATTGAACCTCATAGGCAGACTTATCCGAGGGCAGCATCTCCGCATCAATGATACATGCCCCTTCTCCGGCCCTGACTGTTACACTTACGCTTCCCAGGCACAAAATACAAAACAGGATTCCTAAAATTAAGGCTTTAAATACCTTTCTGTTTCTTTTATTCCTATTCCCCATGTCCGTTTCCTTCCCGCTTTTTTGGTGGTAATGCTTTCATTTTATCATTATCTCACACTTTTGGTCCATGTCTCATAATTTTTTCTTAAAAGTTACATCCTAACCTTTTTATTTCAAATGGAAAAACATTTTTACAACCTTCTATAACTACTTTATTCCTATTCCCTTCAGGACTTCTGTTGTTGTTTTATTTGTGTTCATAAATTCCAAATCACATTTATCATATTGTATAATCTGGTTTCGTTCCAGCTTTATCAATTCATAATTTTTTCTAATTCTGTCTGTATTTTCTGTTATAGACTTTTTTATAGATGGCCTATTTATGCTCTCGGCATTCTTAATGATATTTTCCAGTGTTCCAAATGTCCTTAAGAGCGACGCTGCTGTTTTTATGCCAATTTTTTCTGCTCCTTTTATATTGTCCGCAGTATCGCCCACCAAAGACTTAAAGTATGCATACTGATTAGGGTAAATGCCATATTTGTCAATCATATATTGAGAGGAACATATCATTGTCTTTTCACCCCGATACCTTAATATTGAAATACGTTCACTAATCAGCTGAAAAAAATCGCTGTCAAAAGAACTTATAACAATATCGGTGTCATCGCAAAAAGACAATGCATAGCTTGTTATCAAATCATCAGCTTCACAATTGGTCGCTTCTATATGATTTATGCCCAAATAATCCAGGGCTTTATAAACATCCGGTAATTGTGAAAATGGATTTTCTGCTTCATTGACCATACTATAATCAATTCTATTTGCTTTATAATCCGCATCTATTTCACAACGTCTATTTTCATGTTCTCCATCGAATACTGCAAGAATATGCGTAGGCTCAACCTTTCGTATGATCTTTAACAATGCTCCTACAAATCCAAGTGTTCCCTGTATGGCCTTTCCCTGACTATTAACAATTCTGGCCGGCATACCAAAAAACATTTGAAAAAGTAAATTGCTTCCATCAATTATCAGTAACTTATCCATATATTTTCTCACCTTTTCAGGTCATTTTATTTTTCATAAGGGAATTAAAGGTATGGCAGGAATTCCAGAAAAAGTTCTGAAAAACTGTGACTTTGTATCAAATGTTGTTTCGGCTCCCAAATCCCATAACGAACATCAATCCACTAAGCTTTATCACAAGACTTTGCTCCGACTGTTGTTCTTTGGCTTTTAATCGTTTTTCCAACAGCTTCGGATTTTTAATCATCAATACAATTCCGGCAAAAAGCATCGGAATAAACAATATTCCCATAAATAACCATGCATTCCAATAATCAAGTATCCCCGCAAGTAAAAATATTAGTATTCCTATAACAACTACACCAAGAGCAAATTTCAATATCGCTTGATAAAACAACTCTTTTGTCATATAAAATCTCTCCACAGCTCCTAAAATAACGAACTAAAACAATACTTCGATAAGTCCCCCTACTGCCAACGCAGCCACAAGACCTATAGCCATACCGAAAAAACCATCAATAATACTTTTTCGATTATTTGCCCTATACTCTTTATCCATATGCTCCGTTCCTGGCAATCTGCATTTTTTCCAATTTGCCAGAATCCAAATATCAAGTACAAACACATCAAACCAGTTTACAACAAACCAAATAATATAGCAGTTTACAAATCCGTATATAAAATTCCTTGCTCCGGTAATATAAACCATAAACAGTAAAACAGCAACAAACAAAAAGCACGCAATAATTTTCTTCACAATAAGCCCTAATAAACCTTCTTTTTTATCAGTCACTTTGTATTCTGGGTGCAGACTAAGAAATTTTTCCTGCACAGCAGGCGCATATTCTGGTAACCAGAAAACCTTATTTGCCAATACTGATCCAACAATCCCAATACCAAATATTACACACGCAATAATACATTCTATGAACAATATCATTTTAAAAACTCCACTCTTTTCTCTTTCGCACTATTTCTCTGATCATACCACTTTTCAGTTGCATTTACTATCATAAAGCCCCTTGCTGCTGGCATAAAACCTCTCCACATATGTATCCTAATATGATAGAATTGAATTGAGCACTAACGAAACTCACAAAATTCGGAGATATTTGCATGACTATCGGGAAAAGATTAAACACTTTCGGAATTTACGCGGCATATCTGTAAAAATTTGTCCTGACAAATAATGAGGAATTACCTATGAAGAAGATATTTAAAATGCCCAAACCTGTTAAAATTATAGGGCGAACTTCAAGTATTACAAACGCCTTTGTAAACGGAATTATACCTGTAATTAAGCCTACAGATGAAGAAATTGAAGATGTGTTGCAAACATTGGGAATGGACAAAAATCATATTACTTGCGCGTATTGTGGTGATCCATCTACTGAATGGGATCATTTTCGTCCTTTGGTAAAAAGCAAAAAGCCTACTGGTTATATCTCTGAAATCCACAATCTGGTTCCTTCTTGTGGAAAGTGTAATCAAAGCAAAGGCAATGAGCACTGGAAAACATGGATGCTGGGTAATGCTTCTCTTTCTCCACATTCAAAACAAATCCCAGATATAGAAAAGCGAATTGCCAAATTAGAAGAATTTGAACAACTCTATACACCTGTCAAACTAGATTTCGAAAAAATTGTCGGTGCAGAAATGTGGAAACAACATTGGGAAAACTGCCGCAAAATACATGACTTAATGCAAGAAAGTCAAAAACATTCAGATAAAATTAAGGAACTTATAAACGACTCCTTTAAAAAATAACGCCATTTTAGATCCAACAGGCAAGCAATCCCGAGAACGCCCATTTTTACATCAATTACATCATTTATTATGGATTGCTGATTTTCTGTTGCCAAAATGTTGCCACGCATTTATTGTAACAAATCTCTGAAAATTAGCAACCACCTTTTGAAATCTTTACTCGGCAAATCCCAATTTTCTCCTTATCCACCCTTATTACATGGTGCTAGCACCATGTATAAAACATCATTAAGGAACAAATTATATCTGCTCTCCACAACCCTTAATCTAACCGACAAACTACAACCTATTTATCAGCAAAAAATTCCTCCCGCCCACGATACTCACTTTTAATAATTTCAAACATTTCTTCGGGCGTTTCTTTACAGCCATTTTGCAACCATATTTTAATAATCCTATTTAATCCGCTTTTGAAAAATTCTATATGATACTCAATAAATCTATCTCCAAAATGTTTTTTCGCAAGGTTATAGTCATACTGCCAGATTTTGTATTCTTCATCATACCCCAATTTAAAGTAGGTGCGATAAAAGATTTGATTTTCTCTTATGTGCTGAAACAATACTAAATAATTATTTGAGTTAAAACCTTCTGTTATCTCGTCTTTAAACAGTTCCGAAACTTCTGCTTCCAGTTTTTCCCTAATCGTGTCTGCTAATTCAAATATATCAACATAGTTTGCATAAAAAGTACTGCGGTTCAAATCTGCCTTTTTGCATATATCGGACACACTGATTTGGTTTAATTCCTTTGTTTGAAGAAATTCTATCAAGACCTGTTCTATTTTCTGCATGGACTCCCGTTTTCGCTTATTATTTTTGGTGTTCATTAAAATCTCCTTTATTCCAACACTTGTACATATATTGTTGATTGTTTTGGTCGAACAGACTTATTATACTATTCTTGTAATAAACAAACAATTGTTGGTTTAAAAAAGGAGGCTGATTTTAATGAATAAGCGATATTTTATTGCAATTCTTGTAGGCGCAATGAGCAGTATATTGTTTGCTCTTGGAACAAATTTTTATTTAAAAAGGGGAGGTGATTTCCAGTGAAAAAAAGCAGTTTTGTCGCAATGCTTTTGGGAACAATAAGCAGTGTCCTGTTTGCTCTCGGAATGTGCATGGCACTTATCCCGGAATGGGACGCATTTCAGCCGGGAATTATATTCGGTTGTATAGGTCTTGTACTTGGGCTGATTACCATAGTCATATGGCGAAAAATGGAACACAAACAGCCTATTCAGATTTCCGGCAAAACCATTCTTACAATTATTGTCGGTGTCATTGGTGCTTTGGCATTGGGCGTAGGAATGTGTTTTTGCATGGTATGGGGTAAAATGGTAATTGGCATTATCATCGGATTGATTGGTATTGTTATCCTGCTCTCCTTAATTCCTTTAGTAAAAGGGATAAAAGATTGAACATAAAACAGCATATCATCAACAGAATTGAAAGAACAGAAGCAGGGAAACAGTTTATCACTGAACAGCGCTCACGGATTGTTTTATTTGCTGTATTTGGCTTTTCCCTAAATCTTCTGTATGCTTTCTATCATGCCGCACTTGGCATAATCAATCAGTCCGTTTGGTTTATAACCATGTGTGCCTATTATATTGTTTTAAGTACCATGCGCCTGTCTGCTGTTTTATGTGAAAGAAAAAACAGAAGTACGCCCTCTAATGATATAGAATATTTTGTAATGAAATTATGCGGCGTACTGCTTATTCTGCTGAATTTTGTCTTAGCAGGTGCAATCTATATCAGCCTGTCACAAAATATTGCTACAAAGTATGGGGAAATCATTATGATTACGATTGCCACCTATACGTTTTCTAAAATAACAATGGCTGTTATCAAAGCTGTTAAGCAGCGCAAAAATCCCTCTCCGCTACTTTCCGTAATCCGTAGTATCAGCTATGCAGAAGTAGCGGCTTCTGTCCTGACTTTACAGCGTTCCATGCTTGTTTCATTTGGTAAAATGAACGACACGGATATACACACAATGAATACATTGACTGGAAGTGCGGTTTGCTTATTCATACTGATACTTGGTATTTCACTGATAATAAGAGGGACGAAAAGAAAGGAAAATAATTATGGCTAAATCTAAAATTGTAAAAGCAAACGAAAAAATCGCCGAAAAAGTTGTAGGTACATTTGAAAAGATTGAGGACACTGTTGTTGGCGGTTACAGCAAAATCGAGGACGCTTTTGTTGACCACTACCTTGCAAAAGACGGAGAAACCACGGCCGACGCAAAAGAACGGTTGAAAAAAGAGCAGGAAAAGCGGAACGAAGAAGCAAAACAAATTACGCAAAGCAACCGTTAAAACTTAAATTACATTCCATTATGCGAGGTGGTATCGTGGGAAAATGATACTGCTGACACTTAATCAACAAGAGGAAAAAGTGATTGATAAAATCATATCGGCAATCGCTGACTGTATACAGATTGAACCTATGCAGGTTGCTCCTGTTTCCATTCTGTCATTTCCGGGACTTGAAATCAGACAGCACCAACGCCGGGTACTTCAAGGCGGGGAGGAAATCAACCTTACCCGTCTTGAATACAGCACCCTTGTACTCCTTGCTTCCAATCCCGACATTGTCCTTACACGGACACAGATATTTGAAGCTGTTTGGAACATGGACAGCGATAGCTGTCAGTCAAGCATTTCTACCGTGATTTGCAACCTACGGAAAAAGATAGAGCCGGACAGCAAGAACCCGACTTACATCAAAACCGTGTTAGGTGTCGGCTACAAATTTAATGTAAAAATTGCCGGGGAATGACTCCTATTACTGTCAATCCCCGGTACTTTTTATCTCTCTAACGCTTTCTCTAACTGCTGTTTCTGTCCTTTCAAATCGTTCTGTTTTTCATAAAGATTGTTCCGCTCCTTGCAGAGTTGTTTCATGCGCTCCAACTGCGCCCGCACTCCCTCCCGGCAATCCGGCTCAATCTTCTTATATTCCCCGGTTAGATTGCGGATTGTATTGTTGTTTTCCTTTATCTGCTCCGACAGGCATACCCAGTCTATCAAATTTTGCACTTCTTTATCCGTTTCGTAAAGGGCTGTTTCTGTCACGATTTTAGCACACAGACGTATCATTACTTTCTTCTCCATATCCGTCATATCCTATCAATCCCCTTTCCTATCGGCTCATTTCAAAGGCACGTTTCGGGCGTTTCTTTGCCCTTTCTGCCTGCTCTAATGCCTTTGACTGTTCCACTCGACTGCACCTGTTCCCTGCCTAAATGACGCTCCAAACGCTCCATATCAGACGCTTTTTCCTGCAATCGATCTATGGAGTTGCTCTGCTCCATGACCTTATCCGTCAAGTGGCTAATTTGTACTTGTTGCCCTTCCACTTTGGCGGTCAGCTTCCTGCCGGATTGTTTCACCCTCTTTCCATATCTGTTCTGTTTCCTGTTCTGCCGCTATCTGCTGATGAAGAATATCGGATAATTCCTCTTTACTGCCGGAGATTGCCTGTTCCAGTTTGGCAACTTCTTTCTGCCGCTACCTACTAGTTACGTTCCGCTTCGCACCTTGTGCCACCTTTAAAACTGAGTTCTGCAAGTGCCTTTTTTAATGACACCCTTGTTTCAAGCCCCCGCTTGCTTCTAGTCGTATAAGGTATAAAATCTATATACAGATATGGCGCGGCTTCGTCCATGCCGTAGAATTTTTCTTCATAATATTTTCTGCTGACAAGTCCTGCGATTGTGATAAAACCTTTTTCTTCCAGTTCCTCATTCACCTGTCGTACTAATTTGTAAGCAAATGATTTGAGAACCCCCAACTTCTGCATTTCTGATAGGTTTTTGTTGTCGTATCATTTAAAATGTACTAAAATATAATAAACAAAATAATCGAACTTTTGAAAGGAAATTACATGGACATAAATATCAGACAAGCTACCGAAGATGATAGAAGTGATATTGCTTTGTGTATCGCAGAGGGATTTAAAAAAGACTTTGATGTATTATGCAAAAATACACATACCGTAGCCACCGCAATCAGTACAGGCATACAGATTTCAAAGTTTTATGTGACAGAATCCGAAAATGAAATAATCGGTGTCATGGCTATATCTGATTGCAATGGCCGTGCCGTAGCAACAGACATAGCTTCTTATAAAAAAAATTTTGGATTTATCAAAGGGAACATTGCAAATTTAGTGTTAAAAGAAGAATTTGAATCACCATTAGACTATCCGCCAACCACA
Organism: Lachnospiraceae bacterium; assembly: GCA_009774465.1. Classification (GTDB taxonomy): domain Bacteria; phylum Bacillota; class Clostridia; order Lachnospirales; family Lachnospiraceae; genus Suilimivivens. The sequence continues at coordinate 12,074 of VSNT01000086.1, forward strand.
GGCTATATTGAATTTGTCGCTGTCCGAAATACATACCAAAGAAAAGGAATTGCTACAACTATTTTGAAAGAAAGTATTATACAGAGTTCCTATGGAGATTATGTACTTGATGTTACTGATGTCAACACTGCCGCTATCCGCTGTTATTCTGCATTAGGATTCAAGGAATTTAAAAGAATAAAAGAAAAGCACAGTAAACAAAAAGGATTTTCGGCAAAAATATACATGAGATATCAAAAGAAATGATTTCCTTAAATATATGATTTCAGAAAGGACAGAATTAACATGGTATTGTGAGAAAGAATAAATAGAATACGCACGTTCCGGGGTTTGACACAGCGTGAACTAGGCTTGAAATTGGGATATGAGGAACGCAATGCTGATGTTCGTATCGCACAGGATGAATCCGGCTACCGTGTTCCTAAAAACAACACTTTAATGGAAATGGCAAAAATACTGAACGTCAATTATATTCATTTTATTGATGTTACCCCCAGTTGCGCCGAAGATATTATGCTCACATTCCTTTGGCTTGACGAGGACGACCGCAGTACAATCCATTTATTTCAGCTTGTACGCAATCCCGGCAAATGCAACGCCTCTGATGATAAATCGGTACGTTACTATGACAATGACGACTGGCCTGCTACGAGTAGTAGTGTTGATGAAAAAGGTAATGATAAAAAAATAATAGTTATCAATGGAGAAAATCGCATGGAAATTCTTGAAATTATAGAAAAAACAGCGCGTTTCGTTGCAACGCATCTTAAATCAGAATATATTGCACTTTTTTCTGTACTAGTTACTATTCTAAATAGGCAGTCTGAATTAAAGTTCAAAAAATATGAAAGCAAACGAACTGAATATGCAAAACTTATTACTTTTCTAAGTATTGCATATACGAGTCCTCAAAAATTGCAACCCAATAAAGACGGAAAACTAAGTCAAGAAATACAAATAGAGTTCTATGATGTTGGTGCTTCCTTGATGTTATATGCTTCAAAAAAACTTTATAAAGAATATCTATTTTTCAGAGACTTTTCCAGCAATGAACATATTAAACTAAGTAAATATTATAACCAAGAAATGGTAATTTATATCATTGCCAATATTATGAAACAAATACGAAAAGAAGTCGGATTGTCAATTTTCAATCAAATTACCGCAAATGAATCTCTCGGATTTTTTGTAAATAATTTTGCAACAAATCCAGTGCAAAAGAACAAAACCCATCTAATGAATTATAAACTAAATATGCTAAAAATAGAATTGTTTTGTATGAACCGTGCTCATGGCGTTTTTATAAATTGGTTCTTCTATAAATTCATTAAACCTATTGGTGGAATTATATGCTGTATAATCAAATACTTTATTTTTCTTCCACCAATACATTTACTCGAAAAGATACGCAAAAAGATAGACAATACCATCCAGTAATGCTAATATTCCAATGAAAATCGATATAATTTCAAAAGCTGTCATCGGCGCCACCTCCCTTCCAACGTACTATGTACGTTTTGTATTACCGGCACGCCGATTTTCATAAACTCGGGAGGCTACCACCCTGTCATGGGTACTTTCCTTAGTCGATATTGTAACATATAAAACATGCTATATGTAACACCGAATCACCCTGCCCACAGCTTATTCTAAGCTAACTTAAAGTTTTCTTGCCTTAATACAGAACGAAATAGGCAGCATTTTAACTTTCTTTGTTTTAGAATCAACATCTCCTGTGGCATTTAATGATTTATTATCTGACTCTTCCACTAACTGCTCTACTAAAAATCCTGCTTTTGCCAATGCATTAATATATGTTGACATCTTTCTGTTGCATAAAATAATTTCACTATCATGCACAGGCATTTTGAAGTATGATTCGTCATAGTAGCTCTTCATCATTACCAACTTTTCATCTTCAAAAACATCTTTACGTTCATCACATGACCATGCTACACAATAATTCAATGTATGATGCCAACTAAATATAAAAATGCCATCCTTCTTCAAGTAAGAAGCAATCTTATCAAATGTTCCCTGTAAATCGGTTGTCCAGCCAATGCCGTAAATGGAATATACATAATCAAAATACCCTTTAGGCACTTCAAGTTCATCCTCCATCTTTGAACACAATAACCTTGCCGAATATCCACTGTCACTTAAAAGTTTTGCTGCATTATCAAGCTGCTTTTGGGACAGATCAACTCCCCATAACTCCCCTGCGCCTTTTTCAGCATTATATTTCAATGAATGCCCGCTACCACAGCATATCTCCAGCATTTTCTTCCCCGTAACATCATTGAATAAATGTAAGTCATCTTCTGTTGGAAATCGTACCCCATATGTCGGGAGTGACGTTGTTCCAAACCACAAATCAGCATGGTCATTCCAATATGTTTTATTACTCTCAATTATCTCATCACATTTCATATATTCCTCCTAAACAATTGTCACTCTTTTTATAAATAAAACCATTTTAGAGCCAATAGGCATAAAGCAATCCCGAAAACGCCCATTATCAGCATTTCCGGAATATTATCCGTTACTTGAACTCGGCGTGTCCTTTGTTGATATTAACTGTATTTGTTTAAGTTTTATGCAAATACACGCCTATTTTTACTTCATTTACATCATTTATTATGGCTTGCTGATTTTCTGTTGCCAAAATGTTGCCATTACTCTTCCCAATAATCCTCAATTTCTTCTGTAGTAGTCTTAATACCAAAAAGCTTCCACATAAAATCCTCTTTTTCATTGTACATATCTACAATCTTAATAGCATCCGTTCTGATTTGATAAAATACATAATTATGCCTGACATATAACATTCTATAATCGCATGGAATACCTAAAACACTTTCCACAGAAACACCTTTGTTCTCATATTGCTGCAAATCGCGAAAAGACTTCGTCATTTCTTTAATGACCTTGTTCGCTGTGTCAGTTCCAAAATTTTGCGCCACATATCGTTTTATCTGTTTTAGCTTCTCACGGGCATCCTGAGAGTATTTCAGCTTCTTCAATCTGCTGCCCCCAATTCCTTTTCCAACTCATCTGCCGAAATCCATCCTTCTTTATCTGCCCGTTCTTCTGCTTTCTTCAATTTTGAAAGAAGTGTGTAGGCCGCCCGGCATCTGTCAAGCTCGTCTATCTCGGCCATAGTAAGAATTCCATATTCTCCGTGTCCATTACGTGTAAGATACACACGACTTGAATCATCTACCTGTTTCAATACTTCTGTGTAATTTCTCAAATCAGAAATTGGTTTTATATTTGGCATAACATTCATCTCCTAACTGGACTTTCTTTCATTATATACATATAGGTATGCTTTTTCAAGAAAATTAACATGTTAATTTACAGCATTTTATCTTTATCTGTTCCATGAATCTATCCTGATATATATTTTAGCAATTTCTCTCCCCCACCTCTACATGTTCTGCTTTATACTTATAATAAACACTCTTCGCTTCCTCCTTATACTCATTATATGCGTTTAAAAGACATTCATTTGGATTATACACATGCAACTCATTATTTTCTCCAATCTGATAAACTACATATCCATTTCAAACATTATTCCCTTTATATATCAATTCCGGATATGTATTGAGCAAATATAATTGCTTACTAAATATTTCTTTTACATCGTCTTCAATGGTCTGTAAAAGCACATAATAAATTTCATATACGGTAACTGTAAAAGAATCAATCGTATATGTAACCACTACTCTGGGTTCATCTTCAAATCTCTCGATTATCTCATCATGTACTTTTATCATGGACTCTTTTATTGCCTTATTGGGTTTAATATGTTGCGTTGTAAGTATCTGCATTAAATCAAAGCAAAAACGCTTTTCATCATTTTTGCTCAAAACGTCCTGCTTAAACTTATCTTTTCTTTCTTCTCCTAATTCCGTTGCATAAAACTTCTCTAGTGCTTCTATATAAAGTCTTTGCAGAACTAACAATATTTATGACTAATCCATTAATAGCATAAAAATTTACCGTTTCACCATTAATCATTATTAATTCATCATCATACTTCATTATGCAATAGTGCAAAAGCTGCTCTAAATTAAACTCCAGCAATTTGAAAAGCTGATGCACATTTTGTAAATGTTCCCCAAAAGAAACGTAGCCTTCTATTATTTTTAGAATTAGAATAATACAAAAACTATAAATATGGCAGACATTCTAGAGAACGCCTGCCATATAAAGCAAATTATATAATTTCGTACTATTCGAACTCCTCGGCGGATAGCCTAAACTAATTGTTTTTCTCTGATTTATAAAGGATTTATTATCCGTATTCTTCAAAAAACGCTCTCGTATTTGTGCTAGTCAAAATTTTTAGAGCCAAAATAGAACCATATAGAGCTGTTATTTTCTCCTTGCTTACTTTATCTACATGGTGCTAACACCATATAATTATTGAATCCACAAAAAACCTATTTGCGCCCTCTCAACTTCTCCAATATCGCCATAACGTCCGGTTGCGTTGGTGTAAATTTAATACCACGCTTTAACATACCCATTACTTTTTTCGCTTTCTGCTCAATTTCTCTGGCAGTATGCTCACTCGTCAACATCAGATGGTTTCCGGCGATTGTATATTCCCGTTCTATGTATTCTTCCGTTATCGGGAACATATCCTGTATCAGAAATGCACTCTCCCGGCTGTCGTCCAATTTGGCGATATGGAGAATGTCGCAAGGTTTCCCAGCTTTTTCTTTTTTCTCCATAATCCGCCTGTATTTATCAATACGACTGGATAACGGTATCATCCAGTATATACCCGTATTCGTATCTTCAAAGTAGTAATAATGTGGTCTGTTTCCTGCCTTATTTCCTTTGAGATACGGGTCTGGCATATCTTCAAAGAATTTATCTTTGATAATATAAAATCCTGTTTTCTTCATTGGTCTGCCTCATTACGGAAAAGTCCCTCGCCTTGCGGCGAAGGACTATACTTTCAACCCAACCATTTATATACCGCATATCGGTCAGCGGTAAACTTTCAACCCGACCATTTATATACCACATATCGGTCAGTGGTAAACTTTCTTTGTACCTATATTTTAGCAAGTACAAAGAGGAAAGTCAATGAGGCTTTCTATTAAAATTTTATGCCACAAGAAATTTTATTATACCAACAATTTTCTAGTAAAAATATGGCAATTCGCTTAATAGTGTGAACTTCCACATTATCACATTTTCC
>VSNT01000087.1 GCA_009774465.1 Lachnospiraceae bacterium
ATCTTTTGCTTTTTTACAATTTACCTTGTTAATAATAATATCCATTTGTTTTGTTTCAATTGTAAACATAAGTTTTCCTTTACTCTTATTTCCTTGGGTATTTTTAACCACTCTATATTACCTTTTACATAAAATATCTAAAATCATATGGCTTATCATAAATAACCACATCCTGCTTTGCTACTTGTGAGAGCATCTTTGCAAAATCCAAGGTAACTGGCAAAACTTTATAAAAACTGTCTCCGCTATTCCAGTTCATCTTCGTCAGCATCATTATCTCATTTACTAAAGTTGCCCCATCCGATTTTCCCATAAATCGCTTCACAAGAAGCGGTGCCGGGATTCCTCTGCCATTTTTATAATAATTCATGTTCCTTCCTGCTAATTCATCACTCTGTACAGCCCCGTGTGTCCAAATCAAAAATGTATCCTTATTTAACTGAATAGTCGTTCCCCTCTGAATAGGGAATTTTGATGTATCTTTCATATCAGATGAATTAAACCGTATTGCCCTCCAAGGCGTAAATTCTTGTATTTGTAATAACTCAATATCATCTATTCCAGATAAGCCGCGTGTTATCCCCTCCATCTCTTCTTTTGTAAAAAATGTTGTTTTATGAATCACCACTCTTTTTAAATCGTATGTTGGAACAGAATCATCATATAATTTCTTTAAATTTAACATCAGCCTGCAAGCATCCTCATTTCTCATAAAAGGATTTTTCTGAATAAATTGCGGATTTTTTAAAGGTCTCAGATATAATCGCATCCCATTTCCTTCCGCATCGAATAACTGGCTACATCCAATTGAAATTTTTTCACCATTATTGACTGACTGCACATAACTAAGTCCTACAAACGCAGTGTTCTTATTATATACCGCAGGTTTCCATAAGCGTCCAACAGCTTTAGAATAAAGCCCGGTAGATAATCCCCACATTATCTTTGCTGTGTCATTATTTTTATCCGGTATAGCAGATTTCCCTTCTATTAATTGCACAACTATTCCCTTGTCTGCACAATACAATTTTAATGAATCATGCAAATCAAAATATACCGATTCATTTTTTATTTCCCGAAGATGTGCCAAACAACTTGGAATATATATTATCAATATATCAAATGACATTAGATTTTTTGCTAATACATTGATATATCGAGTCAAGCCTTTAAAAAAATTAATTGCATCTAATTTTAATACTGCGTCCAAATTATAAGACATAAATCTTACATTGTCATTAATACTTGGAATATCTATATCTTTCCCAAATATCTTCTCAAAGCCTAAATATTCTGGTAAAAAATACCGTTCTTGCTTTAAATTCGTGACATATTGCTGCTTTAATTTTTCTAAATGTGCCACAATTTCCTGCTGTGTCTGAGCCGGGGTTAAAACTGCTAATTTTATACTGTTCAAACTTGTTCCATTTTTTTGACACTCTATAGGACCATAATTAATCAATCCTTTTAATTGATTTACAGCAACCTTGCTATCATCATCTATTGAAAAGCACATCTTCGGTTCTTCACATTGGAAACACTGAATTCCTGGCCATGATTCCTTCCTGCCTACTCCTCCACCAGTATAAACAATTTTATTAAATTCCAGTGAAAAACCTCCAATTCTGAAAGCCAATTCCTTATTCAAACATAATTTTTTTGTCCAGTCATTTATACGCTGGCTAACATCTAAATTGTATAATTTTGAAGAATGAAAATTAATAATCCTCTGTTTATGCAATTTATCCATAGGCTGTCCGTTATCTTTTTCAATATAAAATGTAGGTAAAATGGTTAAGAGTATTTTACCGCCTATACATGATAAGAACACTTCTACTGCATCATAAATTATATTCCCATTTTCCTTTTTGCCTGCTTTTGAATCAAAGAATTTATTTCTCCCAAAACATATTAATCCTTTAGAAACTAATACCAATTTAATCAGATCATAATACAAACTCCAAACGAATGAATAATCTTTTTTTATCCAATCTTCTGGGAATTTTTGCATCTCTATATCTGATTTTAATACCTTTTCAAATATATTCTGTATCTCCGCCTTATCTCCAAAAGCCCATACTTTACCTTTAAATAGCGCAGCTACTACCTTGTCCGAATGATTCAGATAACTCCTCAATTCTTTCCATGATGTAATGGTCGTTTCAAATGCATAGCTTTCCTCTGGATATTTTAATGCTTCAAATGTATTTGTCTTTGTAAACACATTCCTTTTTCTTAGCCCTCCAAATAAAATTGGCTTAATACAATCTGGATTTTTCCATCTTTCGTCAATTTCCTTATAAGACTTCCCAATAGTCAAATATAATCTGTACATTAGATCATCAAAACTATCAATATCCACAACACCAGATTGCTCATTTGCAGAACAGGCAAACTCCATAAAATTTTCGGCACGTTCACTTAGAACGGTGTTCTTAGGCTTGCACCAAATTATCCCATATGGAAGACCATTTTGATTTACTATTTTTTCTAATACGGTCATTACAGAATTATCATTTCCTGCATATCCGACTACAATAAGTCCCCTTTCATGCAAAACATCTTGAAGTTTTAAATTAATGGAATTTTCTAATGCCTGCAATTCCTCTGACGTATTTTTTAAATGATCCACCAAATAATCCCCGTGCAATTTCAATATTGTAGGAATACCATCATTTAAATTAAATCCCACACTATTCTCAATAGCAGAAGATATTGTTTTTATAGAATGCCCTGCATCAAGAGCATACACACCGGCTTTAATTAAATCATCAAAATTAGTAGTATTTAAAAACTTTATACGACCTTCAATAATTAATGCTCCCAAGCAGAGATATCCCAAATAAGGAGTCACATTTTTCACCTTGCTTTGAATATATAAATCTCTGTCTCTTTTATTTCCAAACAAATATTCAAAGTAATGCGAATATTCTTCCCTTGAATATAAACTTGGATGTTCTCTCATTGCATCAAGGTAGGTTTGTATTTCCCTTTGCGCAGTTTCCTTCGACATATCTGGGAACGTGGCCTCAGAAACCCTATTCTCTATACAATAAATTTTTCTCTTAAAGTCCCACACCATTTGCCCTCCTGACATTATACCAGAAGATATAGACGCCCCTGCCCCTAAAAGCATAGATATACTTTCATTCGGTTTTACTGAAAACTGCTTATAACATTACTGATCGTATACTTTTTCAATTTTTCCACCCCAAAAATGTATATTAAAACCAATGTCTAAAGGTTTTAATATATTTTACCATATTTTGACATTCTTTACTATCCGAAAAACAGAACAAAAAGAACTGGACATGAATCATATTCCCCCAATCCGTAACATGGAAACTATATCTATCTTCTCCAAAAATTTTGCCCCCTTATACCCTATCTTCCATATTTCAACAGCATTTTTCTACAAACAGGCGAAACTCCAAACAAACACGGAAACCCTTATACTTTCACGCAAAACTCAGATACTATCACGGAAACTTCCGACTTTTGCGTGATAGTATAATTCTGCCCCAATTGCCATCCTATCAGCGGCATCAAAAACGCAAAAAAGAGAGGTTCACCAACCACTCCGATGAACCCCTCTATGCCCAAAATCCCTTGATTTTAAGCCATTTCTCTATACTTTTGCCTGTTAGTACCCAAATTCCTATGGCATCAATTGGAAATAGCCGCCTGTGCCGCTGTTAGGTTTTGATGACTTTTACCCCACCTGTGAGGAATTTACCCCGCCCTATTTTCGATTCGGCAAATTAACAAATTGTGCTTTTGCCTATAAAATCCACATTATTCAGTGTGGCGCAATCGCATTAGAGCCGCCTTAAAAGCTGCACCAACTCATGCGATTCGTCCGTATCTGATGTGGTCTGTCTGGCATCAAACTAAGAAAAGCAGTTGTTCCGATAGAATGATAACAGTTTTTCCTCATTTTCAACTTCTAAGAAGGTCACTACGCCCCGCCCAGATACTGTATCTCTTTAATTTTATTCCATGCCAGTACGAGTAATTTTTCGCCGGTGATTTTTTGTCTGCACCGTTGGTAAAATTTTCGCCAAGTTGAGCAATAAGGTATGCAGACATGGTATATGTATCTGACTTTTCATCCCATTCACTGACATGCAGCAGCTTTTTCTTTACGGTATTGCTTACTGTTTCTCCCCTTACTGTTAAAGGTTTTAATTTTCCCTCTTAAGCCGGGCAGCTCAATCTGACATTTCAAATGAAAGTCTTTTGACCAAATCATACGATAAAAACTATAAAAGAAATAATTGCTGTCATAATTTCAAACTCAAATATACTGTGTTTCATTTCTGTCATTCCTTCCCATAACTTGTCCATTTTTCATCCTGTTTTGTATATCCTGTGCTGTAAACCTCATGTCGTCTTATTCCAAAAGCGCCGCTATTGCCCTGGCACATCCGTCAATGCCAAGACGGGAACTGTCCAGTACCATGTCATAATTTGACAAGATGCTCCTTCTTCCCGGCAGAGGCATTTATATATCGCCTGCTCATGGCACTGATAACTCCAAAATAACAAATGTAGAAAATTATAATATACACTCCAAACTCACCAGTTAATTTGAGCAGAATATGATTCAAAGAAGCCGGCAAAACCAAGTTCATTTTTCCATTCAGTAACGGTATGCAGAATAAAATAATCAATAAAGCCATTATCATTGGTGAGGTCAATTTAATTGCTATCTGCTTATATACAAGTCTTTCTATCTGCTTATTGCTTTTTCCCATACAGCGCATGATCTGATTACTTTTTGAGTTTTCCCTGACCTCTATCATCTGTTGCAAAGATAATATTGAAAAATAAATAACCAAAAACACGATACAGATACTTATTTGTGAGGTTCCCATCCACTGTCGCATAGCTGTATCAAAAAGCTGAAATTCCGGCTGCAGCATCAGCATTCCGGTTACAAAAGAACAGCCGGAAAATAAAAAGCATATGCAAAAAACAGCATTAATCATGGCAGTCGTTTTGATGTTTGATGTTACATTTGCCAAAATATATAGTCTGTCTTTCTGATATATCCTGACAGATTTCATCCGCCTGTGCGCATACAAACAGCCAAATACCCATTTGTAAAAAGCAAAGACAGCGATCAGCAAAGGGATTGCCACAACAGACACAGGATAAACAATATAAACTCCCGGCAAAAAAACAATGCAGCAAACGCAGCCAATTAAGCATATAAAACACAAAGAAAAGATAAATCCCCATTTTTTATAGTTTCCTATATTTTTTACGCCCTGATTGCGGTTTTTTTCATACATCAGTTCCCTTATCTGCAGCTTGTTTAAACGTCTCCTCAGCCGAAAAGAACACACTGTTTCAATAAAGCAAAAAAACAGAAACGTATATAACATACTTTTACCATAGAGGAATCCGCATTGTTTCATTTCATGCAGCGGATCACGGAAATACCAAAATCCATATACAGTAAAACCTATTGTTGTTCCTGCTAAATAGCAGCAAAAACCAATCAACAGGACTTCGCATAGGAACAGCCGGGTTAATCTCTTTTTTTCCATACCTAATAATAGATAGTTTGCAAATTCTTTTGCCCGCTGTTTTAACAGAAATAAATCTATATATCCAACTAAAACTATTTGAATAACTGCTATTAACAATGGAAGAGAAATTACTTGAAAACCAGCTGATTTTCCTATAATGGTTATACAATTAGATACCTCTATAACCGCCAAAAGGACAATCATGGTAACAACATATAAAAGATAATTTATAAAAGAACGCCTGGCATTACGGATTGACAGTTTCAAATACATCCAGCTTCCCCCTCCATCCATTCTATTTTCTTCAAAATATCCGCGAAAAAGGCCTGTTTGCTTTCCTGCTTTCGGTTTAAGGCAGCTTTTATTTCGCCATCTTTCATAAACAAAATCCTGTCACAATAGCTGGCTGCCATGACATCATGTGTGACCATTAAAATTGTTGCATTATATTCTCTGCAAAGCATGGCAAAGGTATCTAAAAGCTGCCTGGCAGCATGGGAATCCAATGCTCCGGTAGGCTCGTCCGCAAGGATAATATCGGGATTTATCACAATAGCGCGGGCACAGGCGCAGCGCTGCCTTTGCCCTCCCGATACCTCATATGGAAACTTATCCAATATTGCCGATATATCCAGCTTTTCAGATAAACTTTGAATCATTGGCCGAATGCTTTCTTTGGAAACTTCTTTAATGGTCAAAGCAAGCGCAATATTTTCATAGATAGTCAAAGTTTCAAGCAGATTGTATTCCTGGAAAACAAAGCCTAAATGTCTGCGGCGAAATTCTGCGGCAGCTTTATCTAACATATCCACTATATTCTGCCCGCTGATCCGCACCGCCCCATTTGTTGGCTTATCTATCGTGGCGATTAAATTAAGCAATGTTGTTTTCCCAGAACCGGAAGCCCCCATAATTCCAACAAAACTACCCTGCGGTATCTGAAAACTCACGTTATTTACAGCTAATACAGAATTATTTTCATAAAGCCTGGAAACATTTTCAACTTCCAAAACATTTTGGGGTACTGTATCACATTTTTTTGACTCCCGGAAACGTACTTTTTCCATTTTATCGTGTCCTAACCAGTTTGAAATCACGTCCATAAGTACCTCATCTGTTTTTTCTTTCAGCTCTTCTTCTGCAATGCACTCACCCGCAAACAGTTCACTTAAAGTAATGTCTAAAAGAGTACATAATGGCATAAACAAAGATAAATCCGGCATAGACCGTCCCGTTTCCCATTTTGAAACTGCCTTATCGGTTATTCCCAGCTTTTCTGCCAACTGGCTTTGCGTCCAGCCTTTTGCTTTCCGGCGTTCAGAAATAAAAGCTCCAGTCCTGATTTGATTCATTCTTCAGCCCTCCTGTCTGTGATATATTATAAAATCCGGCACAAAAATGAACACCTACCAACAGTAGAGTTTAGTAAAAGTGTCCTTCTGTTTTTACCCAATGACATGGAACATTATTTTTCATGGAATAAAAAAAGAGCTATCAGCTAGCTCTTTTTCTCCTGTCTTCATTTTCTATTTTTGTGTATACTACACGCAAAAACTCTATATTTTCACGGAAACTGCCTGTAATAATCCAAAATCTTTTTAAGGATAATTACATCCTCCATCCTTCCTGCCTTATTCCCGTTCTCTGACTGTCACCAGAACTTTGTCCCCCGGCTGCTTTCCTATCCGAGAACGGATATCTTTACGCACGCCTATAATGTAACACACACTCCCATCGGCGTTCTTTACCCCCATATTTACAATACTGCCATCATATGGCTCCCCGTCAAACGTGGCATGTACTTTCACTCTTCCTCTTCCAAACTCCTTTCTGATATCATAAGGAAAAATGACGTAAGCACCGCCTGTCTGCCCTGCATCATAAAGCAGGGATTCATATTCATAAATTTTTCCGCTCAATGCCGCACCAGCCAATCTAGTTCTCACCCATCTTCACAAGCTTCGCTGCCTTGGTCGTAACCGACCAGGCATTTCAGTTTTCACCCATCTTCACAAGCTTTGCTGCCTGGTCGGCTGCAATACATGCGTCGATAATCTCCTGAATATCCCCGTTCATAATCTTATCCAGTTTATAAAGGGTAAGGCCAATTCTGTGGTCTGTCACACGCCCCTGGGGGAAATTGTAAGTACGGATTTTTTCAGAACGGTCGCCTGTTCCAATCTGGCTTCTTCTCATTTCAGCCTCCGCATCATGTCTTTGCTGCTGTTCTATGTCGTAAAGTTTCGCTTTTAAAAGGGCAAACGCCTTTGCCTTATTTTGAAGCTGTGATTTTTCTGTCTGGCTGTACACTACAATTCCGGTAGGATAATGAGTCAAGCGTACCGCAGAGTCAGTGGTGTTGACACACTGCCCCCCGTTTCCGGAAGCACGCATTACATCAATTCGTATATCTTTATCTTCGATCACAATATCAATATCATCATCCACCTCCGGCATAACCGCCACGCTAATGGTAGATGTGTGAATCCGCCCGCCGCTTTCTGTTTCCGGGACTCTTTGTACTCGATGAACGCCGCTTTCATACTTCATCCTGGAATAAGCACCCTGTCCAATAATAGTAAACTGCACTTCTTTCATACCGCCAATGCCGATTTCATCCACGTTCATGGTTTCCACCTTCCAACGCTGTCCTTCTGCATAGTGCACGTACATCCGATATATTTCTGCTGCAAAAAGCGCTGCTTCGTCGCCGCCTGCACCTGCTCTTATTTCAATGATAACGTTCTTCTCATCATTGGGGTCCTTGGGCAGAAGCAATATCTTTAATTTCTGTTCCAGTTCTTCAATGCGCTTCTTAGCTGCACTTAACTCTTCCTTCAGCATTTCACGCATTTCATCATCAGATTCTTCCTCTAACATAGCCAGAGAGTCTTCCACATCCTGACCAGCCTTTTTATACTCCTTATATGCCTCCACAACAGGCGTAAGATCACTTTGCTCTTTCATCAATTTTCTGAAACGCTGCTGATCATTTGCCGTCGCAGGCTCATTTAATTCACTCATAATCTCTTCAAAACGGATTAAAAGATCTTCTAATTTATCAAACATGATTTTAACCTCCATATACTCCTGACACTACCCGGTCCAGCCCGGATAAATCTTTACAGACTGTGACCTCCCGATAGCCTGCCTGTCTCATATAGCTGCTTACCGCTGCCGCCTGCCTGCAGCCGATTTCAAAAAACAGCATACCGCCAGGATATAAATAATCACCTGCCTGCCTTATAATTTCACGATAAAAATAAAGTCCGTCTTTTCCTCCATCCAGGGCCATGCGCGGATCATGTTCCCGAACCTCTTCCATCAAACCCGGAATCTCTTCACTTGATATATAAGGAGGATTGGAAACAATAATTTCATATTTACCGGTCACATTTTCAAACAAATCACTTTGTAAAAATTCTGCACCTATTCCAAGCGCTCCGGCATTTTCTTCCGCTACCAAAAGCGCCTTTTCTGACAAGTCGCATCCAGTTCCAATGCAGTCATTGGAATATTTCAAAAGACTTAACAAAATGCAGCCGGAGCCGGTACACATATCTAAAATCCGCATACCGTCATGAAGATTCCTCATAACCTCTTCCACTAATGTTTCCGTATCCTGTCTTGGAATCAATACTTCCGGAGTTACTTTAAAGTGAAGCCCCATAAACTCCTGATATCCTAAAATATGTTGAAGAGGAATATGATGACTCCGCTTTTCAATATAGTTTACATAACAATTATAATCATCCTCTGACACGGGATTGCTTCCATGTGCCAGAAGATAATTCCTATCCGTTCCACAAACCTCTTCCAGAAGCAGACGGGCATCCAGCATGGGTTCATCGATCTGTGCTTCCTTTAGCCTTTCTGCGCCCAGGCGATATAACGCTTCATATTCCATCTTCAGGTGATTCTTCCTCCTTAGAATCTTTTTCAGTTCCATCATCCATCCAGGAGGCATCCACCTCATATCCAAAGGAATCTTTCAAATACTCCTTCCAGTCAAACACTGCTTCCACCGATTTAATCGCCACCTCAACCATACTTTCATCCGGTTCCTTGGTGGTAAGCCGCTGCAGCAGCATTCCCGGTGCCGAAATTATCTTCACTAAAATATTATCAGTTCTTCCGGCAAGACGGATAATTTCATAAGAAATCCCTGCAATCACAGGAATAAGCGCAATGCGAAGCAGTATTCTAAGTGCTGCATTATCCACTCTGATAAAGAAAAACAACACAATGCTTACGAACATGACAAAAAACATAAAGCTGGTTCCACAGCGTTTATGAATTCTGGAGCTCCTCATTACATTATGCACAGTAAGAGGTCTTCCCTTTTCGATACAATTAATACATTTATGCTCCGCTCCATGATATTGATACAGCCTGTGAATATCTTTCATAAGGCTGATTCCTGCCACGTAGGCAAAGAAAATCAGTATTCTGATTACCCCTTCTATAATTGCCAGCAAAGAAGCATTTCTTATATATCCAACTAAAAAAGAAGAAATGAAATAAGGCAGCAGAATAAAAATACCAACCGCCAGCAGAACAGAAATCACTGTGGTAATTCCCATAAGTATATTTTCTCCTCTGCCCCCTGACATTTTATCAAGTGCTTTATCCAGTTTGGTTTCTTTAGCTTCTTCATCCTCATAAAAAGAGGCGGAATAATTAAGTGTTTTCATTCCAAGCCTTAAAGAATCTATAAAATTGAAAATCCCTCTGACAAATGGAGTTCTGGTGAGTATATTTCCATGCATACAGCCATGAAATACCTCCATTTCAACTTCAATTTCTCCATTTGGCTTTCTGATGGCTACCGCATAGTCATCTTTATTTTTCATCATAACGCCCTCTAAAACGGCTTGTCCGCCAATTCCCGAGGAGCGGCTGCGTCTTTTCTTTTTCAAGTTTACTCCTATCTGCCCGCTCTTGCAGGCTTTTAATTTAAACTGGCAGGCACAGGAAATATAAATACGCAGTTATGCGTATGCTCTGCATACGCGCCTGACTCATTGCCCGCACAAAAGAAAGGTTGAGATGTGACCACCCCAACCTTTTCCTGCAAAATTATTTGCTTTCTACACCGTACTTCCTGTTGAACTTATCAATACGTCCATCAGCTCTTGCAGCTTTCTGCTGGCCTGTGTAGAATGAATGGCATTTAGAACAAACTTCAACGTGAATGTCTTTTTTAGTTGAACCCGTCACAAATGTATTGCCACAGTTACAAGTTACAGTTGCCTGATAAAACTCAGGATGAATTCCTTCTTTCATGCTTTCACCTCTCTATAATAACTTAATAATTATGTCTTCAAATACTAATCTGAAACAGCTTTTTCATTATATCACAGCTTATCTGCTCATGCAAGTATTTTTAAAACCATTTTATTTTTTTAATCATATTTACAACTTCCTGATTATTCCTGGTCTTTGCAAAAATGTCAAGAATTTTGTCTACTGATTCCTCAGGTTTTAATCCGTTCAGGCTTTTGCGCATGATATTCATTGCTTCCAGCTCATCCTGGGCAAGGAGAAGATCCTCTCTTCTGGTTCCGGACTTTGGAATATCAATGGCAGGAAACATTCTTCTTTCGGAAAGCTTCCGGTCCAGTACAAGTTCCATGTTGCCGGTACCCTTAAATTCCTCATAAACCACGTCATCCATCTTACTTCCGGTATCTACCAGTGCTGTTGCAAGAATTGTAAGGGAACCGCCTTCCCGCATATTTCTCGCCGCGCCAAAAAACCGTTTCGGCATATGTAATGCCGCCGGATCAAGGCCGCCGGATAAGGTACGTCCGCTTGGCGGTACCGTCTGGTTATAAGCTCTGGTCAGCCTTGTGATACTGTCAATCAGAATCATTACATCCTTTTTATGTTCTACCAGACGTTTTCCTCTTTCAATTACCATTTCTGAAACACGCTTATGGTGCTCAGGCAGTTCATCAAAGGTAGAATAAATAACTTCCACATTAGGCCCTTCAATTGCCTCTTTAATGTCTGTAACTTCCTCGGGACGTTCATCTATTAAAAGAATAATCAGATGCACTTCCGGAGCATTGCGCTTTACGGATTTGGCCACGTCTTTCAGTAAAGTTGTTTTACCGGCTTTAGGAGGCGATACGATCATACCACGCTGGCCTTTTCCAACAGGGCTGATCAAATCCATAATCCTCATGGCAACACTGGCCCCCGGCATTTCCAAATGCAGTCTTTCATTTGGAAATATCGGCGTCATATCTTCAAAATTACACCTTCTGGCAGCCACCTCCGGCGTATATCCATTAATACTCTTTACATAAAGCAGTGCCGCGAACTTTTCTCCCTGGGTTCTGACACGGGTATTTCCCTCTAATATATCTCCCGTCTTTAATCCGAATCTTCTGATCTGGCTGGGTGCTACATATACATCATGATCTCCGGGCAGATAATTTTCACAACGAATAAATCCATATCCGTCCGGCATAACCTCCAAAATACCACTGGCGGCAATTCCACTGTCCAGTTCCGCCGGAAACTTGTCCTCATCAGCCTTTGGCTCTTCCACCCGGCCTTCTGTCCGTTCCGGCTTATACTCTGTCCTTTCTGTTCTGGCCTCTCGAACGCTTCCTTCCTTTTCAGGACGTTCGCTTTTTCCCTCCGGCTTCCCTGTCATGGCCGGCTTTGCCGGAACAGGCTTTGGCGTAATATTTTTCCCCTCTGCCTTCTCCTTGTCCTTTTCATCCTCCGCAAGCATCAACTCTACGATCTGTGCTTTTTTCATCGTTGACGTGCCTTTTAGTCCTCTGGCTTTTGCAATTGCCTTTAAATCTGCAAGCGCCAAAGACTCATACTTTTCTCTCATAAAATCCTCCATTTTCCTATAACCATAATGCATCACACAAAATCTTTTAAATCTTCGGGTTTTCTTTCGGGAATTTATTACGATTTGTTATCTGAAATGTTTACACATAATGATTATACAACACAACAACAAAAATAGAAAGGATTTTTTTCCCTTATTTTGCGGCCTTACTTTGTGTCCAAGTTGTCTGCTATTTTTGTGTATTTCTGCGTCACCTCAAGAATACGGTACACATCCAGAAAAGGCTGATACTCCGGTTCCCTGTCACAGATAAGCTTTCTGAAATTTTTCCATTTTTCACAGGCCTGTGCCTGGTCTCCCAAAGCAAGCATATAAAGCGCCTCTGAAAGCAAAATAACATAGTTTCTGTGATATTCCAGAACTTTCCAGTAAATGGAATCCCATTCTCCCACATCATTTTTATGGGAAAGAATTACTTCTCCAAACTCCTCACAGCGTTTTTTTATTTTATCCATACGCCCGGCAATATCCTGGTTCTTTCTCTCTCCTTTTCCATTCACGTAGTCACAACTGCTTAAATCTGACAAATCTGTCAGATACCTTAACACCTGCTGCCAATTGCCACCATAGCAGGCCAAAAAGTATTCTTTAGTCAGTTCCTGAATCGACAGCTCTTTTTCAAAAAGTGTTTTGCCCATCACGTAATTGGGAAAGGCATTGGGAAAGGCTGCCCGAAGCTCCTGACAACTGATATATCCATTCAGCCCCATTTGTCTGATTTTCTGAATATCGGAATGAATTACATTCGCAATATGCACGTATCCAAAGTCTCCATAATGGGCTCTTCCCAGTGGATAATCATATATGAATCCTTCCCCCTGAAATTGTTGCTGCCAGCCCTTTAAAAAAGCCAGATTTTCCGCAAGATTTACAGGAAGTGTAATCTGATTTCTTTTATATTCAGGAAGTTCCCTCTCCCTATCATCCATCTCATAGCTTTTTTCAAAAGTCCTGCTGATCGGTGCAAACATCAGCACAAAACGATCCGGATGATTCAGCTTTTTTTCAATGGGAGGCCATAAAAGCTCCTGGTAGAGCAAAAAGACAATGCGTGTGTCAAGTCCCTCTTTCATAAGCCTTGCATCAATTTCATTCAGTAAATTAATGTACTGATCTGAAATCGTGGTATTTCGGCAGTCAGCACATTCACAGACATTATTATACTCGTCGGCAAGCCACACATGCAGATAATCCACACTTGGATTTTCTTTCGCATAATCTGTCACCAGCCCTGCAAATGTATCAATTGCATCCGCGTTGTGATAACACAGATTGGTATTTGCAGGCACCCCCATGAAAAGAGCCCTTTTTCCGTTAATTTCAGCCATTCTGTGTACAAATCTGTCATCAGAAGGTGCGTTTTCCGAATCCCATGACACAGTCTGATAACCCAAGGTTTCTCCTGTCCAGCCATGCCCTGCCTCATGCAGTAATAGCCCGCGCTTTTTAGCCTCCTGTTCTAATAGAGATTTATCTCTTATGGCATCCTCCGGCGTGTAGGCCTCTTTGGCCGCATAAGGATTTTCCTTATGCTCATACCAGCGTGCTAAAAATGCATAGGGCGTTTTAAACTGAAGAAAAAAACTGTTATATCCAATTTTAGGAAGCCATTCAATATAGTTTAAAATATTTTCAAAAGAATCTGCTCCCTCAATACATACGCCCCGATGATAGAAGGAAGCGCATTTTTCATAATCCGCCCATAAATTTTCTTCCTCGATGGAAGGAACTGTTTCACATTCTTTTAAAGGCATCAGAAAACGACAGCCAAGTGTATGCAGGTAATCATATACCCCCAGGAGAACACTTCTGTCGTTGATACCTGTTATACTTCCGCCTTTTGGGGAAACACATATCTTATAGCTGTCTTTTTCAGATTCCGGAAAACAGCTCCTGTCACTTTCAAGCCATATCTCAAATGCCGGCTGCCGGTTCAGCATCCTTTTAAGATATGCTTCCAGTTCCTTTGCTGCAAACCAGATCACCTCAGACGCATCCCTGCGGTACGATATCTTCATATAACTCCTCCATAATCAGGGTAAAAAAAACCCTATGAACAGACAAATCCGCCGCCCATAGGGTTTTCGCTCTTAGTTACCTAGTGCTTCCTGCATTACATCAAACAATACATAATTCTCCAAAGGTACTTCACCTTCTACAGCTTCACTTTCAATAAACATTTCCTGCTGTCTCTGATAGTATGCCTGCATTGTTCCGTCTGCAATACCATTCTTAACATCATCAGCGCTGAACCATGTTGCGTCACCTGTTTCAACAAGACAAGCCTCTTTGTCTTTCGCACACTTTGTTGCGTAAAGACCTACTGCATAATCATAGTTAGCTTCCTGAGAAGCATATGCCATTGCCTTGTAAAGTGCACGGCTGAAACGAATCAGGATGTCTCTGTTTTCATCTGCATATCCAGGCAGGCAAATCCAGCTTGAAAGGTTTACAGAATCTGTTGCAAACTCAAGCTCAACAGCGCCTTCACAATTATTCAAAATCTGAACACTGTAAGGATTCCATGCTGTGCAGGCGTCTACAGAACCTGAAGACATTGCTGCAACCATGTTGGTAGCATCCATTTCATAAGCTTCAATGTCATCAATTGTAAGTCCTGCTGCTGCAAGTGCGCCATTCAATGCAGTTTCAGAAGAAGAACCGGCATTGTAAGCTACCTTCTTGCCAGCAAGATTTGCAATGTCATCTACAGAAGTAACTCCTGAAGAGGGCAGAACAATAATTCTGTCTGTGCTATGTACGGAACTGGGAGCAAAAATCGTTGCCTGACCATTGATACAGAGCTTATGAGCACCATGTCCAATATAAGCCAGATCAATACTTCCACCTTCCATTGCTGCGATTTCAGAAGGACCGTCTGCAAACTCCCAAAGTGTAATTTCCAGACCTTCCTCTTCAAAGAATCCCTGATCTATTGCTGTGAGCACAGACCATAAGGATGCATAGTTAGGCATATACGCAACATTAAGTGATACTTTCTCTACCGGTGCTGCTTCTTCCTCAGCCGGTTCCGGCTCTGTAGCTTCCTGCTCTGCAGGGGCCTCTGTTGATTCCGTTGTTTCTGTTGTTTCTGTGGTGCTTGCCGGCTTATCTTCCGGTGTTTTTCCGCAGGCTGCTAAGGATAATGTCATCGCTGCTGCGAGCACCAGGGCTAATACTTTCTTTTTCATTAATGTTCCTCCTTAAAAGATTTATTTTAACCGTTTTACGGTCAAAACCATAATTAATCAGTTAACTGCGCCTACTTGCGCACTTCCAAAAATTCCTGATATACTTCATTCCAGATTTCCGCTTTCAGCTCCAGGAAACGTGGATCTGATTTTGTTTCCTGTGTTCTTGGATAAGGAATATCAATATTTACAATACGTTTAATTCGTCCCGGACGGGCGCTCATAATGATAACACGCTGAGCAAGAATAATCGCTTCATCTACATCATGGGTTATGAAAAAGCATGTTTTCTTTTCCTGCTCCCAGGTATTTAAAAGCTCTGTCTGAAGCTGTACACGTGTCTGTGCATCCAGTGCTCCAAAAGGCTCATCCAAAAGCAGTACTTCCGGGTTAGCCGCATATGCACGGGCAATTGCCACACGCTGCTTCATTCCGCCGGACAGCTCCTTGGGATAAGAGTTTTCAAATCCCTTTAATCCTACTGCTTCTATGTATTTGCGGGCTATCTGTTCCGCTTCTGCCTTCGGCACCTTTTTCATTTCCAGTCCGAACATAACGTTCTTAATAACTGTCCGCCACGGGAACAGCGCATACTGCTGAAATACAACGCCACGCTCCACACCGGTGCCTTCAATCTGCTTTCCATCCAGATATGCTGCGCCGCTTGTGGGCTCTAACAGTCCCGCAATGATATTTAACAGCGTAGACTTACCGCATCCTGAAGGACCAACCACGCAGATAAACTCATTTTCCATAATATCAAGATTTACGCCATTTAAGGCAACCGTTTTTCCATTACGTCCTTCATATTCCTTATAAACATTGTCAATTTTTAATTTTACTAACTTATCGTCTCTTGCCATCCCGTTAATTTCCTTTCAATAATATCTACAATCTTTACCAGAATTAATCCAATGATACCAAGCAGAATAATGTACATCAACATTGGCGCCGACTCAAAGGAGTTGGAAAGAGAACGGATTCTCATACCAATACCGGCCTGCGCTCCCGTAGATTCTGCTGCAAGCAGCGTGGTAAGAGCAGCACCAAGTCCAAGACGGACAGCAGTGATAATAAACGGTACCGTAGCCGGGCAGATAATTTTAACAAAGATATCAAAATCATTTGCACCAAGCACTCTGGCTGCCTTAATCAATGTTACGTCAATATTTTTAATTCCCTGATATATCGTAATGCTCATAGTCATAAATGTGCAGATCCAGATCAGAATAATTGCAGGTTTTTGTCCTACGCCAAAGGTAATAACCAAAAGCGGCGCATATGCCAGAGCAGGAATATTACGGATAAAGTTAATCCAGGGCTCAATAATTTTCTGAACAGGCTGATACCATGCCATAAGAAACGCAATGGGAAGCGCTGTAACAAACCCCAGTCCAAAGCCGGCAGCCACACAGGTCAAACTGCTTTTAATATCTTTCCAAAACGCCCCTCTTTCAATCATTGTCCCCACTGCCGGAACTACCTTGTCTGCAAAAGGAAAACTTCTTCCCGTCGCCTTGCCCAGCGAAAGCAAATACCAGACAATCAATGCCGCACAAAGGGAAATCAGCAGCCAGACTTTTTCGTTAATAGTAACTTTTTTCTTTTTTGATGTTTTTTCATTGCTCATTTTTAACTACACCCTCCTTCTCCATATTTTTTAGTACTTTGTTT
>VSNT01000088.1 GCA_009774465.1 Lachnospiraceae bacterium
GAACTATAGGTATGGTTAAATGGAAAATAAATTAACGAAATAAAAATTGTCACAGGTAAAAATATATGATAAAATAAGGTAAAATAATTACACTATATAACATTCGTTCAGATGGAGAGATGCAAAGTGAAAAAAATTATTCCATTACTGTTTTTATTTATATTTTGTTTAATATCCTGTGGAAAAAATGAGGAAAACAAAGTTCAGACAGTCTCCCCCACAGATGAAGAAAATGCCCGGATTATATGGTATTATCAGGAGGAAAAGTCTGCCTATGAAAAGCCGGTGCCGGCAGTAGAACCGGAAGGTGTTTATGGGATACTGAGAGACTTTTATGAGACAGAAAATGGGGATATTTATTTCCTTTATCAGGAGGATTTAACGCCGGAGCAGGAGAATAATTATTACAGGATTAACGGTCCCAGGACAGATGCTGAATATGAAAACCACATTATCCGATATAATGCAGCGTCCCATTCTTTTGAGGAAATACAGTTAGAGACAGATAAAAGTATTTTTTGGACAGATATAAGGGTTTCGGGAAATGGAACAATTATTTTATTTGATACACAAAGGGCTTACGTGTATTTATCAGGGGAAGAACAATGTAAGGCAGATTTTCCCGCTGATCCAAGAGGAGGAACTATTTTTCAGGATGATGAACATCTGATCTGTCAGCCTACGACGGACTCGGCCTATATGGTTTTTGAGCTTCGAACAGGAGAAAAGACAGAAGATTATATCAGCAGAGAATTTATTCGTGAAGGGATAACAAATGGCGGAAGTTTTCTCGTCAAAAATCAGGAAACAGAACTTTTAGCGACAGGGAATGGAATCTATGAAAAAGAAGGGGAAGAGTGGATTTTAAAAGCTTCTTCTGAACGAACGAGCATGACGCTTGGCGGTTTCAGGCCGGATGGATTGTGGAAGGAGGGAGAAGAGTATTTTCTTACTGCTGGGACTGTTCTATATCATTATTCTTTAGCAGAAATAAATTTGGATGAGATGGTGGAGCTTAAGATTTTTTCTGTGACAGAGAGCAGTTTTTTAAAAAATACAGTGCTTGAGTATCAGACAGCCAATCCCAATGTAACTATCACATATGAATTTGCAGGAAGCAAGGCGCCTGCAAATAGTCAGGAAATGGATACACTGTATAAGCGTGTAAATTCAGAGATAGTATCCAGTCAGGCGGCGGATATTTATGTGTTCGACAATCTGCCCTGGGAGGGATATGCAAGGCAGGGAATGCTGCTGGACATTGATGAGACGGTGGAAATTTTACTGGATACCGGTGAATATTTTGACGGAGTATTGAAGGGATATCAGGAAGAAGAAGCAACTTTTGTTATTCCTCTGTTTTTTGAAGCGGACTGTATTGTATGCCGAAAGGAGACAGCGCCTTATGTAGAGAGCCTTTCCAGTTTGGCAGACTACCTTAAGGAGCATCCAGGTGAGTCCGGCCTTGTTCCCTATAGCTATCGGGGGAATGCAAAAGACCTCTTTCTGCCTATGCTGTATCATTTTTACGGAAGCGAGCTTTATGAGGATGGAAAGGTAACAAAAGAAAGGCTGGAATCATTTCTTGAGGAAGCAATGATTCTCTATGACCGGTTGATGAGTGAGGAAGTGACAGAAGTTCGTGCTTATCAATTGGATTATAAAAACTATGATCTTATGGAAGAAGAATTTTGGCAGCTTCTGGGGTGTGGAAAAGGAAATGTGTCATTGGCTGTTTTAGGAAGACTGGGAGTATGGTTATTTCCTCAGATTTCTCATTATGAAGAGTTTGAAATTATTTCTACCGGGCAGTTCCATTCCGGCATGTTGGCTGGGGTGCACAGTCAAACAGAATATCCCAAAGAGGCATGTGAATTTCTGCAGTTTCTGGCTTCCTATGCAGGTACTTTTAGTGAGAAGAGTAGTGTAATCCCCGGGATACCGGTGGCCAGGCAGACAGTAGATGTATGGATAGAGTTCTATGAAGAAACATGTAGGGAAAGATGGGGATATGATCGGGAATTTTATTATAGCCCCACATATGGAGAAGGTTATCCTCTTTATTATCCAGTAAAAGAGGACGGTATGTGGCTGAAAGAGCTTTTGGATAAGGCTGTTATTCCCAGAGGCTATGCAAGCTCCCTGACAGATTCTACTTATGCCATTTTAGAACAGGGAATTGATGGATATTTTGAAGGGGAGAAATCGCTGGAAACGACTGTGGATGAACTATACAGTAAGATCAGTATTAAGCAGAGCGAGGAAGAGTAAATTTTTAAATTGAATACAGGACTGTTACTGCCCCGATAAAAACAGCCGCCCCGTTACATCTGTATCGGAGCGGCTGCTAATTGCAATCAGGGAAACTCTGAATCAATAAATAAAGCGTTTCTCACACAGGATTTGTGCTGCAAAACAGCATATTCCTCTGTAAATCTATGCGCACTATGGGCATTCTTAGATTTTAAAGGCGTCAATCTCGGATTTTAATTCATCCATATTTTCCCCAAGCACATCTGCTGTTCCATTTAAATTTTTAACGTTGGCAAGGAGCTGTTCTGCAATTGTATTTACGGTTTCAGCTCTGTTTGCAGTATCTTCAATAATGTCTGATATATTCATAACAGCCTGCAGGGTGTCGTTTCGTTCTTCGTCTGCCCTTCCAATGCTTGTTACGATTTCTCTGAGCCCTTCAACCAGCTGGTTTAGCTTTTGATTCATGGAACCAAATACGTTAACCACGTTTTCAACTGCTTTTCCCTGTTGTGCAACCATGTTTCTGGCCTGATCAGCCTGCTCCACACTGTTTACTGTCTGCATCATAATATGAGATACATTATTACTGATTTCGCCAGCGGCCTTTGCGGAATCATCTGCAAGTTTTCTGATTTCTTCCGCTACAACAGCAAAGCCCTTTCCGGCAGCCCCTGCTCTTGCCGCTTCAATAGATGCATTCAGGGAAAGCAGGTTAGTTTGCACAGAGATGGAGGTAATAGTTTCAACAAAAGTATTGATAATTTCCGACTCCTTTTTAAGGGTTTCTATACTTTCACCAACTCTGGAAGTAATTTCAGTGGTTTCCTCGGCACGTTTTCCAAGCATACCCACAATTTCCATTCCTTTATTGATCATTCCTTCTGTTTCATTTACCAGCAGCTCTACATTTTCAACGACTTTTCCTACTTCCTGTATTTCATCAGACAGTACATGGGTACGTGTTACACATTCCTGAGCATGTGCCGACTGCCTGTTTATACCCTCATTAATCTCACCGATTGCTTCGGTAATTTTATTGGAATAATTGGTAATTGCACTGGACACTGTCTCTACATCATTAGAAGATTTTTCTAATTCACCGGTGGCTTTACTTACCTTCTTAACAAGCTTTTTCGTGTTGGCAACCATATTTGCCGCTGAACCGGCAAGACCTCTGAACTCGTCATGCCCTTTTGCATTGATTTCAACGGTCAAATCGCCTTTTGCCACTTCACCAAGTTTGCCGGAAATGCGCTTCATGTTATTCTGAATGCCTGCTACAATAATAATACCAACAATCATTGCAATAATGCCGGCAAGAATTGTAAGCTGCATAGTCAGTGTCCGTATTTCAATTGCCTGATTGGTGACAACACTCATAGGAACCAATCCGCATATAGTGACATTAATTTCATTGCTTCTGCTATAGATAAAAAGATACTTTTCGCCACGGAAATCTACTTCAAGGGCGCCTGTGGGATTTTCAGGATCAATTGCCTGATAGAATTCCTGATCAAAAAAGACGGTTTCGCCTTCAGAAGTTGTGTTTTCTCCATCGGCTGATGACTGTGAAATAATTTCTCTGCCATTTTCAGTTACAAAGCCCACCAGGCTTCCTTCTCCCAGGTCGATTCCGCTGACAAAATCTTCAATGAAAGACCGGCTGATATCTATTACAACGCAGCCATCACTATATTTGGTTAATTTTTCAAATGATAATATGTAAGTAGAAGAATCAATTTCCAAAGCAGCATCCAGAGCAGAATGTGAATCAACCCATTTGAAAATATCTCGTCCGGAAGAAGCCACTTCCTGTCTGTGTTCCTTTAAGATTCCATTTACATTTTGCTTTGCTCCTGTAGTAAGAATCGTAAGATTTTCATTTGGTATGATGTGAAAGTTGCTGATAAAGGAATTTGCTGTAAGAGAGGTACGCAAATCCAGATTCAGATTTTCCAATGCCAGCATTTTTCCTACCGGATCGCTTTCCAGAGCGCCGCCTACATAGTTGGAGACATTTGTGGCAAAGGCATATCTGGTACCTTCACTTTCTATAAACATGCAGCTCATTTCCACATAGTCTCTGGCCATGCTGATGGTCTGGATTGTACTTTCCTGAAATTTTTCCCGCATTCCTGTGGCCGCCTTTTGATAAGCGGAAACGCCGACAATTATCATAAAAATAATTGGAACAAGGAAGCAGAGCACAACCTTATTGCGAATACCAAATAACATAAAAGATGATTTGCTTTTTATTTTTTCACGTTTCATCCCATACCCCTCCATGCTGTCAACCGTAACAGTATTATTATACAACATTTTTCAACATTTTTGTATGTCTGGTGGGCACATCAGTTCAGGATGATTGTTCTTTCAGGATTTTGTACAATTATTTTATGCTGAAACTGTTATGTACTGTAATTTAATAAAACTTTGTGGGGGTAGGGAAGAAGAAAACAGGAAAAGTATATCAGGGCCAAAATTATGGTACTGTTAAATCGTTTTAATAAAAATATTTATAAATAGAAAGCGCATAATTTGTATAAAATAACTAAAAAATGAAAAAATAAAGAAATAATATTGCAAAAAAATTCAAAAAGTGGTACTTTATATAAACAACGAAAGAAATCCATATACTTTTTAGTTAAAACGTTTTAACACAAAGGAGGAGTGATAATGAATGAGGAATGTATCATCAGGATGAGTCATGTGACCAAAAAATTTCCGGGTGTTACAGCGCTTAAAAATGTAAATCTGGAAATGAAAAAAGGAAGCATTCATGGGCTGATGGGGGAAAACGGAGCAGGGAAGAGTACCCTGATCAAAATCATATCAGGCACTTACTCTGAATATGAAGGAGAAATGGAGTATGAGGGCAGAAAGGTAAGATTCCGGTCAGAAAAGGAAGCGTTGCAGGCAGGAATCAGCGTTGTTCCCCAGGAGCTTCATCCGATACCGGAAATGACCATTGCCGAAAATATCTTTTTAGGAAGAGAACCCATAAAACATGCGTGGATTTTGGACAAAAAGGAACGGAAGCTTAAGGCGGCGCAGCTTCTTAAGACACTGGGACTTGATTATGATCCGGATACGAAGATGGAAAAACTCAGTGTTGCCCAGAAGCAAATGGTGGAGATTATCAAGGCAATATCAAGGGGAAGCAGGCTGATCATTATGGATGAGCCGACAAGTGCACTTACCAATGTGGAAACGGAATATCTTTTTCAGCAGATTTCGCTGTTAAAGGAAAAAGGAATATCCATTATTTTTATTTCTCATAAACTGGATGAAGTTTACCGTATCTGCGATACGGTGACGGTGCTTCGGGATGGGGAATACATAGATACCAGACCGATGCAGGAGGTAAGCTGTGATGAGCTGATAGAAATGATGGTGGGGCGTCAGGTGGTGGATATTTATCCCAAACTGCACATGCCGAAGGAAAAGGCAGTTTTAGAAGCACAGGAGATAAGCGGAGATGGGTTTGAAAAGATAAGCTTTGCGATCAGAGAAGGAGAAGTGCTTGGTTTTGCAGGAATGATGGGAGCCGGCCGAAGTGAGATTGCAAGAGCTGTGTTTGGCCTTGATCAGATCAGAAAGGGAAAACTGCTTTTGAATGGCAGAGAAATAAAAATCGCGTCGCCCTCAGACGGTATTCATGAGGGAATTGCAATGGTAACGGAAGACCGGGCGGCATATGGCTTTGTGGGGGCAAGGTCTATTAAGGAAAATATCTCCCTGCCCAATATGGATCGTTTTGCACCCCGCTTTTTACTGAAAAAGAGGGAAATCGAAAATGCAGCAGGGGAAATCTGCCGGAAAATCAGCGTAAAGGCGCCAAGTATTGAAACCCGGGCAGGAACCCTTTCCGGAGGCAATCAGCAAAAGGTGGTGCTGGCTAAGTGGCTGATCAGAGATTTAAAGGTACTGATTATGGATGAACCTACCAGAGGAATTGACGTAGGGGCAAAGCAGGAAATCTACGCATTGATTTCGGAGCTGGCCAGACAGGGGATTGCAATCCTTCTGATTTC
Source organism: Lachnospiraceae bacterium (assembly GCA_009774465.1). GTDB lineage: Bacteria > Bacillota > Clostridia > Lachnospirales > Lachnospiraceae > Suilimivivens. Next base: position 6,291 of record VSNT01000088.1, read on the forward strand.
CTCAGAGCTTCCTGAAGTAATTTCCATGAGCCACAGAGTTATGGTAATTGCAGAGGGAAAATGTGTAGGTGAATTGTCAAAAGAAGAGGTTACGCAGGACAAAATTATGAAGCTGATAGCAGGAGGCAAGTGTGAAAATTAAAATTTTCAATCTGTGAAGGGAGCATAGTTAAAAATGAAAGGAAACGAAAAATCAATCAGGGTAGATGCAGCAGGATTATACCGGAAATATGGAATTTTTATTATTTTGGTTATTATGTTTATTATTTCCGCGGTAATGAATAAAAACTTTTTAAAGCCTCAAAACTTACTTAATATTTTAACTCAGATCTCAGTCGTGACTATTATTGCGTGTGGGGAAACCATATTGATTATCAGTGGAATGATCGATTTGTCTGCAGGAATGGTATGTACCATGTCGAGTTGTTTTGCAGCAGGGATACTTTTACAGACAGGCTCCTTAAGTGCGGCAATTTTGGCAGGAGTTTTCACTGGCGCTTTAGCCGGATGGGTAAATGGATTTTTGATCACTAAATTTAAATTGCAGCCTTTTATTGCAACCTTGGCAATGACGAATATAGCCCAGGGCATTACTCAGGTTTACACAGGGGGAACCGCCATCGGCGCAGGGGAAAAAGTGAGATTTTTAGGACAGGGCAGAATTCTGGGAATCCCAATGCCGGTTATTGTAATGCTTACCGCGGTAATAGCAATTTTTCTTCTTATGAGTAAAACAAAGCTGGGTGTGAATATTTATGCCATAGGAGGAAATGAAAAGGCGGCAATTGCTGCCGGCGTGGATGTAAAAAGACAGAAAAGAATCTTTTTTACCATAAGCGGCGCACTGGTGGGAATCGCAGGGGTTATATTGATGGCAAGGCTTTTGTCGGCTCAGCCTTCGGTAGGAAATGGATATGAGTTTGACGCGATCACTGCAACAGTAGTCGGCGGAACAAGCTTTACAGGCGGCAGCGGAAACGTGGGATATATGCTGATCGGTTCTGTTATTGTGGGGCTGATTAACAACATATTAAATCTTTTAAATGTTTCAACTCAGTATCAGATGATTATTAAAGGTATATTAATTGCAGGTGCAGTTATTATAGATATTCAAACAAAAGGAAACAAATCGGAAAACTAAAAACAGGAGGAAAAGATTATGAACAGAAAAAAAGCAGCAGCATGTATTTTGGGAGGAATTTTACTAATCAGCGCATTGTCAGGATGCAGCAGTACCGGAAATGATGCGAAGGAAAGTACCCAGGAGGCAAATACCCAGACTGTTTCAGAGACATCAGAGACTGAAGCAGAGACAGCAGAGAGCGGACAGGAAGAGACAACTGAGGCAGCAGCGGATGGAGAAAAGCTGATTTTTGGATTTGCAAATAACAATGATATCTATCCTTATTGTGCAAAGTTCAGAACTTATTTAAAGGAAGCGGCAGAGCGGGAAGGCTTTGAAGTGCTGGTAACAGATGCAAAAGGCGACGTTGCGGTTCAAAATGGAAATATTGACAACTTTATTGTCCAGGGGGCATCAGTGGTGAGCGCCATCAGTATGGATTTGGATGGTTCTATTCCTGCGGTGGAAGCAGCAAAAAATGCGGGAATTCCATATATTTCATTTTTGGCCAGTGTGAGGGATGAAGGAAATTATGATGCTTATATTTATGTAGGCTCCGAAAATTATGATGCAGGATACCTGCAGGGAGAATATCTGTGTGAGGTTCTTCCGGAAAATGCGCAGATTCTGTATTTGACAGACCGCCCCAGCGATCAGCAGTATGTAGACAGAAAAGAAGGACTTTTGGCAGCTTTGGCAGCACGCGGGGATATTGAAATTGTATCGGAAATGAACTCTCAGAATAAAAAGGATCTTGGAATGTCCATTACGGAAGACTGGCTGCAGGTGTATGATGAAATCCAGTGTATTGTAGGGCAGAATGACGATTCTGTGCTTGGTGCGATTGAAGCTTTAAAGGCAGCAGACAGACTGGAAGGCGTGATAACAGTAGGACTGGACGGAAGTGAAGATGCTCTTAAGCTGATTCAGGCCGGCGAAATGACCATGTCGGTTCTGCAGGATGCAAAAGGACAGGCTGAGGCAGGCGTGGAAATTTTAAAACAGATCAGAGATGGTGTGGATCCTGCCACAATTGAAGATATTTTTGTACCTTTTCAGGCAGTGACTGTTGAAAATGTAGCGGATTATCTGGAATAATCTGTCAGACTGAGATAAAAATCGCAGGAGAGTTAGTGTAAAAAAATTGTGACGTTCCGGAATGGAGAATAATATGGGCAGAGATGTTATTGTATATGTAACGAAAAAAGATTCCGGGCAGCGCCTTTCAAAACAGGAGACGAAACAGTTCCGGCAGGACATACATCAGCAGGAAGACAGACTTCTTATCGTTCATCCCAGGGAAACCTTTCAAAGGATATTGGGGTTTGGAGGTGCGGTTACGGAGGCGGCAGGATATACGTGGCAGCGTTTGGGAGAAAAAAACAAAAAAAAGGTATTGGAAGCTTATTTTGGAAAAGAAGGAATCTGCTATAACTTCTGCAGGACGCCTATTCAAAGCTGTGATTTTGCAATGGAAAATTACAGTTATGTAAAAGAGGGAGATCAAAGTCTTGAGAGCTTTACCACCAAAAGAGATGAGGAATATATTATTCCCTTTTTAAAGGCGGCCCTGGAAATTTCCCCTCAGGATCTTCTGCTCTTTTCGTCCCCCTGGAGTCCTCCAGGGTGGATGAAGGAAAGCGGTAAGATGAACGGAGGCGGAAAACTGAAAAAGGAATGCTATGGTTTATGGGCGGAAATGCTTGCCAGGTTTATGGCGGACTATGTGGGCAGAGGACTTCCTCTGTGGGGAATTTCCGTGCAGAACGAGTCCAATGCGGATCAGAAATGGGAATCCTGCACCTTCACCCCTAAGGAGGAATTGATTTTTATTCGGGATTATCTGTATCCGGCCATGTGCAAATATGGATTGCAGGACAAAAAGCTGCTGTTTTGGGATTATAACAGAGACAGGGCATTGGAATGGGCGCAGGAAATGATGGCGGATGAAAAAGTCAGGCGGATCGTGCATGGGATTGGCGTCCACTGGTATTCGGGGGATCATTTTGAAACGCTTGATTTGATTAACAGAAGGTACCCGGATCTGGCGATTCACTTTACCGAAGGATGCGCAAGCGGTTTTGTGCCGGAAGCAAAATGGGAGTTTGCAGAAAGGTATGCCCATGATATCATAGGCAGCCTGAATCACCATACAGTTTCCTATACGGACTGGAATCTGATGCTTGATGAAACAGGCGGTCCCACTCATATTGGCAATTTCTGTAACGCGCCCGTTATGGCGGATACGCAAAAGGATGAAGTGACTTTAACGCCTTCCTACTATTACATAGGACATTTTTCCAAGTTTATCAAAAGAGGCGCCACCCGGGTGGGGCTCAGCAGGTATACGGATAAGGTGGAGGCGGCAGCCTTTAAAAATCCGGATGGAGGAATGGTGATAGAGGTGTTAAATTCAGGTGAAAAGGATATTTCGTTTACTTTAAAGCAGGATGAAGTGATTGTGGATTTAACAGCAGGTGCAAGAAGTATGATGACGATTCTATATAAATGATGAAAAATAAACTATAATATGGTATAATTTTCCTGACAGTTTGGCAGAAAAAGTGGAAATAAGGGCTGAACTTGTCAGGAAAAATACTGGTGGGATAAGTATGAAAACAACAATAAAGGATCTGGCGCGGGAAAGCGGTTTCTCTGTGGCAACTGTTTCGCTGGCGTTATCGGATAAACCCAGCCGCGTGAATACGGAAACCATTCAAAAGATTCGTAAACTGGCTAAAAAAATGAATTATACACCCAATCGCCTGGCGGCAGGACTTGCAACCCAGAAAAGCAAGATGATCGGCTTTGTCACTGACGATTTCAGCAACACCTACATTTCGGCTAATTTTATGGCGATTGATATGGAATTGCAAAAAAGCGGATATCTTCTTATGGCGTCCTCAGCAGTACGTGATACGGAGTATGCGGAGTTTGCAATAAAAAATCTGGTGAGCAGCGGCGTGGATGGAATTATTTACAACAAATCCGCACACACAAAAATGAGCGAGCTGGATAAACGGATTGGTGATTATCTGGAGCAGTCCGGTCTGCCGGTGGTAAGCTGTGACAATCCTTTATATGAAAAATATGGTGTGGGCGTTAAATTTGACTACTGCAAGGGCGGCTATCTGGCTACGAAGCATTTAATTGAAAACGGTCATAAAAAGATCGGCTGTCTGGCCGGCGATATCAATCTGCAGGTGACTGCCGACCGCTTTGAGGGCTATAGGTCGGCGTTAAAGGAGGCCGGTATCGCCTTTGATCCTGATCTGGTTTATTATGGAAATTACAGCATTGGAAGCGGAGGAGAAGCGCTGCCCTATCTGCTGGGACAGGGCGTTACTGCTATCTTCGCGTTTAATGACCAGATGGCTTTTGGCATTTATAAAGAGGCCCAGAAATACCATGTGTCCATCCCTGGCGATTTATCGGTGATCGGTTTTGACAACACACAATTCTGCGATGTGCTTGACGCACCGCTGACTTCCGTAGGGAGCTTCAGCAGCAACGCTATGGGCGTTGTGGTAGCAAAAAAAATGGTTGAACTGATCGAACAGAAGGAAAAGGCTGACAGGGAAAGGATTGTCTTCGAACCAAGCCTGTTTCTGCGGGGGAGTACGGCGGAGAGGAAGTAGAGGAGTATGTATCTACATCTGCGATTACAGATATCTATTATCATGCGCATCGCCAGATTAGGGGTAAGGGCAATGCTAAAAAACTGATGAAAGAATTGTTTACAGTTGTATCTGTTGCAAGTGTATCCGAGCAGGAAATAGAAAGCGCTTTATCTTAGAATGGAATGAATTTTATAATCTGTAATCTGCCACCGCTGAGTTGATCAATATCATGTAAGCTCACTTCCTATTCGTCAGCCTTCAGCTCCAAATCTTTAAGCTGGTTTTCCTCCTCACCTAATGATGTAAGCATATCAAAGTTATCCTGAGGCTTATTGGAATATCCTCTGTGCCGTTGCTAAACGTGCAAAATATGCAAAATATGAATTTCTATTTAAAGCCAATATATGCAAAAAGCATATATTGGCTTTAATTTTTAAATCATATATATTTTTTGTGTATGCCCATACATGATATTCTTTGTTTAGAAATTACGGTATAATATTTTTGAAAGGAGTGATAAAAATGTCTTATAAAATTGATAATCGGGAAATAGGTGCTTATATTTCGGGATTAATTGAACGGGAATTTAATTCTGCGCGTCAGTTTTGCATATCTTATCTTCAAAAGAATGGTATAAATGATCCAGCAGGAGAAGATATTCAAAATATGGCAAACCGCCTGTCTCAAATAAAGAAAGGGGCAAAGAGAATACAAATTGATGATTTACCAGTCTTTTCAGAATTGCTTCATGTTTCTATTGAACAGATATTGAGCGCTGGAAAGTATGGCATGCCTAAAAACAATAGAATGACAAATTACACCGTTGCCCAATCACACAGTGAAGTCGAATGGATTGCTTATATCGAAGAGAAAGACAAGCCTATTCTCAATCCGGATGAATATGGAAAAACTGTTTTAGATTATGCAATTATGTTTGGAAACTACGACTTTTTGAAGTTTTTAATTAACAAAAACTATATATGGTTTGACAGCCGAAAAGATAAAGATTATATTATGACATTTGGTGCGGGGACGAACATTCAGCGTATTAAATTTGAAGAACATGATAATGGTGTATTTATACGCAAACCAGATATGGATGATTTGCAGTATAAGCTTGCAACAGAGGATCAATTGAGAATGTATATTATTTCCTTTGCAGCAGACCACAATGACTTGTCTATGTTGAAAAAATTGAGGGCGAGGGAAATCCCTGAATTATATTATAAAGCGCATTATTTGTCCTGCGCATGTCCAGACTTTGATGTTCATTATGATAAAAACATGGTAAGCCATATTGCCAAATCCGGTAATAAGGTGCTGGATTATTTCACAGATTCATTTGAAATCCGAGATCAAATTCGATATAAAGATGGCAGCAACCGTAAGCATATATTCATGTTTCCATACATTTCTCAACTGTTGGATATGCTGATTGAAAATAATAGTCTTTTTTTGAAAACGGCGTTAGAAAAATCCATTGAGCATAATGAGAGTACAAAAGAAAAACTGAAATCTTTGATAAAGGAATCTGTCAATAACGGATGCTATTATGGAGATTATTGGAAAAAGGAAGTTGGTTTTCAAGAAAATGGAAATGTTGTTCATTTTCGAGATCCGCTTGCCGTTGCAGGAATCATCACCAATATAGCCAGAGTAACAAAGGAATCTGCGGATAGCCAAATAAACCGTCTTATCAAACAGTTGAATGATTTGTACAATGGAATTAAGTATATTACAGAGGAGGAGATAACATGAAAGAAAAGAAGATGTCAGTAGAAATGAAATAATGCTAATGCTATAATAAAATCATAGTGCAAGCTGAGAAATCTGCACAGTGTAAGGAGATAGGTAGAATGGACTTAAACCGACAATTTATCCATAACGAAAGAGAGCTTTCTTTTGTTATTTTCTGCATCGAAAATGTGGCTATTGAGCTTGGGGTAAGCGCTGAGAGGGTTTACCAGGCACTGGCAGAAAAAAGTGATATTTTGAACAGTTACATTGTGCCATGCTATGAAGTGCTGCATTCGCAGAGCAAAGAATACATTGTTGAAGATATTATATCTTATATGAAGGAGAAGGGAGTGGAAGTATGAACGCGGAACCATTGATTTTACAGATGAAATATTCAGACATTGTGCAGGGGTTTGCCGAAGCGCAGCACCTTACTTTAGATGAAGCTTTGAAATTCTTTTATCACTCTGAGGTTTATCAGCTTATGAAAGATGGTGTTTCTGATATGCACTGCATGAGTGAAAAATATTTAATAGAGGATTTGGAAAGGGAATTATGCAAAAAAGAAAACTAAAATCAATTTTAAGTCTGCTGCTGATTCTAAGTCTTTTAACAGCCTGCAGCCTGCAAAAGCAGCCGGGAGAAGATGAGACGGGCGGTTCCTTAACGGAGAATGGAGCAGATGGTGAGGGAAAAGAAGGGGAAGCATCTGCGGGTGCCCCGGGGAATGAGAAATCAGGGACAGGAGGGAGGCCTGCGCTGATTGGAAGTATGGAAGAAAGCGGTGAGATCAGTGTATCTCCATGTGTAGAACCATATACCATTGAGCCGGATTTGAGTAATGTCTATAACCTGGAGCAGTTTTACCTTTCAGATGAAGAAATGATAGACAAGCTCTCTAAAAACGGGTTCGTTGTATGTGGAAGCGCCGGAAATGAATTTTTTGAAATTTACGAGATAAACAGATACAGCAATATTCCAAATTTTGTGACTGTGGATTCTTTGATGCATACTTATCATTTGTACTTTAGTTATCTTTTAAAAAATATAGAAAAAGATTATTTATCAGACAGTATCCGCCAGCTCAGCCTTAAAATGCTGGATAACAGCGCCGCGTTGTATGAGCAGTTAAAGGGAAGTGCATGGGAGAGCGCGGCAGCCCGCAATGTTGCATTTTTCACCATAGGGGCGAGGCTTTTGGGGGAAGAGCCGGAGGTAAAGGCATATATACAGGATATGGTGCAGCAGGAGCTTGACCGGATAAAACAGGCGGATTGGATTTACAAATCGGAAATTACCGGGGATGAGGAGGATTATACCCAGTATATTCCCCGTGGATATTATGCGGGAGATCAGAAGCTGGAGCAGTATTTTCAGGCAATGATGTGGTATGGCCGGATTCACTTTGCACAGGAAAATGAGGAGATGGAAAGAAGCGCCCTTTTGATTACCAAAGCATTGACAGAGGATGAGAAGGCCTATGAATTGTGGGAATCCATTTATGCAGTAACTTCATTTTTTGCGGGAGCAAGCGATGACTTAGGAGTGTGTGAATACGTACTGGCCGCACAAAAGGCTTTTGGAGAGGATATTTCCCTGGAGACATTAATTTCAGACGAAGAAGCTTTCCGGCAGTTTCATGCAATGACAGGGGAGCTTCCCCTGCCTCAAATTAATTCCATACCGATTATGGACGGTGAGGATAACGTAATTCCGGGATTTCGATTTATGGGGCAGAGATTTACCATCGATGCAGCCATTATGCAGAAGCTGATTTACAGTGACGTGAAGGAAAATTCTTCGGGAGATAAACGTATGCTTCCGGATGTGCTGGATGTACCTGCCGCTCTTGGCAGCGATATGGCGCTTACTATTTTGAAGGAACAGGGAGCGTTTGAATTTTCAGGCTACGGGGAAAATATGGAGCAGCTGAAAAAATTTTTAAGTCAGGAAAATGATACCCTTTGGTCGGCAAGTCTGTATGCAGGATGGCTGCATACCCTTCGACCATTGCTTGTACCTAAGGGGGAGGGCTACCCTGTTTTCATGCAGAGCAAGGAGTGGACAAAGAAAAATCTGGAATGCTTTGCGGGGAGCTTTACGGAATTAAAGCATGATACGGTGCTTTACTCCAAGCAGGTAATTGCAGAAATGGGCGGAGACTATATTGAGGATATTGACAGCAGAGGATATGTGGAGCCGGAGCCCTATGTGTATGCAAGGTTTGCTGCTTTGGCCGGCCAGACGGCCGAAGGGCTTAAAGCATATGGAATGCTTAGTCAGGCGGATGAGGAAAATCTGTCTATTTTGTATGAGATAGCGGACCGGCTGTGGAAAATTTCCAATAAGGAGTTGAAAGATGAGGTGCTTTCCGCGGAGGACTATGACTTTATCCAGTGCTATGGCGGCAACCTTGAGCATTTCTGGTATGAGACGGTAAAGGAAGAAACAGAAGATATGGTATCTACTCAGGAGTGTCCTGCCGCAGTGGTGGTGGATATTGCAACAAATCCCAATGGAATTGTGCTTGAAGCAGCCACCGGGAATCCATCCGTGATCTATGTGGTGGTTAAGGTAGATGGGAAGATTAAAATTGCAAAGGGAAGCGTCTACTCTTTTTATCAGTTCTCCTGGAATTTGGAAGATCGGCTGACCGACGATAAGTGGCGTCAGATGCTGGGCATACAGGCGGATGAAAACGGAAACCATAATTATGATTTGTCAATCCCCAAACCGGATTGGACAGGAAGCTATCGTTTCAAGTATGCGTGGGAATAAACTATTATTAAAAACAGGGATTTTTGCCCTGATGCTGGTTGGTGTGGGCATTATTTGGTATGTTTTATGGGTAAATGGCGCCTTTCTGCCGGGCTGGATTACATGGAAAAATGAAATACTCAATGACCAAAATGGTCAATATAATATATCAGTAAACCATAAATCTGCTCAGATTACCTATGGAGATGAAGTGATTTTTACTTCCCCGAATGAGGTGAAGGTGCAGAGTGCATTATGCTGCGACATTGACAATGACCGGGAGGATGAGCTGATACTTCTCTGCTGGAAAACAGGGCGGTTTGGCACCCATAGGCCTTTTTGGGTGGAAAAGGATGAAAGAAAGTGGTCACAGCATATTTTTATATATGAGTTTGAGCAGGAGAAGGTCAGGCCTAAGTGGATGTCCTCTTATATTGGACAGGATGTAATGGAACTGGCTTCAAATGGGAAAAGCGCCCCTTTCACCAGACTTTGGCTGACTGATCCGGAGGGAAACACAAGCAGTTTTAAATGGGACGTGTGGGGATTTACCAGAGAAGATACGGAAGTGTCTTTTGTAGTATTTGGAGATATTTTAATTCATGAACCGATTTACAGGTATGCTTTGCGCCATGAGGAATCTTTTGATTTCCTGTTTGAAAATGTGAGGGATGTGATTGCGCTAAGTGATGTTGCTGTGATTAACCAGGAAACGCCCTATACGGGTAACCCGGTAATGTACAGCGATTATCCCAGGTTTGGAACGCCTCTTTTAGCCGGGCAGGCGGTAGTGAATGCCGGTTTTGACGTGGTGACCTGCGCCACAAACCATGCCCTTGACAGGGGAGAGGCGGGAGTTGACCTGACAAAAAATTTTTTTGACTCCCATGAAGTAATCTGTCTGGGAATACAGACAGAGGCGGAAAAACAGGATCGCCCCTATGAAATCCTCACAAGAAAAGATATTAAGTTTGCCCTTTTTAATTATACCTATGGCACCAATGGAATCAAACTTCCGGAAGAAAATCCGTATATGGTGCATCTATTGGAGGACGAAGAAAAAATCAGGAAGGATATTGAGGCGGCCGGGAAGGAAGCTGATTTTGTGATTGTATTTGCCCACTGGGGCAGCGAATACGCAGAGGAAATTGATGCGTTTCAGCAAAAATGGGCGCAGATCTTTTTGGAAAGCGGAGTGGATGTGGTGTTTGGAACTCACCCTCATGTGCTCCAGCCCTGTGAGGTTCTCACCAGTGAGGATGGGCATAAGATGCTGGTCTTTTATTCTATTGGAAACTTTATCAGCGCCCAGTCAGAGAAAAGCTGCGTAAAGGGCGGCATGGCGGGATTTACCGTATCCCTTACGCAAAAAGGGTATCAGATTACGGATTATTCCCTTAAACCTCTTTCGATTACCTGGCAGGAGGGCGGGAAGTTTGTGGTGGATTTTGTGTAAAAATGAATGCTGTTAGTTATTGTGTGCTTATAAAACTTCATGATACAATATTACAA
>VSNT01000089.1 GCA_009774465.1 Lachnospiraceae bacterium
TATATAATTAACTGGCTGGCGAATTACGACGCATCTATAAATCATACCGGTGTCGTATTGCATGATTATACAATATAAATGTATAATATTCAATAAAATTTTATTTTTATGCATAAAAAAAGAAATTTATTTAAATTTTATACATTATACTATTGCATTTTAAAGTAATCTGTTGTATATTGTCAGAAGAAAGCTATCTTTGCTAAAGCGATTTTTTGCCAGGCCGATTTTTCCAGGCAAATATTGCTTTGTACTAAAAATAATATGGAGGCAGTAAATTATGAAAGAAAAAGTCGTCTTAGCGTATTCAGGGGGACTTGATACCACAGCCATTATTCCCTGGCTTAAAGAAAACTTCGATTATGAAGTAATCTGTGTCTGCATCGACTGCGGACAGGGCGAAGAACTTGACGGGCTTGAGGAGAGAGCTAAATTCTGCGGCGCTGAAAAATTATACATATTGGATGTTACAGATGAATTCTGTGAGGAATACATTGTTCCCTGCGTGCAGGCACATGCCGTATATGAAAACAAATATCTTCTCGGCACTTCTATGGCAAGGCCGCTGATTGCAAAAAAGCTGGTTGAAATTGCACGGGCAGAAAACGCAAGCGCAATCTGCCACGGTGCTACCGGAAAGGGAAATGATCAAATCCGGTTTGAACTTGGCATCAAGGCTCTTGCTCCTGATTTAAAAATCATTGCCGCATGGCGGAATGATAAATGGACTTTGGATTCCCGGGAGTCCGAAATTGCATACTGTAAGGCACATGGCATTGACCTTCCTTTTTCCGCAGATTCAAGCTACAGCCGGGATCGCAACCTGTGGCACATCAGCCATGAAGGACTGGAACTGGAAGATCCTGCAAATGAACCCAACTATGAGCATCTCCTGGTACTTGGAACCACACCTGAGAAGGCTCCTGACGAGGGTGAATATGTTACTATGACTTTTGAAAAAGGGATTCCTGCTTCTGTAAATGGACAGAAGATGAAGGTATCTGATATTATTCGTGAATTAAACAGACTGGGCGGTAAGCATGGCATTGGCATTGTTGATATTGTAGAAAATCGTGTAGTAGGGATGAAATCCAGAGGTGTTTATGAAACCCCTGGCGGAACCATTCTCTATGAAGCACACCAGCAGTTGGAAGAACTGATTCTTGACAGGGACACTTATGCTGTCAAAATGGATATGGGTAACAAACTGGCACAGATCGTATATGAAGGGAAATGGTTTTCTCCATTACGGGAAGCAGTTCAGGCATTTATTGAATCCACACAGCAGTATGTAACCGGTGAAGTAAAATTCAAACTTTATAAGGGAAATATTATAAAGGCCGGCACTACTTCTCCTTACTCTTTATATAATGAAAGCATTGCATCCTTTACCACTGGTGATCTGTACGATCATCATGATGCGGAAGGCTTTATCAACCTGTTTGGTCTTTCCACCAAGGTTCGGGCCATGAAAATGCAGGAGCGCGGCGAATTGAAATAACTGTTCATTAGTTGTTTATTACAATGGAGGCTGATTTGCTTATGGATGTGATCACGTTATTATTATCTTATTTCATAGCAGTCAACTTAATCGGCTTTGTCCTTATGGGCATAGATAAATATAAAGCAAAAAAAAGGGGCTTCCGTATCCCGGAAGCAACCCTTTTTACTATCGCTGTTATTGGCGGAAGCATAGGTTCCATTGCAGGAATGTATGCTTTTCGTCATAAAACAAGGCATCGTTCATTTGTGTATGGAATGCCTTTTATTTTATTTGTTCAAATCGTTCTTATTATTGCTGTTTTAAATGCACCAATTGAAATTTCCATCTTATAGCAGAAGAAATGAGGGTATTTATGCATATCGCAATTTGTGATGATAATGTAGCCGACAGAAAGCAATTAGAACGTCTCCTTGGCAGGGAATCTGATAAACGAAAAGCTGATACCGGTGTTTTTTATACGGATTCTTTTGGCGACAGCAATGCCCTTTCTAAAAATCCCATGCCTTATGATCTTTTCTTTTTGGATATCATTTCAGGCAGTGAAGATGGATTTGCTTTTGCCCTAAAACTGCGCAGTATTGGCGTCACAGCTCCTATTGTGCTTTGTTCTTCTAAAATCAATTATCTTTCCAGAATAACGTCTGCTGAAAGTGCATCTGAATTTATGCATCTTAATAAACCGATTATGGCATCCGAACTTTGCCAGGTACTGGATAAAGCGATTCAAATGCAGCAAAGCCGCGTCCCCACAATCGAATTGCGCTCAGAAAAAGACACATATTATGTAAAAGAAGATGATATTGTTTATGCAGTTTCGGAAGGGCTGCATGTTCATGTATTTTTAAATAACGGAACAAAAATTCCTGTAATTGCCAGCATGGAAAATTTCTATCACAGCGTATCCATGTACTCTCACATGCTTATGCTTACAAACAAATCTTTAATCAATATTGCCTATCTTGATAAAATACTGCCAACAAAGGTTATTTTAAAAGATGGTACCGCCATCAAATCCTCACCCTTTTCACAGAAATACATAAAAAGCGCCCTGCAGGAATACCTTGCAGAGCAGCCTTAACATACTCTTTACAGTGTAACAATCACGCCTCCGTCATTTGCATACATACTGCTGACGCCTCTGGTATCCATTACCAGAACATCCTTCACATGAATTTTGGCAAGAATCATTTCCTTTACTCTCTCCGCCCTTTCAGGACAGTTGCAATGGGTAATCATCAATCTCTTGTCTTCCGGATGTACAGCTTCTTTTGCTACTGTTTCCGCCATTTTTGCAAGGGACTTTTTAATGCCGATGGCCTGGCCCAACTGAATAATTTCACCTGCATCTGCACCCATAACCGGTTTAATGCTTAAGGTAGATGCCACAAGTGCCTTTACTCCGGTCAGGCGTCCATTTTTCCGCAGTGTTTCCAGATTATCCAGCACAAAATAAGTGTTCATATGATCCCTGTATGCAATCAGTTTTTTACAGATTTCTTCAAAAGGCAGGCCTTCCTCGGACCATTCAACTGCCTTAAAAGCCAATTGCGTCTCCCCGCAGCTTGCAGAATGAGAATCACATACAAAAATGTTCTTTTTCCCATACTCCTCTTCATACATTTTCTTTCCAAGTTCCGCACTGTTATAGCTGCCGCTCAGTTTAGAGGATAAAGTAAATACAAATACGTTCTCTGCCTCTGTCCGGTACGCTTCTTTAAAATTTTCCGGTGAAGGACAGTAGGATTTGGGACATTTAGGGGATGCAGCCACTTTTGCAAGAAACTCTTTCTGATTAAAGGTTTCATCATCTATAATCACCTCACCCTCCACTTCTAATCCAAGCGCTACTGATTCGTACCGTGGATCATTTGCAAGGGTAAGTGGGAATTCACAACAACTGTCTGCAACGATCTTATAGCTCATAATAACCTCCAAACCATATCATATGTTTATTTTTTACTATTCAACATAGTTTTCATTACTACATATAATAGCATATTATATCCCTTTTGTAAACCACTATTCCAAACCCACAGTTCAGCCATAAGTAAGCAGCGACGGATGCGCAGCAGACGCTTTTACGAATGCGGGGAGCTGAACTGTAGCAGTTCATATTGCCATAAACTTGTAACAAATGTGCGTGGGTGCTTGCACACCAAGATGAAATATTATATTATGATACAGTAAGTCGCTTAAGACTTTTCTACCTTATTAATATAGAAACGAGGACATACCATGACCACAAATGAAAAAGCATTAATGCTTCATGAAAAATGGGGTGGAAAACTGGAAACCACCTCCAAAGCCCCTGTCAAATCCAGGGAAGATTTATCTTATGCCTACACTCCCGGCGTTGCAGAACCCTGCAAGGTCATTGCACAGGACAAAGAAGCCGCTTACAAATACACCATGAAAGCCAATACTGTAGCTGTTGTCTCTGACGGAAGCGCAGTGCTGGGACTTGGAAATATCGGCCCTTATGCTGCTATGCCTGTCATGGAGGGAAAAGCTGTTCTTTTTAAGGAATTTGGCGGCGTCAATGCGGTTCCCATCTGCCTGGACACTCAGGATACGGAGGAGATTATTAAGGCTGTCACTTATCTTGCTCCCGGCTTTGGCGGCATTAATCTGGAAGATATCAGTGCTCCCCGCTGCTTTGAAATCGAGGAGCGGTTAAAGAAAACTTTAAACATTCCTGTTTTTCATGATGACCAGCATGGTACTGCTATCGTCGTTTTGGCAGGCATTATCAATGCACTTAAAGTTGTGGGAAAGAAGAAGGAAGACTGTCAAATTGTGGTAAATGGCGCAGGCAGTGCAGGCGTTGCCATCACCAAACTGCTTCTCACCTATGGATTCCCTCACATTATTATGTGCGATAAGGCAGGAATTTTATCCAAAAATACGGAAGGTCTTAACTGGATGCAACAGAAAATGGTCCAGATTACCAATCTTGAACAAAAAAAAGGCACCTTGGCCGACGCTTTAAAAGGTGCGGATATTTTTGTGGGGGTTTCCGCTCCCGGCATTGTTTCTCCTGAAATGGTTGCTTCCATGAATAAAGATGCTATCTTATTTGCTATGGCAAATCCTGTTCCTGAAATTATGCCTGACGCTGCAAAGGCCGCCGGTGCAAGGGTTGTTGGAACCGGCCGCAGTGATTTCCCCAATCAGGTCAACAATGTCATTGCCTTCCCCGGCATTTTTAAAGGCGCTCTGGAAGGACGGGCCACACAAATTACCGAAGAAATGAAGCTTGCCGCCGCTATGGCCATTGCTTCTCTCGTCCCTGATGATGAACTGAATGAAAATAACATTCTGCCGGAAGCCTTTCATCCCGAAGTTGCCCAGCTAGTTGCACAGGCAGTAAAAACACATATTAAATAATGAAATTTTCAAACAACACCTCCGGCCATACTGTCGGAATACCTTATGAAAACTGGCATGGAAAGCCTTACTACTCTCTGGATGCCTACTGCAAAAACACTTACGGGGAAAAATTATACAAAGTGGCTTTAAACGCAGGGCTTACCTGCCCAAACAGAGATGGTACATCAGGAACAGGGGGCTGTATTTTCTGCAGCGCAGGAGGAAGCGGTGATTTTGCCGCCTCCATAACTGATACTGCCAATTCCTTTGACCAGGCCTTCTTACAAAGCAAAAATTCCTTATCCGGAAAGAAAACCGGCCGGAAATTTATCGCCTACTTTCAGGCATATACTAACACTTATGGTCCTGTTTCCTATCTGGAAAAAATATACCGGCTTGCCCTTAATGAACCTTCTGTTGCAGGGATTTCCATTGCCACCCGTCCGGACTGTCTGCCTGATGATGTTATGGCGCTGCTTGTCCGGTTAAAGAAAGAGTACGCTCCTAAGTTTATCTGGCTGGAGCTGGGGCTTCAGACGATTTTTGAATCCTCTGCCGCTTTTATCAGACGAGGCTATTCCCTCTCCTGTTTTGAAGAGGCTGTTTACATGCTAAAGGAAAAAGACATTCCCGTCATCACTCATATGATTTTAGGGCTGCCCTGTGAAACAAAAGAAGCAATTATTTCCTCTATGGAATATTTAAATCAAAAGCCCGTCTGGGGCGTTAAACTACAGCTCTTACACATACTTAAGGGCACGGATTTAGGTTCTCTTTATGAAAAAGATCCTTTTCTTTACGGTTCCTTTCAGACACTAGCTCTTTACCTGGATACATTAATCCCATGCCTTGAACATCTGCGTCCCGACATGGTAATTCACAGAGTAACCGGTGATGCTCCAAAAAAGCTTCTTCTGGCTCCCTATTGGAGTTCCAATAAGCGTCTTGTACTGAATACCCTGCATGGACAAATGAAAAAGCGCGGCTCCTTTCAGGGAAAACAATGGAAAGCCGCACCATAAGTTTTTGATACTATAAACTGTTTTAACTTTATTTGGTGAGAAAGGACAAATTAAGATGCATGATCCTTTGACTCTTTATAAATTAATCGTTCTCTATATGCTTGATCGGGTAGACTTTCCCCTGACCAAATCCCAGATTGGAGATTTTATTCTGGAAAAAGAATATACCAATTTCCTTACCCTTCAACAGGTGATTGGAGAACTGACAGATGCCGGTCTGATTACTGCTCAGTCTATCCGCAACCGCACTCACTTAAGCATCACACCAGAAGGGCAGGAAACTTTAAAATTCTTTGGAAACCAAATTAACGAGAGCATCAAAACCGACGTAAATCTTTTTTTCAAGGAAAAAGAAATAGAACTTCGAAATGAAGTTTCCATTCTGTCGGACTTTTATAAATCTACCTCCGGAGAGTATGAAGCCCATTTAACTGCAAAGGATAAAGGCATCAATCTGGTTGACATAACAATATCTGTCCCCACAAAAGAAACAGCAGCCGCTATCTGTGATAACTGGCAGCGCAAAAATCAGGAAATCTACCAGTATCTGATCAGCCAGCTCTTTGGCTGATAATTAAAAGCGTGTGCCGCCAGGCGCACCAAAGCAGGAAAAAAGGCTGTCAAGACAGCCTCATTCCTTTTATCGTATAATCTCACTCCAGCTTGAAATTCCAATAATCCCCTTTGCAAACTCCGTATATTGAGCATGCTGGGGCGTATCAATGTACTTAAACACTGTGTATATCTGCTTTTGACCTCCCCCGCCGTGGTTGAGTCCAAAGGCCAGCCCCTGGGCCACTTCCTCTCCCGCATCTGTCTGCCGGTTCAACAAAAATCCATCTATTTCATCATAGGCTTCCATTTTGTAATATGCATAGGCAAAGGCTGCCGCCTGCATGGCTTCTCCTGCAGTGGAGGTATACCCCAATTCACTGATCAAAATGCTTCTCACCTGTCCATTGCTGTCAAGGAAATTCTCCTGCCTTAAGTAATTAATCAAAACCTCAATGTTTTCCATTGTCATCATGGAAGTGCCCGGATTGTGCTCTACATATTTGGATGACTTCCATATCCTTGCTTCGGTAAGAGGCACATTGTAAGGATGCTGCGCAAGCCCCCAGTCAATATTTCCCTTTTCCGTTATATTATTGTTAAATACATCCAGAATATCTCTTCCGTCATAATTGGTATTATTTTTAATATTTCTGTCCCACTGCTGATCTAAAGAAATATATACCCTTGCACTGCTGCTTACACTCTTGATTGCATTATAAAATACGCGGAATCCCTTTGCAAACTCCTCCACATAAGTTTCAATATCCGTATGGGCCATATAATTCCATTCCTTGCGGGCGTTAATTTCATTTGCAATAATCCAGTTGGAAATTTTCCCATGCCGGGTATCCGAATAACGTTCCGCAAGAAAAGAGCCAATTGCCGCCATGTACTCCACGCCGGATTCCTCCGCACCGTTAAACATGTAGTAAGGTGCCGATCCGCCCCGCCTTGCCTGGGGGTGAATCAATTGAGGATAGGAGGAAGAATAATTATTTAAAATAATGGCGGTAGTAGTAATCCCCTTGGCAGTAAGGGTGCTGAAAACAAGATCGTACTCCGCCACCACCTGTCCGTTAAATGTATAGGTTTTTCCATTGTATGTATACTGTATTGAAGGGTACGCCGCACTGGTAGTCGGGCCTAATAATCTGGCTACGGGAATGTTATAGGCAGCCTGCTTTACCCCAAGGTCATCCAGCTCACTTCCCCGCAGTCTGTTGGGATCCACCAGAAGTCCCTTTATGGAGGCCGGCTCCTGAAATACGGATGTATATCGGGCGATTGCCTCCGGATTGGTGATGTACTTTGGCGTACTTACCGGCACATATTTTCCGTCCTTTTTCACCGCTACTACAAACTTCTTAAAAAGCCGGCTGCTTGAAGTATTATAATTTAAGGAAGTAAAAAGTACGGTTTCGTTATCCTTATAATCTCTGGCAACATAATTGCTGTCCTCTGAAATAGCAGTGTCATAGGTATTTAACGCAAACAAATAATAATATTTGTCATCACTTTTCGGTATTCCTTCTCCCTTCGCAGTAACGGAAATTCTGCCCGAGGAATCTATAATACATTCTGTGATATCAGCAAAGTCTGCTGCTGTATCCATCGTAATTTCATGGCTTTCGGGCCGCCTGTTGTAAGCATCCCACACGGCATTTCCCGCTGTGACAATATGGCCGACTACATCCTCCCCCATATCCACTTCCGGCTGCTGGGCTTCCGGCTTCTTTTCTTCCACTATTTCCGAAAGGTCCGGTTCCGGCCGGGTTTCTTCTTTTTCTCTGATTACAGTAAAAAAGAAAACCGTACCTGCCACAGCAAGAATCAATATGGACGCCAGCAAAATCCAGAGTCTGTTTACAACTCGTTTTCTTGCTGCCATAGCCGGTTTTTTTCTTCTTTTTTTCTTTCGTCTGTTTGCAGGCTTATATTTTGCCGGTTCTTTATCATTTCCGGTTTTAAAACTCATTCTCTTTATTTCCTTCTGTTTTTTTGATCTGCCTCATATGCTCTTTTACCTTCACCTCATATCCATTCCCTGAAGGATGATAAAATTCCTTTCCACTCAGCTCGTAAGGCAGGTACTGCTGCTCCACATAATGATTGGGGTAATCATGTGCATATTTGTAACCTGTTCCATGTCCCAATTTGGCTGCTCCCTTGTAATGGGCATCCTGTAAATGGGTTGGTATTGGCAGGTTTCCTGTTTCTTCCACTTCCTTCATGGCCTCTCCTATGGCCCTCACACAGGCGTTACTTTTAGGCGCGCAGGCCACGTACATGGCTGCCTGAGATAAAATAATCTGGGCTTCCGGCATCCCAATCCGCTCTACCGCCAAAGAAGCATTTACTGCCACCGAAAGGGCCTGGGGATCTGCAATTCCCACATCCTCCGCCGCACAGATCATAATTCTCCTTGCAATAAAAGTAATACTTTCTCCTGCATAAAGCATTCGGGCCAGATAATAAACCGCCGCATCCGGATCAGAGCCCCTCATGCTCTTGATAAAAGCGGAAACCGTATCATAATGATTGTCTCCTGTTTTATCATAGCGTACTGCCCGTTTCTGGATGCACTCCTGGGCTACCTCCAGAGTAATATGTATTTTTCCGTCTTCGCTCCGGTTTGTGGTCATAATACCAAGTTCAATGGCATTTAAGGCATGGCGGGCATCTCCTCCGGCTATATCCGCCAAAAACTCCACAGCCTCTTCACTTACTTCGGCGCCATAGGCTCCCATCCCTTTTTTCTCATCATAAACCGCTCTCTGAATCAACTTTTTAATATCTTCTCTGCCAAGAGGCTTTAGTTCAAAGATAATGGATCGGGAAATAAGTGCGCTGTTCACCTCAAAATATGGATTCTCCGTAGTTGCACCAATTAAAATGATTGTGCCATCCTCCACAAAGGGCAGAAGATAGTCCTGCTGCCCTTTGTTAAACCGGTGAATCTCATCAATAAAAAGTATGGTTTTCTTTCCATACATTCCCTGGGTATCCCTGGCTTTTTTAACTACTTCCTCCATATCCTTTTTTCCGGCTACCGTTGCATTAATCTGGGTAAATTCGGCGCTGGTGGTATTGGCAATCACCTTTGCCAGTGTGGTCTTGCCGGTGCCGGGCGGCCCGTAAAAAATAAGAGAACTTAACTTATCCGCCTTGATTGCACGGTAAAGAAGCTTGTCTTTTCCTATAATATGCTGCTGCCCCACCACCTCATCCAGGGTTTCCGGACGCAGTCTTGCCGCCAGGGGAGACTCCTTTTCCATCTGCGTTGAACGCATATATTCAAATAAATCCATATCCATCTCCATTTCGAAACATTTGCGCTGCCATCAGGCAAGTCTGCGGTACTAAACGCTTTACCCGGCTCATCCATTATGATAAATACTTGCGGTAAAGCCCTGCATGGTCATAAATGCATCTCCACTGACTTTCCGCTCCCGCTGTCACGCAGATATAACCATTTCCTTCCTTATCCTCCGCATAGCTTGCCGCGCAGCTTTTCGACTGTGCTACATAACCGGTCTTTGCACAGACAACACCTTCTCCGCCTTCCTTGTCCTCAATGCGCCTTAAAAACCAGTTGGAAATGATGATCCCCTCGGGATGCTGCGTAGTCTCAGATGTGGTGTAGGTATGGGCTGTTAAAACTTCCCTGCACAGCTCATTTTCTATGGCTGCCTCCATAATCATTGCCATATCATAGGCAGTACAGTAATGATTCTCGTCATAAATCCCCACACAGTTGGTAAAATGTGCGGTTTCCGAAAGGCCAAGCTCTTCCAGCTTTTCATTCATCAGCTCCACAAAGGCTTCCTGACTGCCTGATACATAAACCGAAAGCCCCACCGCCGCGTCTGCACCGGAAGGAAGAACTGTTCCATAAAACAAATCTCTGACCGTAACCACTTCATCCTTTTCAAATCCCGCACTGCTGCAGTCATGAATATATCCATAATCCGTAATTTCCAAAGTCATTGTAAATTTATCATCCAGATCTTCCGGTTCGATATGCTCCGCCGCTACCAAAACGGTTAGTATCTTGGTCATGGAAGCAGGGTTAATCCTTGTCTTTCCGTATTTCTCAGCAATTACCCTGTTATCTCTTAAATCAATTAATAACCCATACTCACTGTAAAACTCCTGGTCTTCCGCCAAGTATGCACCAATTTTTTCAGTGTCTGACGTAAATTCTGCCTGATAAGTTTTTAACGAAGCACCTTCCGGCTGACTGTCAGGGCTGGTCTCTTCTCCTGTCAAATCATCTGCTGCCCCGATTTCTACTCCGATTCCTGCGGTTTGAATCTCCTTTAGAATCTGCTTCATGGAAAATGACCGGCTGTCTGCAACTTCTTCTTTGGCGCCAGGCGTTTTCTCCTCAACAGGAGCCTTCTCTTCCTGCTTCTCTGCCGTCAAAGTCTGATCTGCCGCCTGTTTCTCCACAACAGGCTTTGCAAAAAGCTTTCTTCCTCCAATAACTAATATAAATATAATAAAAGCCCCTGATACAAAAGGCGCTGCTTTCTTCATGTACATACGACGCATCATCTGCTTTTGCTTGCTGATACGCATTTCTTCCAAACGTTTCTGCCTGTTTTTTCTTCTGACTTCTTCCTCTTCGCTTAATTGCTCCTCCACTAAAAGCTTCCTTTCTGTGTTATTTCATTTCACTTTTGGGTACAAAAAAACTTGCCTTCTGGCAAGGGAAATTATTTCTCCACATATGAGTCTATATGATTTTGCCTTGGAATGCAAGAGGGAATAGACGTTTCATTTCTTTCTTCATCTCACCCAAGTAAATATCCATGAAAAAATGGCCCTGCAAACCACGTTACAAGACCATTTGCAACATATTTTCCTGAAAACTACAATTCTCTGACTGCATTCCTGCATGCATAAAAGTTTTCTACCGGTGTATTCATGGAAGCGCAGCAGCCAGGTGACAAGATCAGTCCTGTTCTTCCTCCCATTTCCACTGCTTCCCGTATATGGGACTTGATTTCTGAAGGCGCCGCCTTATTCAGCCATGTCTCATTAATCCCTCCCATCAGACATTTGTCTGTAATGGTCCGGGCTGTTTTCAAGTCGGGAGCCACCCACCTGTCATGCCAGTTCACACAGTTTACCGGATAGGAGGAAAGCAGCTCAAACATGGTATTTTCTCCATGAATATGTATCACATTAAAATAAGTTCCTTCCTTTGCTGCCTCCAAAACAGGCAGGTCATATTTAACGCCAAATTCTTTATACTCCTCTTCCGTCATCAGGTCATAGGAGGAGCATTGGCTGGCAAAGAAAAATCCTGACACCCCGGCATTCACATTTTCTTTTACAAAATTAATGGATGTTTTCATAATGGCATCCAGTGCATGATGCAGCAGCTTTGGATTTTCTCTCATATCCTTAAAAATTCTGTCTCCTGCCAGCTTTCTTGCAATGGTTAGGGGGCTGAACATGGTCTGGATAAAAGGAATTTCAATGCCTTTTTTCTTCTGCTGTTTTGCAATCTGCAAAGCTGCCAAAAGCGTCTTTCCATGATTTCCATAACAGCCCGGCAGTTCCTTTAACTCTCCCCATTCTTCCGGTGTATCAATCTTAAATTTCCGCTCAAAAACAGCCTGTGTAGGAGTACAAAAATAAGTACAGCTTAAACCATAATCCGCCGCCTGATAATTTCCAAAGGGCATCATTTTAATAAAATCCAGGTCAAAATCCTCCACCATTTGAATTTGTGTTTCTGCAAGCGCCACTGCGTCCTGATCTACATGAGGTAAATGATACCACATTCCAAATGGAATCCGATCTACTTCTTTATGTGAAAGTGCTGCCATAATTCTTTCTTTTCTCGTCATCATTTTTCCCTTCTCTCCTGTTTCGTCTTTGGTAATTGCACTTTTTCGCAATTATCTACTCGTTCTTCTCCTGCATAATTCCCACGATTACCTTATCAGCGAAGGCCATCCCCTGAGCCGATACCTTTGCCATATTCTTAATTGCCTGCTCTGCCGACTCGTCCAGAATTCCATTATCCCCAGGTATGTAAATATCAGCAAGCGCAAGGTCGGAGGCATCCACTGCCGCATCCACCGCTACTGAAAGCTTGCAGGCGCATCCTAATTTTGCACCATCACAGATCATCCCCGTTAAACCGGCAAGCATGTTGATAATAGATGCCTTGATTTGAATATCCGTCCCTTCTCTTAAAAAAGTAAGTCCCGCCGCACAGCCTACTCCTGCTGCCACGCCGCATCCACAGATAGGCGAAAGGGCTCCTAAATAAGACTTTACAAAAACAGTAATCATATGGCTGAATGCAATTGCTCTCTTAATCTGCTCTTCCTCATATCCTGATTCCTGCCCATATATATTAATGGGAATGATAGCTGTCAGGCCATGATTTCCGCTTCCGGCACTGCTCATTACCGGCAAAGGCCAGCCTGCCATTCTGGCTTCCGAGGCTGCGGCAGTGTAAGCCTTCGCCTTTCCTTTCAGTGTTTTTTCGCCCTGAGCCATCATGAAATGGCCAATACCAACTCCAACACTGTGCTCCAGTCCGGCTTTTGCAATACACATGTTCATTTGCATTCCATCTTTGATAAAATCAAACGCTTCTGCGGGAATCGTCTTAGCCAGATCAATTAATTCCTGTATGCTGTAATCCTGAATCTGTTCCTGAAGAGAAGCTTCTATAGGAACCGTCTCAGGACAGGCTGCCGCCTGCACATTATCAAACAATACCGCTCCGTCTTTCTCTTCCCTTGCAATATTAGTATGGTTTCTATAAATTACCACCTGGGCGCTGTGGACAGCGCCTACCGCCTGTGCAGTTATTTCCAGACAGGAAGCATCTTTATTAAAAAGCATAACTACCTGTCCCTCATCCAAAAGCTGTTTTGCTTTTAAAATTGCTTCTTCATTCACATCCTTTAATGCCTCAAGCCCATATTCCGATTTACCGCATACCACGGAAAGGGCTGCTGCGAAGGCATTTCCATGCTCCTTCGTTCCCGGTATACCGACTCCCATACCGTTTTTCAGCACGTTCTTGTCCACACTCACATTCATCTTTATCACCGGCTCACCCAGCAGCTCCTTTGCCCTCGCAACTGCCAGCGCAATTGCTCCCGGTTCCGTACATCCCAGCGCCGGCCTTACCTGATTTTTTAAAATCATAACCAGTTTTTCTTCTTTACTGTTCATCTGTGCTCCCGTCCGCCCGCTTTAGCGGGCCCTCAATTCAGGGAGGTTGAAAGGCTTTTCCTTCAACCTTGCTCCCAGCATTGTAATATTTTCCAGAATTTCCATTTTATGTTTATCGGTTAACAACCAGTGCAAAAAAATTAAATTGCACCAATCTCAGTATAAACATACTCCAAAGACTGACCATTTGCAAGCCCGTTTCGAACCTGATTTTCCTTTTCAATGGTCTCTAATGCTCTGTCAAACACTTCCTCGGCAAGAGCCTTTGGAATTACAACAATACCGTCCATGTCGCCAAAAATATAATCCCCTGGAAAAATCGTAACACCTTCAATTTCCACTGGAACCTGGCACTCATTGATTTCACAGCGTCCTTTGGAAGTTTTGGGATCTGTGCCTCTGTAAAAAAGCGGAAACTGCATTTTTTTCAGTTCCTTCATATCCCTGGCCATACCGTCAAGGAGCACACCCGAACCGCCTTTCTTTTGAACAGCAGTTGCAAATAACTCCCCAAATACCGCGCAGTTATAAGCGCCTCTGGTCTTTAAAATATAGACCTCTCCTTCCTTTAACTGATCTACCACCCTGCACTGTGCGATAAGGGGATTTTCAGGCATGGAATAAACCTCTGTGCCAATGCTTGTAAAAGCAGGGCCAAAAATGACTGTTTCGTCCAAAAGAGGTTTCATTACCATGCCAATGGACTGATTTCTGTATCCCATACCGTCAAGCACATCACACAAAATGCCTGAGTAGAGAACTTCTTTAAGCTTCTTTTCTTTTTCCTGATTCATCAACCGTTCCTCCTTTCATATTTATCAACTTTATGTGTACCGGTTTCATAATGTTTTATAAAAATAATGCTTTCCAGGAAGCATTTCTGTTTTTAGTATAACATCCTTTCCAGGATTTGTCCATACTTAATTTACGCATTTATACATATTGTTCACCTTTCCTTGTATAAAAAGATATTGAAAATATACAATCGGTATGTTAAACTATTATTTAATTGGATACAGTTAATGAAACCAGTACACAATTTTACATATACTCAGGAGGCGCTATGGTTCCAAAAGGTTCAAAAGTAACAATCAATGAAATTGCAAATGCGGTAGGTGTTTCCAAAACCACCGTATCCCGTTATTTAAACGGAAGACTGGATCTTATGAGCAAGAAAACAGCCGAACGCATCAAAGCAGTGATTGAGCTTAGTGATTATAACCCCAGTGAATTTGCGCGTGCTTTAAAAAGCCACAAAACCCGAATGATCGGCGTTGTCATATCCGATATTAAAAGCCCCTGGTCCTCTGCCATCATATCCTCCTGTGGGGCAGAACTGCGCAGGCACGGCTATACTGCTTTATTTATGGACAGCAATGATACGGAAGAAACGGAAAGAGAAGTAGTTTCCACTTTAGTTGCCCGGGGAGTAGACGGTCTGATCATCAACACCTCCTCCTATAATAATAAATATTTAATTGAATATGCTGCCAAAAATATCCCTATTGTTCTCTGCGACAGATATATCCGCGACTACAAATTTGATATTGCCACCTTTGAGTCCGAAAACTCCATGCTGGAGCTGATAAAGCATCTGCACACCCAGGGATTCACCCGGCTGGCAATGTTTACTCAAGTCTGGCAGGATATTTCTTCCCGCTTCAGAAAAATTGAAGGCTATATGAAGGCAGTGGAACAGATTTATGGATTTTCAAGTAAAAATGACATTTATACCATACACATAAATGATATTCCCAATACCCGTTCACAGATACGCAGCTTTTTGTCCACTGTTTCTCCTGATGAAAAGCCGGTCATTATCTGCATCAATACCATGACCACTTTTCATGTGCTTAGCTGCCTGCAGAGGGAATTTTTGTCTATTCCCGGTGACGTGGGGCTATGCGGTTCTGATGACTGGGGCTGGGATGAGAACGTTACGCTTGCCGAAACTTTATACCCCCCAATCACCACAATCCGGATTGATTCCGAGGAAATCGGACGTCAATGCGCCAGACTTATGCTGGAGAGGATCAAAGATCCTTCCTCTGACCTAAAAACAGTCGAGGTTCCCTGCACAATTTCCGCACGTGCTTCTTCTACCCTAAAGATGCTTTGACGCACCCCATATTGATTTATGTAAATTTTATGGGAAAGCATCATACATACAATACCTGCATTATGCTCCCATTACCTGACAGAACGCAGCAAATATATTTTGGTGTAAGTATTATCGTACAATAATTCCACAGATTCCATTCCCAGACTATCCGCCACCTGCTCTGCTATCTTCTGCTGGTCAAAATAAAGATTTACATAAACTGTCAACCTGTCAATCTCTTTCCCTTCCAGTTCTTTAGCCAGGCTGCTCACGCTGCTTTCTTCCGTTACATAAACTTCCTTTTGCTGCATCAGGAACAGACAGTCGTTGATTACCAGATGATCGCCAGCTGTCACATAAACGCCTTCTGCAATTTCTCCTGCTTCTTCCAGCGCTGCTTCATACCCTTTGTAAAGAAAAGACACCGCCCCCTGATTATATAAGCAAATTGTCTGAACCAAAAAGACTGCCGCCAGAGTGCCAAACACATATTTCACCGGTCGGGTAACACAGAGACTGTCCGCCACAATCACCACGCACAGTACCAGCATGGGATATATGGGAAACTGATATCTGCTTGGAAACTGCAGCCTGTTTGTCACTTCCGTAGCTAATACGGAGATAACCAGGAAATATCCGGCAGTTCCAGAAAATAAAAGGCTCCACTGAGAGAGACGTTTGTTTATCTCACTTTTCTTATGAAAAAAACATACACAAAATGCCACCGAGATAATACAAAAAAGAACAGCTATTCCCCATTCACACCCGAAAAAATCCAGAGAAATCAGTTTGGCAAATTCCTTACAGCGGAACAATAATTGCTTTCCTGCATTTTGCGCTAAGGAAATTGTTTCTTTCCCCTTATCCCCCTCAAAAAGATGCTTCAATGATGCGGGGAAAAGAGCAATTCCGCAACCCGCACTGACTGCTTCTGTCAGGAAAAAAAGCAGAGTTTTTCTCAGATTTCCACGAACTAACTGCTTTAACATAAATGCTGCCGCCACAAAAAAAGCAAACACGGCGAAATAATACTGAGTTAAAAAGCCACAGACAGACACCAGCCCTAGCAGAAAC
>VSNT01000009.1 GCA_009774465.1 Lachnospiraceae bacterium
TGATCCGGATCTTTTAAGGTACCAAGCTGTCCTTCCAGCAAAATGGTTTTCCCTTCTTTGAGCGCCCGATCCAGATACAGAGACACATTGCAAACATAAGGCTCCACCATTTTTTTATATTCATGCAGTGTTTCAAGCAGTTCCTCCGGATCAATTAAAGGCTTATGATACATATGCTGGAACAAAATGTTCTTCTGCTCACAAACCCGCTCCACCTTGTCCTTTAACACTTCTTCATCAAAAAGCTCACTCACCTGAAAACCGATTTTCGCATATTTATCCGAGTAAAAAGGTGCAATCCCCGATTTGGTGGAACCAAAAGATTTGCCGCCAAGTCTTTCTTCTTCATACTGATCAAGCAAAATATGATAGGGCATTACCATCTGTGCTCTGTCCGATACCAGAATTTTGGGCATTGGCACATTTCTATCCGTAATAGATTTAATTTCCTTAAAAAGCAGTGGAATATTTAATGCCACTCCATTCCCGATAATACTTGTGGTATGATTATAAAACACACCAGAAGGAAGTGTATGCAATGCAAATTTTCCGTATTTGTTTACAATCGTATGACCTGCATTGGCACCTCCCTGAAAACGGATAATAATATCCGCCTGCTGTGCCAGCATATCCGTTATTTTGCCTTTTCCCTCGTCACCCCAATTAGCTCCAACTACCGCTTTGACCATTTTAAATTTTCCTCCTGCATCCTTATGTTAAACAACAAATGTCTGGCTCCGCCAGCCATTCTTATGTTAGTAAAAGCAGGTTGTAAAAACCTGCTTTTATTATCAGTCTCTTACTTTACGATTATACCTCAGCAGGAATCATAAGTAAAATCAATATTTATTATACGTAATATAAGTTAAATTTATATCATGGTATTCTTACATTTTAACCATCAATTCCCACATCCATGCTTCCTGAACGAAATCCTTCCAAATCCAATGTAATGTAGACAAATCCCAGCTCCTTTAGACGGACAATCAAATCCTGTCTATGATCCAGTATTTCAGTAAAGGCTGACTCGTCCACTTCTATCCTTGCAGTTTTTCCATAAGCCCGAATTCTTACATTATGTAAACCAAAACTTTTGAGATATGCTTCTCCCTTTTCCACACGTTCCATATCTTCCCAGGTAAGCTCCGTTCCATAAGGAAACCTTGTTGCCAGACAGGGAGTTGATGGCTTTGAGGCAGCTTTCAAACCATATTCTAAAGCCAGCTTCCTCACTTCCTCTTTTGTAATCCCAGCTTCCGCCAGAGGGCTTTTAATTCCAAGCTCCTTAAGCGCCTTGATTCCGGGACGGTACACATGAAGATCGTCTTCGTTTGTTCCCTCTAAAATACTGCTGATTCCAAGCTCTGCTGCCAAATCCTTTATTCTCTTAAAAAGAAATTTTTTACACAGGTAGCAGCGGTTTACAGGATTATTCATAATCCCTGCTTCCTTAAGCTCGTCTATGGAAATCACAACATGCTCCACTTCCAGCTCTCTGCATGTTCTTTTTGCTTCGTCTATTTCACCCATTGGATGAAGCCTGGTCTGCATGGAAACTGCATAAACCTTTGTTCCTTCCTTTTTCGCCATTTCACAGGCGATTTTCAGCAAAAGTGTACTATCCACCCCTCCTGAAAAAGCAACAATCACATTCTGTCTGGCATATTCATTTATTTTTAATAGAAGTCGTTCTTTTTTTAAAGAATAATCACACATAAATTCCTCATTTTGTCAAAATATTATTCGCAGATATGCCTGCATTCCTCTATAATCTGTCCCAGGGAAACTCCCGCCTTTTTTGCAATTGAGGCAGCGCTGTCATATTCAGGGTAAAAACGCACCTTTCCATCAGGAAGCGTACATTTTTTCACTTTAAGCTCTCCTTCTTTCAACATCACACTGGCATCTTCCCTCTGCAAAACAGTGCGATCCATCTTTGCCCGGCGTATCCCTATGGTAGTTGTCTCCTCAAAAATAATCTGTTCCAGCTCCCTGAGCCTGCATTCATCACAGATCACTGCCAATTCATAGGCCGGTCTGTTTTTCTTCATATAAACAGGAAGGAAATGAACATCTCTCGCACCTGCTTCCATAAGCCGGTCCATAACATACCCCAGCATTTCTCCGGTACAGTCGTCTATATTAGTTTCCAGCTTATAAATTGTATCTTTTCCCCCCTGTGCTGTACTCTTTTCATCTTCCTCTTTTTCTATCAGCATTGCCCGAAGAATACTGGGACGTTCATAGCTGCGCTTTCCTGCACCCATTCCAGTCTTTTTAATGGTAAACTGTTCCGGAAGCGCCTGTCCGGTCTTTATGGCAGCGACAATTGCTGCTCCCGTAGGCGTCACTAATTCTCCCTCCACCTGCGTCATCCTGACAGGCAGTTGATAAGTCTCCATAATGTTAGCCACTGCCGGAACCGGTATTGGCAGAATGCCATGCTGACATCTTACTGTTCCACTCCCTTCGCATATGCCGGGAACAATCACATGATCCACATCCAGATTATCCAGACATACTGAAACTGCGACAATGTCTACAATAGAATCCACTGCTCCCACCTCATGAAAATGCACCTGCTCCACAGAAGTTCCATGTGCTTTGGCCTCTGCCTCTGCCAAAATCTGAAAAATGCGGCAGGCTGTTGTCTTGGCGTGGTCGCTGATTCCGGCCTTTCTGATTATTGTTTCAATTTCCGGAAGTCCTCTGTGCTCATGTGGCGCATGATGCTCATGTTCCTCGTCTTTGTGATGATGATGCCCATGTACGTGCGCCGCCTCTTTGTGATGATGTCCATGCTCATGTGCTTCGTCTCCATGATGATGGTCATGCTCATCTGCTTCGTTTCCATGATGATGCCCATGCAGATATTCCATGTCATGGTCATGATTTTCATGTTGTCTGTCCAGTTTTACATTAAAATCACAGGTGTCCAGTCCCGATTTCTTTACTCTGCTGATCTCTATTCCAAATCCCTGTACCGGAAGGCTTTCCAATGCCTTTCTCAGTACCTTTTCATCTGCTCCCAGGTCCAATAATGCAGCTACTGTCATATCACCGCTGATTCCACTGCTGCATTCTAAATATAGTGTCTGTCCCATTTTATCCTCTCCAAATATCCAAGTCTGTTAATCTGCGTCGCAATATAACCGGCGCCATAACCATTGTCAATATTGACCACAGCAATCCCATTTGCACAGGAATTAATCATGGTAAGAAGCGCCGAAAGACCGTTTAAACTTGCCCCGTAGCCTACGGAAGTGGGGACTGCAATAACCGGCCTGCTGACAAGCCCTCCGATTACACTTGCCAGGGCGCCCTCCATTCCGGCAACTGCAATCACACAGTTGGCTTCCTGTATTTCATCCAGCTTGGACAAAAGCCTGTGAAGTCCGCTGACTCCCACATCATAAATTCTTTCAACGTTAGAACCAAAGTACTCCGCTGTCTGAGCAGCTTCTTCCGCCACCGGAATATCTGCCGTGCCTGCTGTACAGACTGTTATTTTCCCCTGACGTATCTTCCCTTCCTTTTCCACCTTAAGAATATGGGATACTTCATCAAAAGATACCTGAGGCAGCACTTCTTTTACCAGCTCATATTGAGCAACCTGTGCTCTGGTTCCAAGCACTTCACCATTTTCCTCATACAGTCTCTTAAAAATACTTACAAGATATTGATCCGGTTTTCCACTGCAGAATACCACCTCCGGAAATCCGGAACGCATCTGCCTGTGGGTATCCAGCTTGGCATATCCAAGCTCCTCAAAGGGCTGCTTTTTAAAATATTTTTCCGCCTCTTCTATCGAAATGATACCTGCTTTTACCTGCTCTAATACCTCTCTTGCTTCCACTCAAATTCCTCCATAAAAATATTTTTCTTTTTTATTGCTTTAAAGGCATTCAAACCAACAGGCTTGAATGCCTTTATATAAGGATGCTGCAGCGCACAACATCCATTGTTTCACATAAAGATGTTCAGCCGCATAAAGCAGCAATCTTTCTTATCTGCGCTTTCACGATCAGCCTGCTTCCACAACCCATCCTTCCGGTGCCTTGATGGTTCCCATCTGGATGCCTGTAAGCGTTTCATATAATTTCCTGGTAACAGGCCCCATTTCTGTCATGCCGCTGGAAAAGCAGATTTCTTTGCCATGATCCACGATTTTCCCTACCGGAGAAATTACCGCCGCTGTACCGCATAAGCCGCACTCGGCAAAATCATTCAATTCCTCCAGATAAATTTCTCTCTCCTCAGCTTCCAGTCCCAGATATTCCCTTGCAACCTGTACCAGAGAACGCCTTGTAATAGAAGGAAGAATACTGCCCGACTTAGGCGTCACTACCTTTCCCTCTTTTGTGACAAACAGGAAATTAGCGCCTCCTGTCTCTTCCACCTTTGTTCTGGTAGCTGCATCCAAATACATATTTTCATCATACCCCTGCTTATGAGCATCCACAATTGCATGAAGACTCATTGCATAATTCAGTCCTGCTTTAATATGTCCTGTGCCATTGGGAGCTGCCCTGTCAAAATCACTGACTCTGATAGTCAATGGTTTAACTCCACCTTTAAAATAAGGCCCTACCGGAGTGGTAAACACTCTGAATTGATATTCATCTGCCGGCTTAACGCCAATCACAGGATTACTTCCAAACATATAAGGGCGCACATATAAAGTTGCACCACTTCCATAAGGAGGCACATAGGCTTCATTTGCCTTGATGGTTTTAAGCACTGCTTCTACAAATTTTTCCTTAGGAAAAACCGGCATTTCCAGTCTTGCCGCACTTTGTTCCATTCTCTCTGCGTTTAAATCAGGACGGAACGTAACTGTTCGGCCATCTGCTGTAGTATAAGCCTTCATTCCCTCAAAAATTGTCTGTGCATACTGCAGAACACCGGCACATTCATTGATTACCACATTTGCATCTTCTGTTAAAGCGCCTTCTTCCCATGCGCCATTCTTATAGTCAGCTACAAATCTGTAGTCTGTCTTTACGTAATCAAATCCAAGATTTGACCAGTCAATATTTTTCTTCTCCATCCCTTTGTGCTCCTTACAAACTTTTGTTTTTTATTATTATACTTTTTATGTGAAAAGTCAATAGACGCGTTTGCTCCTGCCTTTATGCGTTCTCACAGACCTTGCAGCAAATGCAGCGTCCTTGGCTAAACTGTTACGGTGCGTTCATACTTTAAAAAGTGATAGGTAATGTCAAAGTAGGTCTGCTCCTCAGAATCTGCTGTAATCTCCCATTCAGGCATCTTATCAAGATCCGGGAAATATGCATCTGCAGTGTAGCCATAATCAATTTTTGTCACATGGGCTACGTCACAGTAGGGAAGCATTTGTCTGTAAATGCTTTCTCCTCCTATAATATAAATATCTTCCGTATTATATTTTTCCAATTCCTTAAGCAGCTCCTCCACGCTGTGGACTACCACTGCATCCTTCACCTGATAAGATGGATTTGTTGATAAAATAATATTGGTCCGGTTTTTAAGGGGAAGCCCCTGAGGAAAGGTTTCCAGGGTTTTTCTTCCCAACACCACTACCTTTCCGGTGGTCTCCTGACGGAACATTTTCTGATCAGCCGGAATTCTGATTAAAAGATCATTTTTGTTTCCGATGCCCCAGTTTTCATCTACTGCAACAATTAAATTCATCTGCCTTTTATCCTTTCTGTCTATATGGCAACAGGAATATTTTTAATCTGTTCTCCTGTCAGATAGTTTTCTACTTTTACGTCGTCTCTGGTAAACTGATAAAAATCCCTGATTTCAGGATTCAGCCAAAAGGAAGGAGCCGGATAAGGCTTCCTATCA
This sequence comes from Lachnospiraceae bacterium, assembly GCA_009774465.1. Taxonomy (GTDB): domain Bacteria; phylum Bacillota; class Clostridia; order Lachnospirales; family Lachnospiraceae; genus Suilimivivens. The sequence goes on from VSNT01000009.1 coordinate 5,833, forward strand.
ATTAATTCCTTTACCAGCGGAATATGTCTGTCATAAATATGTGCATCCGCAATCACATGCACAAGTTCTCCCACATTCATATCACACACCTGCGCCAGCATATGAACCAGCACCGCATACTGCACAACATTCCAATTGTTGGCTGTAAGCACGTCCTGAGAGCGCTGATTCAAAATGGCATTTAAAGTAAGCCTGTCCTCCCCCTTTTTCTGGGTAACATTAAAAGTCATACTGTAAGCACAGGGGTACAGATTCATTTCGTGCAGGTCCTGATGCACATAAATATTGGTCATAATCCTTCTGCTGAATGGATTATTTTTCAGATCAAAGATCACCCTGTCTACCTGATCCATCATTCCTTCCTTATATTGATGCTTCACCTGCATCTGATACCCATATGCTTTTCCTATGGAGCCTTCCTCATCCGCCCATTCATCCCAGATATGACTGTGAAGATCATGAATATTATTGGACTTCTGCTGCCAGATCCAGAGCATTTCATCTGTAGCGCTCTTAAGGGCCGTCCTCCGAAGTGTCATAATAGGGAATTCTTCAGAAAGGTCATACCTGTTAACCACTCCGAATTTTTTAATCGTGTATGCAGACGTGCCATCCTCCCAATGAGGACGAACCTTCTCCCCCTCCGTACTGGTTCCGTTATTCAGAATATCTCTGCACATAGCTATAAAAATTTCATCAGCCCTGCTCATGCCCACTCTCCTTCGTCATTTTTTCTAAATATCAAAAGTATGCAGAAAATGCCCGCCAGCGGGCCCAAACAATGGAAGAATCGCTTCCTTTGCGATTCTTCCGGTGTGAAACTTAGAAAATCTTAAGCAACATTTTAAACTGCTATACAGCAATAAAACACATGCAGAAAATGCCCGTTAGCGGGCATTTTCATATATGAGACTTAGAATTTCTTAGGCGGCGTACCTTGACGCCTTAGAAATTCTTCTCATATTTCCCACTTATCACAAAGGGAATTAATCTGATCCGCAAACCTTGCAAGATCTTTATTGGAACTGCCCTCGTTCTTTTGAATCACTGCAAGGAGTCTGTGCCCTGCCGCGCGCAGACGGGCAAATACATCAGATACCGTCTTAGTCTTTTTGCGTACTGGAATGGGCACTGCCTCATATTCCAGTTTATTTGTAATCAGATTAAACTCCGTACCGCTGTAAGGCGCGTACGCCTTGATTCCATACTCCACCTGGAGGCATTCTGCAAATGACTTACACACCGAATCCTCCCCGTGCACAATAAATACACGCCTTGGCTTTTCCTTAAAGGCAGTAATCCATTCAATCAGTCCGCTTTTGTCAGCATGGCCGGAAAGTCCTACAAGCGTCTTAATAGATGCATGCACGTCTATGGTTTCCCCAAACAGCTTCACCTCCTGCACCCCTTCTATCAAAACTCTTCCCAGCGTGCCTACCGCCTGATAGCCTACAAAAAGAATGGTACATTCGGGCCTCCATAAATTATGCTTTAAATGATGCCTGATCCGCCCTGCCTCACACATGCCGGAAGCAGAAATAATTACCTTGGGCGTGGTTTCAAAGTTAATAGCCTTTGACTCGTCACTGGTTATGGACAGGCGCAGTCCCGGAAATGAGATGGGATTAATCCCTTTTTTCACCAGAGCCATAGCCTCCTCGTCAAAGCAGCTGTTTTCATTTTTATGAAAAATACCGGTAGCTTCCACTGCCAGCGGACTGTCCACATAGACAGGAAAATTATAATGATTCTTTACCAACCCGTCTTCCTTTATTTTGCGCAGAAAATATAAAATTTCCTGGGTTCTTCCCACTGCAAAGGAAGGAATTACCACATTTCCGCCTCTGTCAAAGGTTTCCTGCAAAATGGCTGCCAGTTCCTTTACATAATCCGGATGTTTGCTGGAGTGCAGCCTGTCCCCATAGGTGGATTCCATCACCACATAATCCGCTTCTTCTGTCATACTGGGTGATTTGATTAAAGGATGATCCTTATTTCCAATATCCCCTGAAAAAACGATTTTTTTAGTAATATTTTCTTCCGTTGCCCACACTTCAATGCTGGCAGAACCTAAAAGATGCCCCACATCCGTAAACCGGATCTGTATCCCCTCACAGAGTGTTATCAACTCATCATATGCACAGGGAACAATTCTTTTAATTGCCGCGTCCGCATCCTGCATGGTATATTCCGGCTCACTTACCTCAATTCCCTTACTGCGTTTTGCCTTCCGGTTTTTCCATTCCGCTTCCTGCATTTGAATATGGGCACAGTCCCGAAGCATAATGCTGCAAAGATCTGCAGATGCCTGCGTCGTAAAGATCTGTCCCCGAAATCCCCTTGCTGCCAGTCTTGGTATCATGCCTGAATGATCGATATGGGCATGAGTTAAAAGCACATAATCAATCAACGCTTCCTGCACCGGAAGTTCACAGTTTTCAAAGGAATTTATCCCCTGTTCCATACCATAATCCACCAGAATATGCTTTCCGCAGGCATTCAAATAATGACAGCTTCCTGTTACCTCATGAGCTGCTCCCACAAAAGTAAGTTTCATTCTGCTCCCTCCGATCATTCACTTCTGCAAATTATATAATCTGTTTTTCCAAACATTTCCTTTACAGCGGCAAAAAAGATATCCCTGTCTTCTTCACTGCTTATATCACCATGAAAAAAGAATACAGGTACATGATATACATTTTCCAGCTCTTCTTTAATCATCCTGCCAAGCTCTTTGTTCTTGTCCATAAATGCAATGTTACATCCCTGACTGGCGTGTTTCTCTAAAATGGAGTACTCTTTGGCGCCTGTTTTTCCGGCTAATACACATACTTTTGTTTTCGCCATGACCTTTCCACACCTTTCTTCTGCCTGTGACGACAAAATTTTTCAATTATCGTAGTCAAATTATACCATACCAGAATATGATATAGCAAACAAATAAGGTCATCTATCATGACGATTTCAATATATTTTTTTATACTATTGGTTATAGTGCTATCCCTGGACGCTTTTGCAGCAGGATTTTCCTATGGAATGGGGAAGGTTTCTGTCCCATTTCCTTCTCTTATTATCATAGCCCTGTTGTCAGGCTCCATGTTGACAGCCTCCATGCTTGCCGGAAATTTTATTCTGGGACTGATTCCTGCCGGCCTTACAAAAGGAATCTCCTTTTTCGTTCTGTTTCTGCTTTCCCTATACAAATTTTATGATGCTCTGCCCCGGCTTCATTTAAAAACACATGGGCTTACCACCGACACAATTTCAGAAAAAGTTAATAAAGAAAATAAGGCGATTCTCTCAGGAAAAGAAGCTGCCCTCCTTGCCTTTGCCCTTTCCGTTGACAATATTTCCGCAGGGCTTTGCACCGGCGCACTCCCCCTGCCTGTTTTTGTACTGCTCCTTATTACAACTGCAATTCATTTTGTTTCCATCAAACTGGGGATTTTGACAGGAAGCCTTCTTGCAGAAAAAAGCTCACACCGCTTCACCTGGCTGGGGGGCCTCATTCTTATGATCCTCGCTTTCTACCGCCTTTTTTAAACTGATTTCTCCGGCTCCTTTCTGTAACGCTTCTGAAAGTACTAAAAGTTCATGAATCAAAAGAGGCATACTGGATAAGGCTCCAAGTATCAGCCATTCCGAAAGACTCAGTCTGCTGGTTCCAAAAAGTGATACAAAATAGGGAATTTCCGTTACCAGAGCCTGCAGGGCAATTCCCACTCCCCATGCCAAAAGCATATAGGGATTGTCCAAATGCTTCATTTTAAATACGGATTTGTTTACGTCTCTCATGCCAATTGCATGCATAAGCTGACTCATTCCAAGTACGGTAAACGCATGTGTCTGTGCTCTGAATAACACCGGCTCAAGCCTTAAAATCTTTTCCAGATTCTGTATGGTAATGGGAAGTCCTTCTTTTGTAAGCTCCATATAGGGAATTGTCAAAAATGCCAGCAGGCTGATAATGCCTATTACCACGCCATAACACAACGTACAGGCCAATCCGCCATGTGAAAAAAGACCATCCGTGCTTTTCCTTGGAGGCTCCTTCATTAATGCATCACCGTCATTTTTGTCCATTCCAAGGGCAAGCGCCGGAAGGGAATCGGTAATCAGATTAATCCAGAGAATATGGCTGGCTTTTAAGGGAACCGGAAAACCGGCCAGCACTGCCGCCAGCATGGTAATAATTTCTCCAAAGTTGGAAGAAAGCAAAAATAAAATGGTCTTGCGGATATTCTCGTAAATTCCCCTGCCTTCCTTCATGGCTTTTTCTATGGTAGCAAAATTATCATCTGTAAGAACCAGATCCGCTGCACTGCGCGCTACATCCGTTCCTTCCTTTCCCATTGCAATACCCACATCCGCTGCCTTTAACGAAGGAGCATCATTTACCCCGTCCCCTGTCATGGCGACTACCTTGCCCCTTGATTTTAGTGCCTCCACAATACGCACCTTATGTTCCGGAGAAACTCTGGCAAATACATGAATCTTTTCCACCCGCTCTCCAAACTCCCTGCCGGACAGTTCATCTATTTCCGCACCTGTCATGCATTCCTTTTTTTCTTTTGCAATCCCAAGCTTTTTTGCAATTGCAAAGGCAGTATCTATATGGTCGCCTGTAATCATAACCGTATCCACATGGGCTCTTTGAAAGCTTTCCACCGCGCCTTTTGCCTCCTGCCTTGGAGGATCAATCATCCCCACCAGCCCTAAAAAGGTCATGTTTTTTTCGTCCTTTAAGTCTCCTTTTCTTTTGGCCGCCACAGCCAAAACCCGATAAGCCCTGCCAGCCATCTCCTCCACCGCAGCCTTTGCCTCCTTTTTTGCTTTAGAAGAAAAGGTCATTTCCCTTCCATGCATCCATATGCTCTGGCATTGGTCGATCATTTCATCTGCCGCCCCTTTTATGTAGGCAATTTTCCCCTGTCCGTTTTTATGAACGGTGGTCATCCGCTTCCTCTCCGAATCAAAAGCACGCTCATCTATTCTGGGCATCTTTCCTTCCATTTCCGCCTTATCAAAACCATGCTCTTTCGCCAGATCAAGGAGTGCAAGCTCTGTGGGATCGCCCAGTCTTTTATCCCCTATTACAGCATCATTACATAAGGTGCATGCCTCCCAAAACAAACCACAGTCCCGGTCATTTAATTCTTTTTCCTTAATAATCTCTCCGTCCAGATAACATTCTTCCACCTTCATTCTGTTTTGGGTGAGTGTGCCTGTTTTATCGGAACACACTGTATTTACAGCTCCCAGCGTTTCAACGGAAGGAAGTTTTCTGACAATGGTCCCTACCTTTACCATTCGGGACACGCTTAATGCAAGCACAATTGTTACAATTGCCGCCAGGCCCTCCGGCACCGCCGCCACAGCAAGAGAAATTGCAGTAAGAAGCATATCTCCAATGTCCCTGCGCTGCAGCACTGCCACTAAAAATAAAAAGGCACATACGCTCACTGCAACCATGCTGAGCAGTTTTCCCATATCTGCCAGTCTTTTCTGCAGGGGAGTCATTTCATTGCTGCCGCCATCAATCAGGCCTGCAATTCTGCCTATTTCCGTTTCCATTCCCGTAGCTGTAACAATCCCTTCTCCCCTGCCATAGGTAACAGTTGTGGACATATAGGCCATATTGGTCTTATCCCCTATTCCTGTCACATTCTCCGGCAGTTCCCGGGTAGTCTTGTCCACCGGAACAGACTCGCCTGTAAATGCGGATTCCTCTATTTTCAGGTTGACTGCAGTCAAAAGCCGAAGATCCGCAGGCACCTGCCTTCCTGCCTCCAGATATACAATATCTCCGGGCACCAGTCTGCTGCCTGGTATTTCATATTTTTCTCCCTCACGCATAACCAGCGCTTTGGGACTGGACAACTGCTTTAAGGCCTCGATAGCCTTACGGGCCTTGTCCTCCTGTATTACCCCTACCACTGAATTTAAAAAGATAACTGCCGCTATAATCGCCGCATCTCCGGCTTCCTTTAAAAACAGGGAAATTGCTATTGCCGCCATTAAAATATAAATCAGCGGATCATTAAGCTGCTCCATAAAAAGAGCGATTGCTCCCTTTTTCTTCTGCTCTTTAAGCTGGTTTGTCCCATATTTTTGTATTCTTGCCTCCGCCTCCATCTGGGAAAGACCTTTTTCACTGCTGCTTTCTAACGCCCTTATCACCTCTGTCGTGTTTTTAGCTGCATACATAGCGACCTCCATATTTCTAAAGCTTACTTAATCTCCTATGATTTTATATGCAGGGTGCAAAAGGATTATTCCATTCATATAGGAAGAGATTCCGACATGCTTCTAAAGACATCTAAAAAGAGTGTGCGCTTTCGCACACACTCTCCATTTATTTTTCCATTTCATTTATCTGCCTATTGCAGGCGTATAATTATCAAAGTAGCTGAAATTGCACCTGACGCAGGTATAAGCTGTATACCCCTGTGTTTCTTTGGTCGCAGGTATCACCACAGCCCGAAACGTATGATTATTTAAGTCCTTATCAATATTCTCTGCATAGCTGCTTCCGCAACTGCACACATAGGAAATAATTCCCTTTTCCGAGCAGTTTGCTGTTTTCAACACATAAGACCGAAAACTGTGCTGATGCGGTGTTGGCCCCGATGAAGGGCTTGTAGATGAGCCTGCGCTGGCAGAAGCACCCGGACTTGTGCTTGGCCTTGCGGTTGCACTGGGCCTTGCCGATGCACTGGATCCGGCGCTTGCATTTGCATCTGCGGAGGAAGAAGGACTTGATGTCAGTACATTAACCGGCCTTGAATCCAGCACGACTCCGCACACATTACAGGTTCTCTGTTCCCTTCCCATTCGCGTTGTTGTAGGTTCCTCCACTACTGTCCAGTCTGTTGCCACATGACCGTCAGCAGGTATCATTTCCGTATAGAAATTGCCGCAGCTGCAGGTATATTTTCTAAGTCCTGCTAAAATACAGGTTGCTTCTCTTTCTATTGTAGATGTATATTGATGAACATGTGATGCATCCGGTTTATTTGAAGTTCCCGTGCCGGAACCTTCCCCTTCTTCTTCGCTTTCAAAAGGGATGCTTTCCTGGGCTATAATGTCGTCACAGTAAATACATTTCTTTACCCGCAGTCCTTCTCTGTCCGCAGTGGGTACCCGGACTACTTCCCAGTCATCCGGCACATGCCCGGTTGACATAATATCCACATAGTAAGAATCGCCGCACTCGCAAGTGTACTTAAGCCTTCCTGCCTTATAACAGGTCGCTTTTTCTTCAACACTTTCTTCATAGTCATGTACATGATTTTCTGAATTTTCCACCTGGCTGACAGGCCTTGGCGTTTCTCTCACCTCCGGAGTTGCCGACGCATCCGGTTCCGCTATATCCGGCGCTGTCGTAGGTACTCCTGACTGCTGTGAGCCTGCTGACTCTTCAACAGTTTGAGAAGTTTCTTTACTCCCCTTCTCTCCTCCTCCTGCTAAAGAATAGCCAATGATGCCGACTGTTGCCAGACATGCCACCACTGCCATAACTCCCAGAATACCGGTCAACACTTTTAAAACTCCACTCATTTATACTCTCCTAAATCTGTCATTTTAAATGATTTCACTAAAATTCCCGATATTCTAAGTATATATTTTTTGTTGTTTTTTGTAAAGATGTTTAGAGATTCTCTTTACTCGCTTACCATACTTTTCACCTTGAGAATTCCTTTGGAAACAGGCGGAAGCAGGATAAGAACGGAGGTAATCAAAGCCTCCAGTCCCAGGTAAGCTCCATTGTACACAAAAGAATACACCGGTGCAGTCATATTGTAGCCTGCAGCATAGCTTCCGAAGAAAATCATCCCTGATAAAAAGGTAAAGAAAAATCTTCCAAGAACCCCCAGTAAATATCCTTTCAAAAGCCCCTGCTTTTTATTAAAAAACAGTCCGGAAAGTCCCAATGCGCCAAAGGCAAATATGTAATCAGTAAGCATTTGTGGAATGCTGATGATATAGGGATTTGAAACCAGCTGCAAAAAACCGTATGCAATCGCCGCAGTCAGTCCGGTTCTAGGTCCAAACAAATAACCGATCAGACAGATAAACAGCATACTGCAGAGGGTAACGGAACCGCCCATAGGCATATCTATCAGCTTGATCTCGCTTGTCACCATAGCAAGCGCCATTGCCGCTGCAGAAAATACCAACTGTTTCGTACCAATTTTTTTCTTTCCATCTGCGTTACTGATAACGCAGCCCAGTAAAAGAATCAGCAGCATGACCGCAACCAGTACGCCATAGCCGATTCCCGTCAGTTGAAAAGAGTTTCCCCATTCCTCATCAATGATTTCCGTTACAAAAATAGACATAAAAAAACCTCCTTGCTTTCATCGCAGGAGGAGTCTTTTCCTTTCATAAATGGGTAGTTTTATTGGTTAGAAGGTATGAAACAATTATTGAATCATTGTTTATGGTTATAAAACTGCCACATTTATAAAAATCTGCTTCCCTACGCCGGTATTATCCGGTTCAAGTAATGAGGGTTAGTGTAAAAGATGTCTGGCTCTCACACAATCTCAGCTTGCGCTCCCCTAGCGAATTGTTATTTAATTCGTATTAAAAATAAACCACATTTATGCCTTTGTCAAGATATTCTTAAAAAAATTTGCAACAGTTCGCCACATTCATAAAAACGTCTGTTACACAAATGGATTATAAAACCTGCTTCTGTCGGCAAAGGTGATAGTTAACGCCGCAACCATAAAGATTACTGAAAAGGCAATGGTAAGGTAATCGTTTCTGCGCAGCTTCTTTTCCATATACCAGGTGCGTTTCTTATGCTTTCCATAACCCCGGAGCTCCATTGCATTGCTGACGATATCAATTCGATCCATACTGGAAAAAATCAGCGGAAAAATAATGGAGGAAGTATTTTTAATTCTGGAAAAAAGGGATGCCTTGCCTGACATTTCAATTCCCCTTGCCTCCTGGGCATGTTTAATCTTGGTAAACTCCCCCTGCACGTCCGGAATATATCTCAATGCAATGGAAATGGCATAGCCCACATTATAGCTGATCCCGATTTTGTTCATGGATGCCGCAAATTCACTTGGATTGGTAGTTACCAAAAACATAAACACTGCAGGAATCACCGTAAAATACTTGATGATTACATTAAATTCATAAAAAAGCTGTTCTTTTGTCACATCATAATGCCCTGCAATATGGAAAAGAACTGTCCTTGTTCCATAAATATGCGTTCCCTGATCGGGAGAAAATATGAAAATTGCAACCACATTAAGCGTCAGAAACAACATAATCATCTTAAACACAGCCCCTACCTGTTTCCACTGTGTCTTTGATATCCTGAAAATAATCAGACTGAAAATCACCATAATAATTAAAATTCTGGTATCATATGTGAGCATACTGGTTAAGCACCAGAGAAGGAAAAAAATCAGCTTGCTCACTCCGCTTAACTGGTGAATCCAGGTATCTTTTTCTTCATAAGCCAGTATTTTAGACATCCGCCCCTACCTCCTTTTGTATCCTGCTTTTCCGTTCATAGGCAATGAACCGCTCCACAAATTCAAAAGGCTGATCAATCTGGCAGCTAAGGGCCAGATCATATAAAGAGGTTTTCTTTAAATATGCCTTATCTGCAACCTCTTCATTAGTCAGTACCTTTGCCGGGGTATCGTCTGCAATCAAATGACCGTCTGCAATTACAATCGCCCGATCTGTATATTCCAGCATAAGATGCATGTCATGGGTAATCATGATAATGGTAATGCCGCAGGTTTCATTGATTTCCTTTAAAAACTCCATGATTTCCGTATAGTGCCGGTAATCCTGTCCTGCAGTAGGCTCGTCAAGTATCAGAACCTGAGGATCCATTACAAGAATGGATGCAATAGAAACTCTTTTTTTCTGCCCGAAGCTTAAAGCTGACACCGGCCAGTTTCTAAAAGGATAAAGGCCGCAGATTTTTAATGTCTTATAAACTCTTTCCTTTATTTCCTCTTCCGGCACCCCCCGGAGCGCAAGCCCTAATGCAACCTCATCAAAGATCATGGGCTTTGAAATCATCTGGTTAGGACTCTGCATCACCAGCCCAATTCTTTCTCCCCGCTCTTTAATGGAAAGAGGCGCCATGTCTTCTCCATTTAAAAGAATTTTTCCTCTGGAGGGCTTATAAAAACCACAGATTAAATTGGAAAGGGTAGATTTTCCAGCCCCGTTTTTCCCTACAATGCTGACCATTTCTCCTTTTTTAATATCAAAATGAATGTGCTGAAGAACAGGCTTTCCTTCCTGATAGGAAAAATACAGATCTTCCACCTTTAATATGGAAGAAGTTTCTTTTTTCTCCGGCTTTGGCGCTGCTTTTTCAAACCAGTTTTTTACAGAGGCTTTATATCCTTCCAAATTCATGGTTTCAATATGCTGGGGATTATCCTCAGGAGAAATCACACAGCCGGCATGTTTTAATGCAGTAATATATAAAGGCTCCCTGATTCCCTGCCGGTTTAAAATATCTGTCGCTAAAAGCGCAGCCGGCGTGGTGTCCGCAACGATTCTTCCCTCTCCAATTACCACGATCCGATCCACATCCCTGTAAAGCGCATCCTCAAGACGATGTTCAATAATTAAAATGGTTTTCTGCTTCTTTTTCTGTATCTGGTCTATCATATCTATGGCCCGCTTTCCGGTAGCCGGATCCAGATTAGCCAATGGCTCGTCAAAGAGCAGAATATCAACGTCATCCACCATAACGCCAGCCATAGACACCCGCTGCTTTTGACCGCCGGATAATTCTCCCGGAGCATTGTGAAGAAGCTTTTTCACGTCCACCATCTCTGCCGCTTCATCCACTTTTTTAAACATTTCCTCCTGAGACACCAGATTGTTTTCAAGAGCAAATGCAATATCTTCCGCTACCGTAAGACCGATAAACTGACCATCCGTATCCTGCAGCACTGTGCCTACAATTTTGGACAGACCGAATATTCCAAGTTTTGCCGGATCTTCCCCGGCAATCTGCAAAGTTCCCGTACTTTCCCCCGTATAAGAAAAAGGCACCAGCCCATTGATACAATGGGCCAGTGTTGACTTTCCTGATCCGGAAGGGCCTGCGATCAAAACCTTCTCTCCGGGCATAATCGCAAGATTAATGTCCTTAAGCGTGGGTTCTGTCTGCGCTCGATATTTAAATGAAAAATCTTTAAACTCGATAATAGGCGCCATATTATTTAATCCTCTTTTTTCAGGCTGGAAGATTTTGCTCCAACTGCAGAATATCCTGCACAAAGCAAGGTTCCCAGAATACCGATAATGATAATGTTTCCTACAAATGCCCATGCACCCTGTACAAACACCTTATTTACAGGCTCTGCATAAATCAAAATATCCAGAATCGGCGCAACAACAATCCATGCAACTGCATTGGCGATCACCTGCACTACATTAAAGTGAATAATCATTTTGGAATCTCCAAAACCGCCTTCTTTAATGGCATATTTCTTTGCAAATATTCCGATTGCAAGGCCAACCACCGCATCAGGAAATACCCAGCTCCACCATACGCTGCCATAAAACATTGCATCCCCTAACGCATGTCCTAAAAGACCGATGACTGCGCCTACAACAGGCCCAAAAACAGCTGCCAGAAAGGCCATAATCGCCATACGGGCTGTAAATATGTATTGGGAATAGGGGTAGGAATCTGAATTTCCGTAAGTGCAACAAACAGTGCGGTTCCAATACCAATTGCAACAACTTCTTTAATGCCAAATTTTAGTTTCATATGAATCTCCTCCTCATAATTATATTATCTGGCTTAAGAATCCTCTGGATTCGCTTTTAGTATAACATAATCTCTTTCCCAAGTGCAAAAGAATATATGATTTTCTGTTTTACTTTTTTGCCCGTCAGTCTTGCTAATGCCTCGCCATAATAATCCAACTGAATCTGATATCGTTTTATCAGTTCCTTTTCCGAATGAACTGCGTCTGTTTTGTAATCTGCTACTACAATCTCCCCTTCCTCTTCAAAAAACACATCGATGATTCCCTGTATCAGCACCTGCTCCGTCTCGGGAAACTGTACGCCCAGCCGATCAGCCGAAAGTCCCAAAACAAAAGGCTGCTCTCTTTTCAGCTTCCCCTCCTGCCCGGCTTTTGCCATCCGGTATGCCAGAGGACTTTTTAAAAACTTTTCCACTTTAGGCAGGGAAATACTTTCCCGCCACCGCTTTTCCAGAACCTGCGACTCTACAAACTGATCCAGTTGGCGGGCCAGCTCCTCCCTGATTCCTTCTTTGTCTACTGCACTCTCCTTCGAAGTATTTTCTATCCGGCTTCTGCTTTTTTCTGTATCTGCATCCGGATTCATCCATTTTAAAAAGTGGGAAAAGTCTAAAAGCTCCATAACCTTATGGTAAGCGCTTCCTCTGTCTGTCCCTGACATTCCCTCTCTGCTTTCAATAAAGGAAGGAATATAGGGCACAATTTCCGGCTCCTCAAACAGTGTCTTCGTAAAAGCGTCTCCCAGACTTGTCTCCATTCCACTATCTGCTCCTCCGCTTTCAATTGACCGCTGTGGTAAATCATTCAGTCTCTTTTTCTTTAATTCCGACACTGTGGTTTTTATAAACAATCCGGATAAATACTGGTAAGGGTAGCTTCGGGAAAACTTGTCTGACAATTGTGTCATGATTTCATTTTCCTTATCAGTCATCAGGTCAGTATGACGGATCTTTGCAAGCAGCTTCTGTCTGCGCCCCATCTCTTCCGCTGCGTCTCTCACATCTTTGAAAAGGATCTCTCCCGGCTCGATCATTTTTACTTCTGACAGACTGGGAAAAATAAAATCCAGATAACATCCTGCACTGGCAAGCGTGGAAAATGCCACCTTTTCTCCCTGAGCATTTTCCTGACTTTCAAATTCCTTTTTCTGCTCCATCTGCATCCTAAACTTTTCCATGTCAGGTACCATAGCAGTAAGAATCAGCTTTTCCTTTGCCCTGGTCATTGCCACATACAAAATACGGAGCTCTTCCCCTAATGCATCCAGTTTCATTTTAAGAGCCATTGCATTTTTTTTCAGGGTGCTTCCCTTAATTCGAAGCCCGGTGTCGATATAATCTACGCCCACTCCCAGATCAATATCCGCAATCAGTCTGCCGCTGGTATCCTGCATGTTAAATTTTTTGGACAGCCCTGAAACAAAACACACGGGAAACTCCAGGCCTTTGCTTTTATGGATGCTCATAATGCGCACTACATCTGCATTTTCATCAAGTACATCCGCTTCTCCGTAGTCCACCTCATATTTTTCCAGTTGTTCTATGTACCGGAGAAAATGAAATAAACCATAGTAGCTGGTATTCTCAAAGGCTGCTGCGCGGGTTAAAAGCATCTCCACATTGGCTCTGCGCCGCTCTCCTCCCGGCCTGGCAGTCACATAATCCAGATATCCTGTGTCCTGCAAAATGTCCTGAATCAATTTGTGGATAGGCGTATATGCACTTTTTCTCCTGTAACCGGCAAGCATATTTAAAAAATCCTGCACCTTCTCCTGCAAATCTCCCTGACAGGAAGTAAGTAGATCAAATAATGCACTTTCCTTATCCTTACTCCGCAAATCTGCAATTTCTTCTTCAGAAAACCCTCCAAAGAAAGATTTCAGCGTTCCATAAAGAGGAATATCCTGTAAAGGATTATCTATAATTTTTAAAAACTGCAGCAGCACTTTAATCTCCACTGCCTGAAAATATCCTGTTTGGGATGAAACATAGGCGGGAATTCCTTCTTTTTCAAGAATATTTTTAAATTCCTCCGCCCAGCCTGATGTGGTCCGCAGCAAAATCACTATATCGCTGTACTTAACCGGCCTTAACAGGCCGCTGTTTTTATCCGTCACCTGAAATTCACGGTACAAATCCCGTATTTTTCCGGCAATCATCTCCGCCTCCTGCTCCTTTACGGTAAGCGGTGAAGCTGAATCTTTCCCCATAACAATATATTCTGTCTCATAGGGAGAAATTTCTCCTGCCGCACCTTCCTCAGATTCAGGATACACTGCCCCCGGATAAAGAGCTGCCTCCTCATCATACTCCACGCCCCCTAGCTGTTTTCCCATAATCTGAAAAAAGAGCCTGTTAATGCTGTCAAGTACCTGGGGACGGCTTCTGAAATTCTTATGAAGGTCAATTCGTTGACTATTAGAGTCATCTTTGGAATAAGAATGATATTTTTCCATGAAAAGCTCCGGTCTTGCAAGACGGAACTTATAAATACTCTGCTTCACATCTCCCACCATAAAACGGTTAAAATGTTCCTCTTCCTCGCCGGAAATACTTTTTAATAAAAATTCCTGTACCAGATTGCTGTCCTGATATTCGTCAATGAGGATTTCATGAAAATGCTGACGGTATTCCCTGGCAGCTTCCGTAGGATAAGCGTCTCCATTTTCATCCTTATGTAATAGTATCTGTAAAGCCAGATGCTCCATATCATGAAAATCAATGATATTTTCCTGTCTTTTTTTCTCATCCAGCCTTTCCTTATATGCAATGACGAGACGTAATATCTCTTTCACACTTTCCGCCGCCTTTTGCATCCTGTCTGCCACCTGCTTTGGGGAGAGCAGAAGATATGCGTTCCGGATATCCTCCAGCTGCTTTTTCATTTCCTTACGGATCTGCTGCACTTTCTCCCTGCATACAGGATTGACCGTATCATCCTTTTTAGAAGGAAGCCTTCCAAAAGAAATTGCTTCAAAAGCCTCATAATATTCCTCAAGGCTGTCCGGCTTTAGAAGCCTTTCCAGCATTTCCCGCTCCTTTAAAAGAAGGGGACCATACATATAAGGCCCATCCGGTCTGTCACAAATCCGAAGGGCCATATCCAGACTTTTAACACACTGCCCGCATATGGTGTGAATATATTCAATTAAAAACCTGCACCAGTCTGAATTTTCCAATTCAGTAACATCTGTAATTTTATAATCTTCCGCACAGTCAGCAATCCATTCTTCCGGCCAGGGACAGCTCATGGAAAAGTCGTAAAGTCTGGTAATAAATTCCTCCAGTAACTGATCTGTATTTCCGCCTGTAAAATACTCTACGCAGTGAAGAAATTTTTCCGACTTTTCCTGATATGCTTCCTCTAAAAGTTCCGCCATCACGTCCTGCTTTAACAGCTTTAATTCTCCCTCATCCGCCACCCGAAATCCCGGATCAAGCCCAACATCATTGAAATTATTCCTTATGATAAACAGGCAGAAGCTGTGAATCGTGGTAATCTGGGCGTTATGTAAAAGAGACGCCTGCTTTTGAAGATGTATATTCTCCGGCTCCTTCTCTAATTGTCTGCTGATGGCCTGACCGATACGTTCCCGCATTTCTGCTGCCGCCGCATTGGTAAAGGTCACTACCAGAAGCCTGTCAATATCCACAGGATGTTCCGCATCTGTAATCATACGTATGATACGCTCCACAAGAACTGCTGTTTTTCCTGAACCTGCTGCTGCGGAGACTAAAATATTTCTGTTCCTTAAATCTATGACCTTTTGTTGTTCAGGAGTAAATTTAACTGCCATAGTCAATTTCCTTTCTCTCCCATTTCTTCCCGCATTTTAAAAAGCAGCTCTTCCTTTGGAGGACTTGGAAGCATACGCATATCATATCCTGACGTTTTTTCTTCAAAGTCACAGATGCCTTTATATACACAATAGCTGCAGGATTGTCTGCCTCCCTGCTCACAGGGATTGACTGCAATAGTACCATTAAAAATCTCCCTGCCGAACTGCCTTATTTTATGGCTGACAAACCGGGATACGGTTTCATAATCTTCCTTTGCTATGGTGCCTGACCTTAAAGAAAAACTGCCATCTTTTTTTCGTTCCACAGGCACCACCAGAGATTTGTCCGTAAAATTTTTATCCAAAAGGCTTACCACCTTATCATCCTCGCTGACAATGCCATTGGTGCGCAGCTCCTTTAAGATTTCCTGATTGATTTCTTCTGCAGTCATCCCTTCCTTTGCACTTACAAGAGGATCGCTTACATGATAATAAAGAAGCGCCGCCGGAACTACTTCCTTGCCCGGATGCTTCCTTTTTTCAATTTCAGAAGCCACATTCATATACACCACAAGCTGGAGCTGCAGCCCATAGTAAAGAGCCGCCAGATCAAACTTACGGTTGCCGGATTTATAGTCAATTACCTTCACGTAAACATGCTCCTCATCTTCACATATATCAATCCGGTCAATCCGCCCCTTAAGCTTTATTTTTTCCTTTTCCGAAAGGGCAATATTCACTGCGTCCAGTGCTTCCACTTTTGAAAAGGACATTTCAAAGGAAGCTGGAACAAAATCTCCCTCCCGAAGCTGTGCCTTTAACGTCCTGATGGTTCTTTTTAAAATCCGGTGCATCCGCTCTGTCATATATTCATAACGGGCGCTGCTGTATAAAACTGTCTCCCCGTAAGCAACTGTACAAGCCTCCAGCGCCTCCCTAAGAAGCCTGTCGCCCTCCTCCTCGGGAAAGTCAAACCAGGTATAATTGTTTTCTGCAAGTTTTCCTGCAAACATTTCCAGCACCTGATGAAAAATATTCCCCATATCCACCTGTTCAAAAGCGTATTCATCCCGTTCCTTTAACATAAGTCCATATTGCAGGAAATGTGAATAAGCACAGGCAGCATACTTTTCCAGACGACTGACGCTGTTTTCCAGCATACTTCCATAAAGGGCTCTGGCAATCGCCCTGGCAAGGGGTTTATGCTCATACCTGGCAAATGCCGCCTCCGCCAGTTTTTCTGCATATGCGCTGTATGTTTCATCTTCCGCATACAGACGGTACAGACTGTATAGCTCTTCCCTGGTCAATCCGCCAGCTCTTCCTGATGCATAATCCCTTAATTCCTTTGCAAGCAAAGTTACTCCATCCTTCTTCCCCACAACGCCTGCAAAGGCGTTGTGTTTAATGCCTGCAAAACTGTTGTGGTCAATGCCTGCAACGTCAGTGTTATCAATTTCAGTTTTCCTGATTTCTATTTTGGGAAAAAGCTTTTTGATGGTTTCAATCAGATAAGACGGTCTTATGCTTTTCCCCTCGCTGCTTATCCTGGAATAAGAAAGATACAATCTATCCGAAGGTTTTGTCATATTCATATAAAGATACAGTCTTTGAATATACATCTGCTGTCTTGGCGTGGGCGCCAGTTCAAACTCTGACTGCTGTAAAAATTCCCGGTCAATATCCGATATAATCCCGCCTTTGCCTCCGCTTTTGGGAATGTTTCCATCATTTACCCCAAGAAAGAATAATACCTTTACCTGCTTTAGGCGGCTCCGCTCCATATCCCCTACCGCAATCCGGTCCACGCTTCCCGGAATAATCCCAACTTCAATTTCTCCAAATCCCGCATCTAAAATTTCCGCAAACTCTCTTAAGGTTATGGATTCTTTTGCAAGAAGCGCCATAATCTGCTCCAAAAGCTCCATTACCAGCCGGTAGATCTGGGCATATTCCTTTGCCCGCTCCATTTCACCTTTTTCCTTGAAAAGCTGTTCATATCCCGCCAGTTTTTCCTGAATCCTGCCTGCCACAATAAAATCATACAGGGTTCTTACCATTTCTCCTGCTGTTTCCTGCTTGACCAAAAGAGGAGCAATTTGCTCCATAAGCCTGCTTCTGGTATGATTAATGCTCTCCAAAAGCTCTGGATTCTGCTCCTTTCCCTTCCTTACAAAGGACTGGCTCCATTTTTTCTTCCCCTTGATACCGCAGGCAAGTACATAATTTTCCAGACGGTCAATTTCCTCCGGTGAAAAATCGGCAAGTCCGCATCGCAGGTAATGAAAAACCGCCTCATAGGAAAAATGATCCAAAACAATTTTCAGCGCGCTGCGAATAAACTCAATAAAAGGATTCAGCAAAAGTCCTCTCGTCCGGTCCAGAAAAACAGGAATATCATAGATAAGCGCTTCCCTCTCAAAGTAGTCTCCATAGGTTTCCAAATCCCCGGTAACCACTGCAATATCCCGATAGCAGTATCCTTCTTCCAGTACCAGTTTTTTAATCTGAATACATACTGCCTGAACTTCCAGCGCAGGATTAAGTGCTTCTTCTATAAAAATGCTGCTCTGCTCTTTATCATAAACTTTCGGCGGATACCGAAATAAATTCTGCTCTAAATGGGCCATTGGCTTATTTTCCCTAAATCTGGGAAGCGGATTATTTTTCAGATAAATATCTTCTTTTTTCTCAATTCCTGCCTCTTTCGCCAGGCGACACAAATCTCCAACCGTCTTTTTACTTAAATAAAACAGTTCCTGCTCACCGCCGATTCGAAAGGGATCTTCTTTCCTGTCAATTGTTACAGATATGATGACCTGCTTGGTCAATAGAAATAATTCCTGTATTAACCGATACTGAATTGCTGTAAAGCCGGTAAATCCGTCAAAAATAACTACACTGTTCTTTACAATTTTTGACTTCGAAACCGCCCTTGTTAAAAGCTCCAGGGTTTCTTCTGTGGTAATGAATTTGTCCTTTATGTAATCGTTAAATCCCTGATAAATCACTTCCAGATCTTTCAGTTTATAAAAAAGCGCTCCCCGCCCCTTTGCAAACTCGGCCAGCCCTGCCACCTCCTTTGTGGTAAGCCCATACTGCTTAAATTCTGAAATTGCCGATTTTACTTCATGGATATATCCGATCTTATTTAAATTCTTTCCCAGCACAGGCATTTCATCCTTAAGATCTGCCGCTACCTTTCTGAGCACCAGACTTTTTCCTGTATCATCTAAAACCGGCTTTGAACCATAACCGGTTTCCTCAAAAATCCTGTGGGCAAGCCTGCCAAAGCTCAGTACATCAATATTCATAATACCGCGGGACTTACTGGCGTTGACCAGATCTACCTGGGTTTGCATGGTAAACTGATCCGGTACCAGAAACAAAAAATTACGTTCCGGTTCCTTCTTTGCCCAAGTTGTAATGTCCTGATGAAGCTGCCTGCTCTTTCCAGCCCCTGAACCTCCGAAATAAAACTGTAACCCCATAATATCTCCTGTTATTTAATCTTCTGCTTATATGTATGGTATCATTTCTTTTACAGAATCAAAAATTAAATCAGGATATATTTTTTCTTTTTCAATATCCTGAAGTCCTGCTTCTCCACTTAAAACCAGAATTCCTGTATACCCATTATTTACGCCTGCCGCCACATCCGTATAAAGCCGGTCTCCCACCATAGCGGTCTGCTGTTTGCTTACTCCGCCGCGCTTTGCCAGGTAATCCATAATATCCCCGTTTGGCTTTCCTATGATATGATCTGGAAATCTGCCTGTAGAAGCATGAATAAAAGCGTGAATTGCCCCTGCATCAGGAATAAATCCTGTTTCCGTGGGACAGTTATAATCCGGATGAGTGGATATATAGGGAAGTCCCGCCCTTACCAGATCACAAACCCTGCACATTTTTTCATAGGTAAGCGTAGTGTCAAAGCCCACCACTACCACCTGCGCATCCCTGCCGGCTAAAGCAATTCCTTCTTCCTCAAATTCCGCCTTTAACAGCTCATTGCCAAGCAGAAAAACTTTTTTCCCCGAAAAATTTCTTTTCAGATAATCAATGGCAGCCTGCCCCGAAGTAACGATTTTACCTTCATCAATCTTAAGTCCCATCCTGCCAAGCTTTTCCACATATGCCTGAGGATTTTTCGAAGAATTATTAGTGAGAAACATATACTTCTTTCCGGCCTTTTCCATAGCCTTAAGAAACTCCTGCGCCCCATCAATCCACTTCTCTCCCAAATAAATTGTCCCATCCATATCCAATGCATAACACATGATATTTTTCAAAATTCCCTTATCATCCCTGTTCACCTGGGGTATCATTTCCTCATTTCTCCTTATCATCCCTCATATACTTTCAACAAGAAATTGCAATAAGTAGTGGGAATATTCAGGCAATCGTTCTGTGAAAAGCCTTATGCACCATGTAGGCAAGACAATAGAAGGCAGGAGGGACACTTCCCGACTGACTTCTGCCCTATTTGGCTTGACGGAATGTCTGGTGCAACAGAATTTGAACAGAACGATTGCCTGAATATTCTTTTCACAACTTATCCTGCAATTCCTTTACTAAACTTCTCTGGTAACAAACTTAAGCCAATCCAGCTCTTCCCCTTCAAAATAAGGCGACAGTTTTTCAAAAACTTCTCTATGATACCTGTTTAACCGTTCTTTATCCTTTTCCTCCAGCAGGGAAATATCTACCGCCTCCAAATCAATGGGCGCATAAGTCAAATCTTCAAAATACATAAACTGCCCGTACTCATTTACTTCGCCCTTTCGGCACAAAAGCTCATTTTCAATTCGGACTCCATGACTTCCTTCTATATATATTCCAGGCTCATCTGTTGTCACCATGCCTTCCTCAAGCACGGCGTTTGCCTGATAATCCGGCATAAGCTTCCACCTGAATGCGTTAGGTGCTTCATGTACATTTAAAAGATAGCCCACGCCATGTCCTGTGCCATGTTTATAATCAAGCCCCTGTTCCCAAAAAACCTCTCTTGCTCTGATATCAAGATTGACGCCCCGGCATCCATACAGAAATTTTGTGTTTTTTAAATTCAGCATGGCACGCAGTACCAGTGTAAAATGCTTTTTCATCTCCGCTGTCAGCGGTCCCAGTGCAAACGTTCTTGTAATATCTGTGGAGCCTTCCAGATAATGTCCGCCGCTGTCCACCATAAGAAATCCTTCCGGTTTTATCTGAGCGCAGTTCTGTGGTGCCGCACTGTAATGGACAATGGCACCGTTTGCCCCGTAAGCACAGATAGTTGAAAAGCTGGGCTCTATAAAATGCTCATTTTCCTTTCGAAGCTGTTCGATATATTCGGCAACGCTTATCTCCGTCATAGGCTGTTTTCCCACATTCTTTTTCAGCCAGTACATAAAGCGGGTAACCGCAATTCCATCTTTTAAATGAGCTTTTCTTAAATTCTCCATTTCCGTCTGATTTTTCACTGTCTTCATAAGAGAAGTCGGATTGGGCCTGTCAATAATCGTCACATCATCTGCAAGTTTCCGATTTAAAAAACTGCTGATTCTGGCCTTACACAAAAGCACCTTCTGTTCATGAATTTCTGACACATAGGGATAAAAATCCTGATAAGGAAGCAGTGTAATATTGTTTTCCTTAAAATACTCCTGTATCTTACCGTCATCTTCTGTGCATTCCCTGGCAAAAAGCAGTACCTGCTCCATTGTTATCACACAAAATGCAAAAACCACCGGGCAGCTTTCCACATCATTTCCCCGAATGTTAAACAGCCATGCAATGTCATCAAGAGTTGTCAAGATATGCATGGACGCCTCTTTTTCTTTCATTGCACTACGCACCTTTTCAATCTTGGAAGCTGTGCTTTCCCCACTGTAGCATTCTTCCAGTACAAATACCGGATGATGCACAAGGTGCGGACGCTCCATCCATATCTCCTGTGCCAGATCGTTTTCCCATATGATTTTGCCATTTTTCTTTTTTAGAACTGTTTCATACTCGTCTGCATCATCAGCCATCACTACTTTTCCGTCAAAGCCCAAAGTTCCGCCTTCTTTCAGGCTTTGCTCCAGATACTGGCTTATGGTAGGCACCCCTTTTTCTCCTTCTTTCATCAACTGAATACCGCTTCCTTCAAGCTCCTTTTCCGCCTGAATAAAGTATCTGCCATCCGTAAAAAGCGCCGCACTTTCCAGATTTACCAAAAGAGTGCCTGCTGATCCGGTAAATCCGCTGAAATATTGTCTTACCTTAAAAAAGTCACTTACATACTCACTGTCGTGATAATCTGAGGTAGGAATCAGATAACAGTCAATTCCTGCCTCTTTCATTTTTTCTCTCAGTTTACATAATCTATCCTGTACCATTGCTTTCCCTGCCTTTTCTTTAAGTTTCAATCTCCTCATATAATTTCCAAAAATAATTGTACTATAAAATATCAAAAATGTCATTCTGATTCCAGTGAATATATAAGTTCCCCAAATATGCCATTGTGCATATCGATGTCACTTCTAGCTCCTTTAATGCAAAAATCGGAAATATGAAATTGAAACCATTCGCAATGAAATCAATGAAAAAACACCACAGGATTAGCTACTATGGTGTCCTTCATTAATACTCTTTTTCCATATCATCAATTTATTGTTTCTCATTCATTAACTGCTGCAGTTCTTCTTTGCTTGGAAGCACCGTTTGGTATTTGCTCGCAAATATCTGATTATTGTCTTCTGGTAAAGTCATTTCTACCACTGCATCTTTCTTATCCTTGCAGATAATGATGCCGATTGTCGGATTTTCATCGTCAAGCTTTACTTTCCTGTCGTAATAGTTGACATACATCTGCATTTGCCCAATATCCTGATGCTTCAACTGTCCAACCTTTAAATCAAATAAAACAAAACATCTTAGCAGACGATTAAAAAATACCAAATCCACCCTATAATGCTCCTCTTCAAATGTAAACCGCACCTGGCGTCCCACAAAAGTAAATCCTCTCCCTAATTCCAGCAAAAACATCTGCAAATTGTCTATCAGGCGTTCTTCCAACTCTGTTTCTGAATAAACAGCTTTTTCTGGCAAACCGGTAAATTCCAGGACATAGGGATCTTTAAAAATGTCATCTGGTTTTTCAACCTGCTGCCCTTCCAAAGCAAGACGCATTACCTCATCCTTTTCCCTGCTTAATGCAAGCCTTTCATACAGGGAACTTCCATATTGTCGTCCAAGTTCCTCCTTGCTCCATCCATTCCTGTATGCTTCTATTTCATAAAAATGACGTTCTTCTACATTATTTATACGCATCAGAATAAGATAATGCGACCAGCTTAAGTAAAACCGCCTGCCCTCAGCAGTTATTGGAAGTTGCTCCGAATATAAAAAAGCGGAATCCGAAATCACATCTTTTGAATATATCATGTAAAAGCGGCGCATAAGTTTTAAATTTTCATAGGAAAAACCTCTGCCAAACTCTTCTGTCAGTCGTCTGGATAATTCCTGAAGAATGTACTTCCCATAAGCAGCGCGCTCACTGCCATTTTGTTCCTCATCTATAATCATCCGCCCAGCCTCATAATAGGAATAGACCATAGCCATATTCACCGACATGCTCACTTTACGTTTTGCATCCCGAAACAGCTGCATAACCTGACCATAAAACTTATCACTGCTTTTCATATCCTGCATACCAAATTTCTCCTTTCCCAATTCGGTAATTAGCAATTACCGAATTGATAACATTTTCATAACCCTTATATCTTTTCAGCCTTTATTTGTGCGATATTTTTACATCTCTTTGTCTTCCAATTGTACGGACACTTATGTATCTTGTCAATATTGTTAGTTATTGCATGATTGGTTGATAATAATAAGTCCGCAGGCCTTTTAGATGTACTCCACACGCTTTTTATTCCTGCGAACAGTCGCCAAAGTCATGCTTGCATGACCTTGGTGACTGCCGCGAAGGTGAAATACCGTAGCCTGCTGCGAAGTATTTCACTTCTTCATCTTCGGATTAAAAATAAGACTTGCCAGATATCCAAAAATAAGCGCTGCGGAAGTGCCTACCGCTCCCGCCTTAAAGCCTCCCATAAACAATCCCATAAATCCCTCTTTATCTACTGCTTCCTTTACCCCTTTCATGAGTACATTTCCAAATCCAAGAAGGGGCACTGATGCGCCTGCGCCTGCAAATTCCACAAAGGGCTGATAAGCGCCAAAGACGCTGATCAATGCACCAAGGCACACCAAAAGAACCATAATTCGACCGGGCATCATTTTTGTTTTTTCCATTAAAATCTGAACCAGTGCACAGATCAGTCCTCCAACCCAGAATGCATTAAAATAATCCATGATAACCTCCTTTTAAGCAGTTGTTTTCATGGATTATTTTGTGTTGCTTTTTAAAATTTATACTTTGATTTTGTTTTGACCAGAATCTGGCCATATTCCCGGTAGCCATGATGATTTTTCTTAATCTCTACCATACCCTCATGATTGGTAAGCCTGTATTCATTGTATGCGCCTTCCTGATACTGAAAGTCCTCACCATTATCCTGATAATGAATGTAACTGCCTTCCCCGGGATAAGCTTCCAAAATCAAAAGATCATCCTTGTCACTTCCCACATGAGTTCTCACCGGATATTTAGGGATAACCGCCCCTGCCTTTACATAGATGGGGCACACATCAAGGGGCGCACTTCTTACAAAAAACTGTTCCCCTTCTTTTTCCTCGCCTGTCCAGTAATCATACCAGTTTCCTTTAGGCAAATAAACCAGTTTTTCTCTTGCCCCCTGCTCCACCACAGGGGAAATCAAAAGCCGGTCTCCCAGCATAAATTCATCATTCCGGTTTTTTACATTTTCATCCTTTTCAAATTCAAGTACCAATGGACGCATCATGGGAATTCCGGTCAGTTCACATTCCCGCATCAAATCGTAGAGATAGGGAAGCAGCTCATAACGCAGATTCATGTATTTCCGGCTGATAGCTAAAACCTCTTCTCCAAACTGCCAGGGCTCCTGGGGCTTACATCCTTTTGCACAATGGTCCCTGAAAAGTGGGGAAAAACATCCTAACTGTATCCATCTTGCAAACAACTCCGGTGTACAGTCGCTTCCAAATCCGCCCACATCCGTGCCAATAAAGCCAAGCCCTGAAAGCCCCAAATTGCACAACTGCGGAATCGCCATCCGGATATGGGACCAGATACTGTGATTATCCCCCGTCCATCCTGTGGTATATTTCTGCGATCCGCTGTAGCAGGCCCGGGTAATCACAAAAGGCCTTTTACCGGAAAATTTCTTCCATCCTTCATAGGTTGCTTTCGCCATATTGTGCCCATAAATATTATGCATCTCCAAATGGGACGCCGGTCTGTCTTCATCTGTAAACACCACATCATCCGGCAGGGGGCCCCGGAAACTTGCAGGCTCATTCATATCGTTCCATACCCCTGCCACACCCATATCAATCAGGAATTTCTGTTTTTCCGCCCACCATGCACGTACCTTGGGATTTCCAAAATCAGGATATACCGCATCTCCCGGCCACACTTCATTTATATAAATCTCTCCATCCGGGTTTTTGGCAAAATAACCTTCCTTTATCCCTTCTTCATATACCGGATAATCCTTTTCCACTTTTACACCAGGATCAATGATGGTAACAGCCTTAATTCCCATATCCTTAAAATCAGAAACAACCTTCTTTCCATCCTGATAGGTTTCCTGATTCCATGTAAAGACTTTATAATGATCCATGTAGTCAATATCAAAGTGAATGCAGTCGCAGGGCAGATCATGCTTTCTCAGTTCCCGGGCAATCCTGCGTATTTCCTCTTCTGACTCATACCCCCATCTGGACTGGTGAAATCCCAGCGTCCAAAGCTGCTGCATTGGCGCCCGGCCTGTCAGATGTGTGTAACCGGTTATCACATCCTTAAGATTTTTTCCGGCAATAAAATAATAATCCAGATTTCCTCTGTCTGCTCCAAACACATAATAATTGTCACTTTCTTTTCCCAAATCAAAACAGGTTTTATTATGATTGTCAAAGAAAATGCCATATGCACCTTTTTCCTTCAACACCAGCATAAAGGGAATGCTTTTATAAAGAGCCTTAAAATTATCCTCCTGGGGCTCCGGATTATCTGTATTCCACATTTCATATGCATAATGTCTTTTATTCAGACACCCCATTTTATCTCCAAGGCCATAAATACAGTCCTTTTTTTCCAGCGCTCTGATTTCCTGTATTTTAAGTCCTGTGCTTCCTTCTGCTGCACTATGCCCTTCCTTTTCTAGAAGTTCCATCGCATCTCTGGTAAGCGCATCCCCCTTTTTTCGTTTTCCCTGATAAGCAAGGCTTAAAGGCGTTCCTTCCTCATCATAAAAATCCACCTGAAATCCGTCACTGACTATAGCAGTCATTTTACTTGTTCTTATAACAACACCTGACTCTTCCCATGACACACTTTCCAGTTTTTTCTGACATGTATTTTTTCCGGAATTAAGCCTTTTTCCAAGCTCCCCTTCTATTGCTCTGGTCCTGTGCCCCAAACCGTCATAGTCAATGAACACATTAAAAATATCCTCAGAAATCACTTCAAGACAGGGCCTTATGCCTTCCTTTTCCCCCTCAAACCGGAAAAAAACCTTTTCACCTTCTACCTGATACTCTGTCAGTTTTTTAAACATATTTCTCATCCTCCACGGAAGAAATCTCCTCACCTTTCTTTTTCTTATCCGGCAGTTGAACTAAAATAACTGCACCAAATACCAGAGCGCATCCAAGCAATTCCCGCTTATTTAACGCCTGATCTAAAATCACCCATCCTGCCAGCATGGAAATCACTGATTCCATTGATAAAATCAAAGACGCTACCGTAGGATCGGTATCCTTTTGTCCTACCACCTGAAGCGTATACGCCACCCCACAGGACATAATTCCCGCATATGCAAGGGGAATGATTCCATCTATAAAGCTTTGAAGAACCGGCTTTTCCACCGCGAAAGCTATCCCGCTGCAGATAATTCCTGCTGTCAAAAACTGTATGCAGGAAAGTTCCACCCCGTCTGTTTTGGGTGAAAAATAATCAATTACCAGAATATGAATGGAAAACAGGATTGCACAGGCAAACACGTAAGCATCCCCCTTACTTAAGGCAAGCTTTTCACTCATACACAGCAAGTACATGCCAAAAGCTGCAAGCAGCGCACCAATCCACACTCTTCCGGATACCCTTTTTTTCAAAAAGATTCCCATAATGGGAACAATAATAATATATAATGTGGTGATAAACCCTGCTTTGCCTACTGTTGTATATTGAATACCTATCTGCTGAAGAAGTGATGCAAAGCAAAGCACCAGGCCGCAGCAGATGCCTCCCAGCACAGCGTTTTTTTTGTCTGTATCTTTTTTCTGCCCCTTTTCGTCGTCCCCATTTTTCTTTCTTCTGCGGAAAATTATCAAAGGCATAAGAACCAGACTTCCCATCAAAAACCTTGCTCCATTAAAGGAACAGGGCCCCATGTAATCCATCCCTATGCTTTGTGCCACAAAAGCAACTCCCCAGATAAATGCTGCCAAAAATAACAGAAGGCTGCTTCCCAATGCCGCTTTTTTCATCGTTATGTAAACCTCATTTCCATAAACACTATTTATTCTGCTTCTTATTCCAATTCTTCCGCAATCTTTTCCATCACGTTTCTTAAATCAATACCACTGCAGTCAACTGTAATGTCCGCATATTTCTCATAAAGAGGAATTCTCTCCTCATAAAGCTCCCTAAGGCTGCTCCCTTCCTTGATCACCACGCCCCGCTTATGAAGATCTCCCAGCCGCACTTCAAGTTCTTCAAAGGGAAGCTTTAAATAAACCACCGTCCCTGTTTCCTTAAAGTGGCGCATGGCTTCCGCTCCGTACACAGCGCTCCCGCCAGTGGCAATCACCGATTTGTCTACACATATTTTTGTATTAATTTGATTTTCAAGCACAAGAAAACCTGCTTCCCCCAATTCTTCAATCAACTGGTAAAGCAGTTTTCCGCTTTGCTCCTGAATCACAAGATCACTGTCTACAAACTGAAAGCCCAGCTTTTTGGCAAGCACCACTCCTACCGTACTTTTGCCGCAGCCGGGCATTCCAATTAAAATAATATTATTTTTCATCACAAAACCTTACTTCACCACTGCAACCACTTCTACTTCACACAGTACTTTTTTGGGAAGCTCCTTTACCGCAACACAGCTTCTTGCAGGCTTACCGGTAAAATATTTTTCATAAACACCGTTAAATGCTGCAAAATCATCCATTTGTGCTAAAAAGCAGGTGGTTTTAACCACATTTTCAAAATCGGTTCCTGCTTCTTTTAAAATCTCACTCACATTTTTCATTACCTGCTGTGCCTGAACAAGGATATCTCCCTGGGCGATTTCTCCTGTTTCAGGAACAATTGGAATCTGCCCTGATGCAAATAAAAATCCATTTGCAATGATTCCCTGAGAATAGGGCCCAATGGCTGCCGGCGCTTTTTTGGTTGATACTTTAGTTAACATAATATTTATCTCCTTTTCTTTAAATTACTCAATTTTAATTACTCAAATTCTGCTGTTACATAAAAACCACGCTCGTTTTGAACAACGCTTATCACCTTGCCTTTTCGGGCAAGCAGTCTTTCTCTGAACGGAACATTTCCTGACATGGCCAAAGCAGGATCAATGGTATAATAATAATTACTGGGAAGCACTCCTTCCGTCACTGTAATTTCATCCCCCTCTTTTAACAGGCCGGGACGCTCCATCTTAAACTCCATCTGCCGCATATGCAATCCTCCATACTTATCTATTGTAATCGGCTTTTTTCTATTTTTCAATCTATTTCTTCTCTTCAAAACCGGAATTGTTATTTTAGGAATTCTGCCTTATAATAATGAATATCAAATGAATCAGCGCGAAATCATAAGGAGAAATTGCAAATTGAAGAAAAAAATAATTAAAAGAATCATGATTGTCTTACTTATAATTGTTGCTGCATTCGGCGCTTATGCCGGATATGTTTTTGGCTCCTACTATCGTCTTCCGGATAATTTGACTCTTGAAGTCAAAAGAAACGGCGAAAATTCTCATTTTGATGAAGATTTTGCCCTTACCCAGGGCGGCGCATATTTCATCATGTCATACAATATCGGCTTTGGCGCCTATCGGAAAGATTACAGCTTTTTTATGGATGGAGGAAAGTCCTCCTGGGCAAAGGATGAAGAAAGCCTGATCGCCGCAGTCTGTGGAATGGGAGAAATCATTACGGATGTGAGTCCTGACTTTGTTCTTTTACAGGAAATTGATGTTGACGGTACCCGCTCTTACCATGTGAATGAACTGGAGCTTTTAAACCAGTTTTTAAAAGGATATTATTATGATTATGCCCAGGCTTACGACTCTCCTTTCTTATTTTTTCCTCCCTGGGAACCGCATGGCGCAAATAAAAGCGGACTTGCAGTTTATTCCCGTGCAGAAATTACGGAAAGTATGCGCCGAAGTCTGCCCATATCAGAATCCTTCAGCAAACTGGTTGATCTGGACAGTGCTACTCCATATCCAGAATTCCCACTGAAAATGGGCGGCAACTGTGTATTTATAATGTGCATACTTCAGCTTATGGGGGAAGTGATGAAATAAGACAGGCCCAGCTTTCTACTCTTTACGGGGATATGGAGGCCGATTATGCAAAGGGTAATTATGTCATCTGCGGCGGTGATTTCAATCATAACCTGAAAGAAGACGATCAGGAAAATGCACCGGAATGGGCCTATCCTTTCCCACGGGAAACACTTCCAGACGGCTTTCATATGGCTTTGGATGATGCAAAAGACAAAGAAGCAGTTGCCCATAATACCTGCCGCAGTGCTGATGAGCCTTATGATCCTCAGACCACTTATACCGTCACCCTGGACGGATTCATTGTCTCTGACAATGTCAGCGTCAATTATTACCAGCACATGGACTGGGGATACGAATTTTCAGACCATGATCCGGTTTTAATGCAGTTTATATTAGAATAAAAAGAATAAAAGAAAAGCAAAAAGGCCATACTAGTCTATATATTTTTCAGGAAAAAGAAAGAGATGGTTAGAAACATGGCAAATCTGGTTTTGTATTTAAAAGCAGAACAAAATGCGGAGGTAATGGAAGAACACGTGTGTGTCAAAGACATTGCCTCCCTTTATTGTGCAGATAAATCTGTTTGTGCAAAAGCAAAGTCCCTGAAAGTACACCAGTTTCATGAAAAAGAAAAAAAACGCCAGGTAATCAGCATTCTTAAAGTAATAGAACTGATTGAAAAGGAATGTCCCGGCGTCAGTGTGGAAAATATTGGAGAAAATGCCACTTTAATCGAACTGGTAAACGTAAACAGACATAAAGGACCTGTGCAATGGCTTAAAATGATCTTTGTCGCGGCAATCAGCTTTTTCGGCACAGGCTTCACCATAATGGCCTTCCACAACGATATAGGCATCAATAAAATCTTTTCCAAAGTTTATGAGCAGGTCATGGGATATCCCACCGACGGGTACAGCATTCTGGAAGTCTCTTATTCGATTGGACTTGCAGCAGGCATCATCCTGTTTTTCAACCACATTGGCGGCAGGCGGATTACAAAAGATCCCACTCCAATTGAAGTGGAAATGCGTGTATATGAGACAGATGTAAATAAAGCGCTGATTGAAACAGCCGACAGGGAGGGAAAAACAATTGATGCTTCTTAAACAGATTTTTTTAGGTACCTGTGGACTTAGCTTCGGCCTTTTGGCATCTGCCGGCGTTTTTACCGTTTTGGTATCCGTAGGAATGATTCCAAGGTTTGCCGGGAAAATGCATGTGGCAAAAAAGGTTTTTCTTTTAGAAGAAGCTGTAGTGTTCGGCACTCTGACATGCGGATTTTTCAGTGTATTCGGCAGATACGGGGAAATCGGAAAATGGGTGCTTACAAGGCAGCCCTTTGGAGCCAATACCGCTTCTGTCTGGAAATTTGCAGGCAATGGTTTTCTGTGCCTGTTTGGATTTTTTGCCGGAATCTTTGTAGGCTGCCTTGCTCTTGCAATTGCAGAAATGCTTGACTCCATCCCTATTTTTGCAAGAAGAATCGGCTTTAGGCATGGAATTGGGTTGGCAATCGCCGCCACTGCCGCCGGAAAGCTGATTGGCAGCCTGCTTTATTTTTCCAGAGAAATTTATTTATCCGGTATGTGAAGCTGTTTCATTTATATAATTCTGCGCTCTGTTTTGAATGACTCTGGCTGCCTCCCAAGCCGGCTTTACGCCCTCGAAATAAGCTTCTGCCTCCTCCTGTATGATGGTAAGCAGTCCCTGCCGCATACCTGTGTCGCAGGAATTTCCTATTTGCTCCAGCAGTTCCTTAAAATAATCCGCCTCCTGCCTGGTCACCGCATAATATTTTATAACCATATCATCAATTTTCCAGCTTGTTTTGCTTCTTTCCTGAAGATTTCCCTCTTCATCTTCCTCATATTCTATTTCCATCTGTTCTTCGCACAGCTCCTCAATTACACTTCTTTTAACCGGAATTCCTTGGGCACCGCTTCTTCCTAATTCCGCCTGCTGATCTTCCTCCAAAAGAAAACAGATAAATTCCCATACGCCTTCTTTGTTTTGGGACTGCTTATTCATTGACAACACGGAAACACAGGGAAGTGCCATAAGACCATTCTCCCCGTCAGCAGGATACCCAATGATACGCACCTGTTCTCCAAACAGATACTCATAATATTGAAAGTCTGAAACAGATAAAAGGGATGCCTCCATAAAAAGAACTTCACCATTTCTAACCTGCTCAAGTCCAGCCTGTTTATCTTCCCTGCCAAAGCGTCCTGCCAGTTCCAAAATCTGTATAAAAGACTCCTCTTCAAAATGGCATTCACCGGTTTGTCCATCTACAAATCTATCCATATTTAACTGGCAGAGAACTTCCAGCATTTTCCTTCTGCCAAATCCCTGCACCAGTTTTTTATCCCCATAATATTCCCTGTAAAGAGACGTCAAATCCTCCAGACTAAGTATGTTCCGCTCTCCAATAACCTCCTCTTTTCCCACAAGTCCATACAGCCCAAATGTGGGCATAATCGCATAAAGCGCCTGCTCTCTTTGATATACCTCAAGTACCTGCTCCAGATAATCTTCTCTGTGAATTCTTGTTTCCTTTTCAAAATAAGGCGTCAAATCCTCCAGCGCTCCCGCTTCTATCAATGCAAAGTGATCTTCTTCCGAAAAGCCCACTCCTATGTCAAGAAGATCCGGTGCATTGCCGGAAAGAATATCCATACGTAGAATATCCTTTGCCTCATTTATATCCATGCTGCCCTCAGTATACTGTTTCAGCTCAACATGATACTGTGTATTCAGCTTATTAAATCTTACAACCTGCGCACAAAGCAGGCTACTGGGATACACGCATCCATAAGTGATAACCGTTTTTTCCGGAACATTCTCTTTCGGCGTCTTTGTAAGCAAAGCCACTTCACATTCTCCCTGCCCCTCATTCTGTACGGAAAAGGCGGCAATTCTGCCATCCTCCAGCATCACAAAACTTTGCAGGCATGCGCTGTTTATATTACAGTCTGTCCAGTTTAAAACCTTATTTGGCTCTTCATCCTTCACGTTGCATGCATAGAGTGCATCCCCCTGTGAATAAAGCAGTTCCGTTTCTTTTCCACCAGTATAAATTCCCTGTCCAAATTTCATATGGCTGTCAAGATTCTTTACTGTAAATTTATCTTCTCTGACTTCAGCGATTGTGCCATTTGACAGCCTTGCAAACAGCAGGTTATCTTCTTTTGTCCAAAAAAGGTCTTCTATGCTTACTTCCATTTCCAATGTGTTTATTAATTTTCCTTCCGGACTGATCAGATACAGCTTCTTTTTGTCTCCAATATAATAATTTCCCTGACCGTCCCCTGCAAGACAGCCTGCCTCAAAGCCCGGAATATTTCGAAAAATCTCAGTCAGATCAAGACTTTGAATCACACTGCCATCAGCAGATACCTTTTTTAATTCAAATAGCTCTAAATTTTCTTCATATTGGCTGCATGCCAAAAGCAGATTTCCACTTCGATCAAGATTCATCCCTGTTATCCAGGTTTGCGCCGAAATCCCTGTCTCAATTTCTTCTGGCTCTCTCTGCCCTGCTTCCAGAAAATACAACTGCCCATTCCTGTCTTTTCCGCATCCGGCAAAGAAAATCCCACCATTTTCATCAAACACAGACAAATATGGGCTATTTTCTCCCATCTGAAAAATCTGATATTCTGCTATGTAAACCTCTTCGCTGCTTTCTTCGGCAATTTCTTCTTTCCTGCAACATCCTGCAAGTAATGCAAGAATGAAAAACAGAAATAGTATTTTTTCTTTTCCTGTTTTTTTATTCATATAATGATTTCTTTCCCTTCTTTGTCAAAGACTGTGAAACTGATTCCATATGAATATCATACAATATCCTTTAAAAAAACACTATCAAAATATTGGAATACAGACAAAACAGCCAGTTGAGCAAAATGCTTCAACTGACTGTTTTAAGAGGTTTTATAAAAAATATTTTATACCTTGAAGGAGGCTACTGTCTGATTTAACAGAGTGCTTAACCGGAATAGTTCTTCTGTCTGGCCAAGTACTGCTCTGGAATTTTCATCGGAGTTCTCTGCCGAGGTTTCCATATTCTGCATGGCTTCGGCATTTTCCCGCACAAGGGTTGTTATAGAATGGATAGAATCATTAATTCCTTCCATGCCCATATGCAATTCTTTGGAGGCTTCCCCTAAATTGCTGGAAATATCACTGTAAAATACTGCGTCCTGTCTATACATCTGTGCCAGCTGCGTCATACCCTTATAATCTTCCATCACTTTTTCGTTCATAAATCCTAACAGCTTCTGAGCGCTTTCAGACAAAAAGGACACGTTCTGCACTACATCTTCCGTAACCTGACGAATCTTTCCTACTGCTTCTTTGGAATGTTCCGCCAATTGGCTGATTTCCCCGGCAACCACCGCGAAGCCTCTTCCTGCTTCCCCTGCCCTTGCAGCCTCTATAGATGCATTTAAGGCCAAAAGATTGGTCTGGGAACTGATAGAAAGGATTTCTTCTGTAAGCGCATCTATTTCCCGCACTCTTTGGCTGTCTGCAATTGCCTTTTCCAGCTCGCCTTTTGTTTCATCATAAAGGGCCACTGCCTCTTTGCCTGACTTTTCTGCAGTTGCATGTTGTTTTCCGGCACGATTCATAATATCCCCGGACTGAATGGATGCCTCCTGCGCTTTTTGGGCCACATTTTCCACTACCAGCCCTAATTCCCGGCCAGTCTGGCTGATCTGTTCTGCCAGCTCTCTTGCCTGAACAGTCTGTTCCATTGCCTGAACTGCCGCCTTTAAAATATTGGAAATATTATTTGTCAGAACCGTCATTTTTTCAGAAGTGCCTTCTGCAATGGTTCCTATATTTTCCGCCTTTTCTTTGGTGCTTAAAATAATCCCCCGAATCTGCTGCTTTACCTCTATGGTAGCAGTCCTGATTTGTTCCGTTTCATTTTTATATTCTTTTGGGATTTTACTATTTTTTTCAATAACGGGATTTTCAGAAAAATCTCCGGATGCAAACTGCTTCAGCATCTGTATCGGCTCCAGCATTCTTCCGATCAGCCAGGCCATAAACCCTGTTACAAGGACAATGATTACAAGTGCAATGACAGCGGCAACCATAACCATTGCGCCAAGAGAATTTTTCACATTAGCGGTGGGTGCCGCCACTCCCAGTTTCCAGCTGCTTCCTGCAATCAAAGATGCTGCAAAATAGCATTCACTGCCATCATAATCTGTAAGCTTTACTATGTCAGCAGCAGTTCCATTGATTAGTCCTGCAAGCCCCGGCATAATATCCGTAACCAGAACTGCTTCATTCTCAGTTGGCTCATAGTCTTTGTTCTTATGAGCTACATACTGCCCATTGCTGTCTATTAAAAATCCGTATACTCCTTTTTCAAAATTGATGCTGCCGGTCAGATCAGTGACCGTACCTAACGTTACATCCAGTCCGATCACTGCTGCCAGCTCTCCATATATGTACACAGGTGATGCTATGGTAGTACACATTTGATTGGTAATCACATCCCAGTAGGGATCTGTTACAATTGTTCTTCCCTCCTGCGCTGCCTGTTGATACCAGCCACGCTGCACAGGATCATATCCTTCCGGTATTTCCGCTTCTTTATTTGATTGAAGAAATTTGCTGTCTCTTGTTCCACAATATAAATTTAAAAGTTCCGATCTTCCTTCGGCGTAAGTATCCACTACTGACTGAATCAAATCATCCGAGGTGCTGCCTGCTGCCTCAATACTGTTTGCAGCCCCTTCTGCAAGCATCTTTTCATTTTCAATCCATGTGTTAATTTCCTCTGCATATTTATCAGCGTTAAGCTGCAGCGCCTGTGTCTGATCCTGAATCAAACGTTTTCCCGCAACTGTCACAATCCCCACTGTTGTCAAAACAATACTTACTGCAACAATACAAATCACACTGATCGAAAGCTTCCCTTTGATTGTTTTTCCCATAATCGCTGCCCCCCTGCTGCTCCTTTGCGTTATTTTACACTGTAAACAACAGGTTTGCATCAATAAGGGAAATTTTACTTATTTTGAGGGAAATTTTGTTCTTATGCAGGCTGCTCTACCCCTGTTTGGTTAATTGCAAACCGGCTTTCCCGTTTTGTAATCGAGTTTCACATTTTGAAAGCAACCTTCAAATTTTGTACCCGAATTTCCACTTTTGTAGCAGCTTTCCCGTTTTTTCTTTCCATTCTGTGTTATAATGGCTCTATGGCAGGGTAAAAATGCGCACTAAAACTGGGCGTCACTTTTGTCTTACAAATTTTGTACTACAAATTTCACGCCTCTTTCGGTCCTTATCTCCAGCCGGCGGTCTGCGTCTGTTTTTTGTTTCTTTCTGCCCTGTTACTTCCGGAGGAGTCCTGGCGTGAGGTTGATGTTCACGGCATCAATCTCATGGCATCCTAACTTCTGCGCCAGTTCTTCCCCGTAATAAAAGCAGAATGCCTCATACGGGCTCTTCCCGTTCAGTTTCTTTCTCCGGTATGAATTGATGTGGTCCATCATCAGGTCTATGTCTGCCTGCGTCAGCTCATCAAAACTCTTTCCCTTCGGCACCACCCTCCGGATGAACTCATGCCCCACTTCGATCTCCGCCTTCTGGTATGGCGCACTAGGGTTGCAGTAATAGATCCTCGTCCGCT
The DNA here is from genome assembly GCA_009774465.1 of Lachnospiraceae bacterium. Lineage (GTDB taxonomy): Bacteria > Bacillota > Clostridia > Lachnospirales > Lachnospiraceae > Suilimivivens. The sequence goes on from VSNT01000009.1 coordinate 41,701, forward strand.
GGAATCCCTTCCCATCCGGCCCGTTCTCAATGCATTTCGGGTTGGAGAACTCACTCCCGTTATCCGTGAGGATCACTGGGAACAGCCTCCGGAAATCCTGTCCTCCCAGACGCTGGTACAGTTCAGCGTAAATGTCTATCACGCTCTTTGATGTGTTTGCTTCCCGCAGGAATCCCAGCATCAGCGATACATTCACAAAATAGACCGTCAGGAGTACTTTCCCTCCTCTGCTCCCGATCACACTGTCCATCTGCACCACCGCCGTGTCCGGATGCTTCTCCATATACACTTCATAGTCATGGTAATTCCTTCCCACACGGCATCCCCTGTCTATCTTCAGTTCCGGCTCCTTGTACCTGGGACGGTATTTCACTTTCCTCGGCAGGTCGATGTTGCGGATATCGAAAAGGCATCCGTCTACATAGTTATAGAGTGTCTTTTCACTGCACATCAGCTCGTCCTTGTTGTTCAGGTAGATCTGGTGGATGCTCTGCCCCTGCTTCACAAGCGGTACAGGATCTCATTGAGCCTTGCTATCTCCCCTTCCGTTTTAAGGATACCGCTCCTTGACTCCGATATCTTCGCTGCTGCCTTTCTCTGGGCTTCCAGCGCGTCATAGATAGTCTTTGTCAGGGTGCATTTCTTCACCTCGCTGCATCCGTTGCATACATAGGGCGGCTTGAAACGATGCGTGCATACTTCCTCCTCGTACTGTTCACAGTACCGGTTACACAGCAGTTCACACTGTTTACACACGCCCACCAGCGGATGTCTGCACTCATCTGTCCCGCATACCTTTTTCCTCTTACATGTCTTTCTGTACTTGCAGGTATTATGGGGATAGCTCCCATATCCCGTATCCTGTTCCACCGAATAATTCCTCACTTCCTTGGTGATGGTAGTCCTGTCCCTTCCAAGCCTTTTCCCGATCTCTGTGAATGTCAGGTGTTCCTTTAATCCGTTCTGTATCTCCAGCCGGTCCTCATAGCTCAAAAATTTTGCCATCTTTTCTCTCCTTTCTCCGCCGGCTGTTCTTCTTGCACACAAAAACAGGAAGAACATCTCTGCTCCTCCTGCTCTTGTATCGTCACTTTCTCTCTTATATTTTATTCTGTTTGTATCTGTCTTTCCCTCTTGGACGGGAATCTCGTTTTGCAATTCAGGTCTACCCCTGTTTAGGTTACTCCTGTTTGCTTATGATTTGGAAAAAAGTGAAAAAAGGCAGTTTGGCCTGTGTCCTGGCCAAACTGCCTTTTAGATGAAATCTATTACTATTTACAACTCACCAATTCCAACGCATGGGCAATTCCGGGTATGCTCTGTCCTTCGTTAAAGCTGGTTTTTGACAAAAGGGCGCCGGTAGGAACAAACAGCACTCTTTTCCATTTTCCTTCCTCAAGCTGCTTTAAAATATAGGCCGACAAGGTTACCGCGCTGCATCCGCAGCCGCTGCCCCCTGCATGGGCGTCCTGACTCTGGTCATAGATTTCCATACCGCAGTCCATATGCACTTTGGAAATATCCATTCCTTTTTCCCGCATCATATCCCAGAGGGCTTTTTGCCCTACGCTCCCCAAGTCTCCTGTAACAATCTTATCGTAGTCAGATGGTTTCCTGTCAAAATCCACCAGATGCTGATAAATAGTGTCACAGGCTGCCGGCGCCATACATGCGCCCATGTTCATGGAATCTTTCAGTCCGAAATCCACAATCTTTCCAATGGTAATACCGTCCACCATTGCCCTGTCTTTTTCTCCTTTGATGCTGCTTAACACAAATGCGCCGCTTCCGGTTACCGTCCACGTAGCGGAAAGAGGCCTTTGGTTCCCGTACCCCAGGGGAAAACGGAACTCCTTTTCCGCACTTGCAAAGTGGCTTGACGTGACACAGGCTGCATGTTCCGCCATGCCACCGGCAATCATAATAACTGCCATAGACATGGAAAGCCCACAGGTAGAGCAGGCGCCATACATTCCCACAAGCGGAATCTGAAATGCTCCCAGTCCAAAGCTGCTGGCAATGGACTGTCCCAAAAGATCTCCTGCAAACAAATATTTAATCTCTTTCTTCTTCAACCCTGACTTGCCGATAGCAAGAGTAAGCGCTTCTTTTTGCAGCGTACTCTCCGCTTCCTCCCAGGTACTGCAGCCAAACTTGTCATCTGCGCCCACCACATCAAAGCAGTCGCCAAAAGGGCCGGCACCCTCCTTTGTGCCAACCACAGATGCACTTGCTCTTATATAAACGGGAACCGGCACCTTAATGCTTCTTTCTCCCTGTTCAAAAATTGCTCCCACTGTCGTATCCATAAAAAACCTCCAGATGATTTACTTTTTGATAGTTTTTCTCATCCGGAGATTTTTATTCGTCTTATGATTAATTACAGTTGAAACACCTTTCCTTCCAGGGCGTCAAATAAAATCTTTTCTCTGATTTTTTCCCCTGTGCAAAGGTCCGTAAGGCTGCTGCCTGAAAAACTGTCTAAGGAAACCTCCGTTTTTTGCATTCCGTGATTTATTCCTATCAGAATCCTGCTTTCTTTATATTTTCTTTCAAAAAAGTAAACTTCCGTCTCCTCATTGATATAACGGGTAATAAATTCACCCTTACGCAAGGCTTCATTATTTCTTCTTAAGCATATCCACTTTCTCATTTTCTCATATAATATGCTTTTTCCATCCTTCCAGGGCATTGCCTTCCTGTATAAAATTTCCGTTTCCCCTTCGATATACACCTCATCTCCGTAAAATACGGAAGGGAGTCCCACCATCATAAGCATAAAAAACATGGCAAGCTCCAGTCTTTTCTTATCCCCTTTGCAATAGCTTAAAAACCTGGGCACATCATGGGTATCTAAAAAATTCATCTGTACTCTGTCTAGACAGGCAGGATACCGCATCAACATCCGGTGAATCTGCTGGTCAAATTCTCCGATGCCAATTTTCCTGTCTGCAAAAAAATCTCTGCATATATAGGAAAAAGGATAATTCATGGTAGAATCAAACTGATCCCCCATAAGCCAGCACTGCGCATCCTCCCAGATCTCACCAATCAAAAAAGCATCCGGCTTTATGGCGTGCACCTGCCTTCTAAACATTCTCCAAAAATCATGATTTACTTCATTCGCCACATCAAGCCGCCATCCATCTATGTCTGCCTCCCTGATCCAAAACTGCCCTACACCGGCAAAATATGCGGCAGCCTTTGGATTTCCCGTATTTAACTTTGGCATTTCCTTCACATAAGCAAAGGCTGCATATTCCGGCGGATCTTTTAATAAAACCTCCTCCGGCAGCTCGTAAAACCAATCATAATATTCCGACTTTTTCCCATTTTTTAGTACATCCTGAAAGGCCATAAACCCTGCACCGCAATGATTAAAGACACCGTCTAAGATTACCTTTATGTCTTTTTGATGGCAGCGCTTTACAAGTCTTTTTAAATCCTCATTGCTGCCAAAGCAGGGGTCCACCTGAAAATAGTCAATGGTGTCATATTTATGATAGGAAGCCGCCTTAAAGATCGGATTAAAATAAATACAGTTAATTCCAAGTTCTTCAAGATAATCCAGATTTTCCTCCACTCCTTTTAAAGTTCCCCCTCTTTGCGATTTTGAAGCACCTTCCTCCCCCAAATTGATTTCTTTTGCACATTTCGAAAGATTTCTTTTCCTGTCCGCAAAGCTGTCCGGAAAAATCTGATACATTACCGCATTTTGCGCCCAATCAGGCGTTTTTATAATATCCTCTCTTCTGATATAAGGGAACTGAAAAAATTCTGTCCGATTACTGCTGATTTCTCTGCGAAGTCCTCTGCCATAATAAAACAAACTCTCTTTTCCATCATTCAGTACAAAATAATAACACACTCTTGTATATTGGTCTTTTATCACCGCCTCATAATAATCAAATAATTCATCCCGGGCAGTCAAATGCATTTCTATTTTCTTTACAGGAATGGGATTTTCAGGCGCCACCCGGTCCCCATAAAATACACAGCATTTTTTTAAATCATATTTTTCCGCCCGAAGCCTTAATCTTATAGTATGTTCATCCTCCGCATAAGCATACTCCGAAAGCGGTATATGTAAAACAGCACATTTATTCACCCTTTTACCCCTCCTGCTGTGAGTCCCGATACCATATATTTTTGAATACAGAAAAAGATCACCAGAATCGGCAGAGAAACCATAATTGCCGCTGCGGAAAAAAGTGGCCAGCTTCTGCTGTAATCATCTGCCTGTAACTGATACAATCCGCCTGCTAAAGTATAGCTGTTTTCACTAAGCATAAAAGTGGTTGCAAACAAGTATTCATTCCATACAAAAATCAGAACCATAACAGATGTTACAATAATTGCAGGCATAGCAAGGGGCATAATAATTTTCACCAGCATTTTAAAATCACTTGCCCCATCTATTTTGGAGGCTTCCTCTATTTCTACCGGTATGGTGTCAAAATATCCTTTTAAATTCCAGATACTGAAAATACACATACTTCCCGCATAAATAAAAATAAGTCCCGGTTTTGAATTAAGCAGTCCCATATTTTTAAACAGCCGAAACAAAGCAAACATGGATAAAATCTGTGGAAACGCATTTAATAAAAGCAATAGATTAAGCACTGTTCTTCTTCCTTTAAAGCGGTATCTGGAAAAGGCATATGCCGCCAGCACCCCAAATGAAATGGCAACGAACATGGTGCCTGCACTTAAAACAATCGAATTTTTAAACCATAATAAAAAAGGCTCTTCTACAATAATCCTGTAATAATTTTCAAAGGTAGGGTTATCCGGAAATAAGGACAAATCAGAGGATAACGCCCCGCCGCTTCCGCTCAGGGAAAGTCCAAATGCATAGAGAACAGGAACCATTCCCACAAAGCACAATAAAACATAAAAAATATGGAGGGCTGTAAGCTGTAAGGTTTTCTTTGCTTTTTTCACTCTAATCCTCCTTCACGCCCCGATTGGTCCACAGGGAAAATAAAATAATAATTCCAAATATGATTATGGACACTGCTGATGACAGGCCATAATTATTTGACACAAATGCATTTTGATGGGCATAAGTGATAATCGTCTGCAGGCTGGCCCCTGAAAGCGCTCCCTTTTGCATGGTCAGCAGATAGATAATGTCAAACTGTTTAAATGTGGTAAAGGTCGTCATAATCACTGCCGGCGCGACCACCACCCGAAGGGCGGGAATTGTAATATAAAAATGTTTTGCCCAAAAACCTGCTCCCTCCAGCTCGGTGCTCTCATAACTGCTTTTATCAATGCTCTGCAGGGCACCGTCAATGGTCATAATCATAAAGGGCAGAGCCATCCACAGATTCAAAACCATGCAGGATAAAAATGCAGGCACATTCTTTGACAAAAAGTTTACTTTATCAAATCCCAAAGAAACTAAAATTTTATTAATAAGACCAAATTCCGTATTAAAAATCCCTACGCGCCATAAAAGAATTGAAATATAGGAAGGCATTGCCCAGGGAAACATAAGCAGTGTTTTATAGATTCTTCCGATTTTCAGACCTTCCGTATTTAATCCCAGAGCAATAAAGAAAGCGGCTGACACCTGAATCACCATATTGAAAACTGTCCACAAAATTGTGGTAAACAGCGCAGATAAAAATCCTGAGTCCACTTTTGTGAGCGCTCTTGCATAATTGGAAAGCCCAATCACTTCAAAATCAAACCAGTGATAGAGATTCATATTGGTAAGCGAAATATATCCCGTATATAAGACAGGAAATATAATAATGACTCCAATCAGTACCATAGCAGGCATACTCTGCATCCAGAGTATCAGATTTTTACGCTTCTTCATTGCTCTTTCTCCTATCTTTACTGCATATCAGCAATTGCTGTTAATGCATCCTGCTGATAATGTTCTGCTGCTGTTTTCACATCTTCTCCCGACTTATTTACTGCCGCAAGCAGTCCTTCTGCCGGCCCCCACATAACGCTCATCTCCGGTATATTGGGCATTGGCTGTGCAGTTTCCGCTGTCTCTTTGATTGCAATAATCATCTCATTGGCTGCCACCTCCGGATTTTCATAAGCTTCCATATTGGCAGGTGCACAGTTAGAACCAAGTGCAAGAGCTTCGCCAACTTCTTTCCCAGCCATTACCTTAAGTACCTGTGCAATAGCATCCTTCTTTTCATCTACTGCATGTTTTAAAACGCCTACTCCCTGCACTCCTGAAAAAGGAGCCAACCCGTTTCCATTAGGAAGTTTAAATTCAGCTAATGACTTGATCCCTAAGTCAATTCCCGCTTCCCTGATTCCTGAAACCAGCCAGGGACCGCCCACAATTGCCGCTGCCTTTCCTTCATTAAAAAGTGTTGTTACCGTATTATAGTCTCCATCAGCCTGCAGCGCCGCAAATTTCTTATTATATTCCACCGCCTCAACTGTCTGTGCAAGATCAAGTCCCGGCTGTCCATTTTTATCAATAATGCATCCTCCAAATCCGTTGATAAAAGGCGCTACATTGTATGCTGTGGAATGCTGATTGACAACTGCATAGGTTCCTGCTCCGGTATCTGTGTGCGCTTCCATATAAGCATATAACTCTTCGGTAGTTTGCGGCACTTCTCCTTCCCAGAGATTTTTATTATACATAAACAAAAGCGTCTCAAAATAAACCGGCACAAAGTATTGAACATCCTTATAAGTTCCTGCTTCCACTGTCATGGGGAGCAGGCCTGAAAATACATCTTCTCCAACTACGTCAGAAACAGGGGTTGCAATTCCCATTTCTACAAAAGTTCCCAGGGTGTCGTGCGCATAGAAATACAGATCAGGCCCGTTTGCAGCATCATTTCCATAAAGCTGTAATTGATCGGTAAGGCCGCTTTTTTTCTCAAAGGATATACTGATTTTCTGCTCCTTTAATGCTTCATTTACCGTAGTTTCTATTGTTCCCATAATTGCCTCATCTCCATCATGCCATATTTTGACTTCCACAGGCTCTATTTCTTTTGTATCTGCTTCTTTCCCGGATACTTCTTCGTTTTCGACCTCCGCTGTCTTTTCTTCCTCAGAAGTTCCTGCTCCCTGTACTGCATCCGCCCCATTATCTTTGCTTCCACAGCCAAAGAGCATCCCTGCCACAAGACAAACACAAACCATAAGACTTAATATCCTTTTCATACTCAATTCCTCCTTCTTTAGGAAATTGCTTTCTTAAAATTCCCATAATTTTTCTTTTTTCATAAAATCAGTTAAATGCATTTACTGTTTGTATATTTATATTTCAGCTTTTATCCAACTTTTTGCAATCATTTAAATACACTTTCTATTGAC
>VSNT01000090.1 GCA_009774465.1 Lachnospiraceae bacterium
ACTAATTACTATAATACTAACTGGAATAAGACTCAAGAAAATTATACAATTCTCCTTCATCTTCTATAAACTTCATATTTAAAATTTCATTTTGAAGCTTCTCCGGCAGCTCTTCTACCAGAATATCCGTACTCATATAGACTTGGGATAATTGATGATCATAAACTACCACATAATGATTTTCATTTAAAAGAAAAAAACCTTTTTCTTCCTGCTCCGGTTCAAAGCTTTTTCTGACTACCACTTTTTCTGAAGAAAAAGAAATCAGTTCCATATGTCGAAATCCCAGTTCCAAATCGGAAAGAGATGGGTTTTTATTGTATTCCTCAATTTCCTGAACTAATTTTTCCCTGCTTAATCCTATAAATTTATCCGGTGATACTGCTTTTTCTTCTATTGTTTCTCCTGTAACAGTATTATAGGACTGTAATATATATTGTGTATTGGCTGTCATTATTGGTTCATCACTGACCGACACTGGTACAGTTTCTTCCCGATTTTTTTTCTCTTCTTCCACCTGCAGTCTTACTTTACTGTCACCCGGATAAAAAAAATCCATAATTGCCATATTAGAAGCAAATCCAAGAGCAAACATAGTTAATGGATAAATAAAAAACATGCTGATACGTCTTACAAATTTCATAAACTGCACACCTTTACTATTTCTTTTTAAACAGTATCAGCCAAAATATTCAAATTTATACCATTGTCAAAACCATCTTACCTGAAACGCAGCATTCCCATTAACCTAATCAAAATTCTGCTGCCGGCCATTTCTTCCAACTCTCCCTCATCAAAAGCTCTGGTCACTACCAGGAGAACCAGATAGACTATAATTGCTGTTAATAGGCAGATAATCATCGAAACTGCCGCCCCCAGCATGGGAGTAAATACCTTATTTAACAGCATGGCAATCACTCCTGAAACTGCGGAATCAATTAAGGTAATCGCAAAGCTTTTTATCCATTCCTGTGTATACTGAATCAGGCGGCTGATCAGCCAAAATCCTGCCACTGCCACCAGCACATAGAAAACAATTGCTGCAATCAGTACTGCAGTAATTCCCAGTTTTGTACTTTTTAACAGTAAAAACAAAACTCCAATATGCAAAAGAAGTGAGCCAGCGCCTGTCAATGCCACATATTTCATTTTTCTGCTTCTTGCCAGTACTTCAACGAAAACTGCCGCAAAAACACAAAAGACAATAAGTATGCTTCCTAACTGCACCCAGCCTGTTGCCTGTTTTGCTGCATTCACAGACAATATCTCCAAAAGATTTTCCGAAAACACCGCCAGCAGCACAGCCGCCGGTATGGAAATAACAGCACACTGGTGAATTAATATTCCAAGTTTTTCCCTTGCAAGTCTTTGCTCGTCCCGTTCAATAAGTCCTGCCACCCTGCGGACAGATCCCATACAGGCAATTATAATCATTCCGCTGATTACCCCGGAAAAAACAAGACACTTGCCATAATACACCCCCCACATGGCAATGCTTTCCCCTGATCTGTCCCCTGATAAAAAGAATAAATACTGATCAATCAGCGGCAGTCCCTGAAAGCATAACCAGACAAGTGAATAAATTACACCTGTTCCCGTCAGCATGTAGACAATATGAAAACCTGCGTCCTTACTTTTAGGCAGTTCTCTTCCGGCCTGCTTTTTTAAAGAGCCTTTATAAATAAAATACAGAACCAGCATATGAAGAAAGCAGAGAATTGAAGCTGCCAGTAACCCTATGGAAGCTCCCCTTGCACCATATGCACCGGCATAATCTTCATTTTGTAAAAGCGCGGAAACTTTTAATCCATATTCATGTACCAGTCCAGCCCCTAAAAGTCCACCTGCAAACATAACAATCAAATGCAGTATCTGGGAATGCAGGGCAGGCATTCTTGATCCGCTTCCCTGAAAATACCCCTTAAAAACACCTGTTAAAATCATAAAAAACATGGAAGGCGCCATCAGAGAAATTGCCAGACCGGCCAATGGCACATGTAAAATCTTTTCTGCAGCAAATTGCCCTGAAATACAAAAAAACGCACTGAAAATCAACCCCAAAACACCGCCAAAAAGCAGTGCTCCACTTAAAACCTTTCGTGCATTTTTATATTGATCTCTTTTTACCCGAAATTTAACCAATGCTGCAACAGCTTCTGATAAGCCATAGGAAACTGTCCCTGCAACCACCAGATAAATCTCATATGCCGAAGCAAAACATGTAATTCCCTTATCGCCAATCATATACCCCAAAGGAATGCGGAAAATCAAAGCTCCCATAGTTGCAAGTATGGTAATCATCATATACTGGTCTCTTCTTGAGGAAATCGTCCTTTTTCTCTCCGGTCTTTTCATACTGTGTCTCCTCTTGTAATTCCAAGGAAAGAAAGTACCCTTTCCTGTTTTTCCTCCATCACGCCTGCTTCTTCCTCCACCATATGATCATAACCACATAAATGGAGCATACTGTGCACCATCAGAAAAGCCAGCTCTCTTTTTACGGAATGCCCGTATTGCTCTGCCTGCTCAAGTACTTTTTCAGCAGATATGATAATGTCCCCCAGAAGAAGCTCTCCGCTTTCCGGATCAAAACAGTCTGCTCCCTCTTCTTCTGCGGCAGAAAAATCCGCCTCCTTTTGAAACGGGATCATGGGAAAAGACAGTACATCTGTAGATGCATCTACCTGGCGATACTGCCTGTTAAGTTCATGAATCCCCTGATTATCTGTAATCAGCAGATTTACCTGTGCTTCATAAGGACACTTTTCCATATCAAGAACCTGCATCATAACTGTATCTAAAAGTTCTTTTACATCAAACTCAAACTCTATATCTGTTTCATTCTCAGCGTAAGAAGTCATAATATAGTTTTTCCTCCACAAGTATCTTTTTCATTTCCTGCAGTTCTCCAAATGACAGTCTGCTATAATCTATCATACCACTTTCAAGCTTTTTCTTAAATATTGCAGTAATAATTTTCTGATAATCCATATTTGCCTGCGCATTTTGTGAAAAAAGATAGCTGATAGATGAAATTACCGTGTCACAAAAAAGAAGCACAACCGTCTCTTTGGAAAGAATTGTTTCATTTTTATCAATATATTCTTTAAGAATTGTTTGAACTTCCATTGGGAAATTGTATTCCTGCAATATTGCACTTACATTTTCCCAATTGTTTTCCCCTCTCATGATACCGATTCTATGATAGTAGCCGCAGGCCTTTGCCACTGCATCATCCAGATGCAGCCTTTTGGCTATCCTGTCACATAAATATGCAGTATGTACAGCCCGATAATACTCTTCTCTGGAAAATGTCTTTAATTCTACTAACAGTGGACACTCCGGATCATTAATGTCCATATAAATATTCCTACTTCCATAAATAATGGAAAAACTGAAATACTTAAGGAGAATCATAAGCAGTATCAGGCATACCATAATATTAACTGCCGGTATGACAAACATGTAAATGTGAAGTACTTCATTAACCAGCAATACTTCCTGAATGGACAGGCACACCATTTGAACCGACAGGGAAACCAAAAGAGGCAGCCAGATTTTAAAGCTTTTATCCACATAAGAAAAAACCGTAATTCCTACAAGACCACCGATAAAGTAAATAAAAAAAGTAATAGAATCACTTCTTTGAAGTATAACAGATATCATCAGTAGTACACTTCCCGCCGAAATTCCTATCATTTGATTACTAAACAGCATCAGCCCGATAAAAATAACCAGATAGGGCCAGCCTCCCGCCGGAAGCATGGGAAAGGTAACACTTCCCAAAAGAGCAATCAGATATACCACCATAAATCTTCCAAAATGCTCCTCATTATCAAATAGATAACTTCCCTCCTGGCTGCTTTTTTCAATTCCAAACCACACGCTGCCGCATCCGGCAGTTACTATAATAATTATTCCTGCAATCCGTATGGCTTCCAGCTGATAAAAATATGCCGCCAAAGCACTGATTATTATTGTAAGTAAAAATAAGAATATATTTTCAATGTTTTTTTTCATAGCCTGAATTCCTGCTTTTTCGTTTCGTACTGCTGCTCTCTTTTGCTTCGTATGCCTCGTATGCTTTAACAATTTTCTGTACTAAAGGATGTCTGACTACGTCCCGGCTGGACATATTACAAAGGGAAATGCCTTCAATGCCCCGCAAAACTCTGATTGCCACATCTAGTCCCGACGCTGTCCCGGGAGATAAATCTTTTTGTGTGGCATCCCCTGTAACAATCACTTTTGAGCCAAAGCCAATTCTGGTCAAAAACATTTTCATCTGTGCAGGCGTGGTATTCTGGGCTTCATCTAAAATAATATAAGCATTATCTAAAGTTCTTCCCCGCATATAGGCCAAAGGAGCAACCTCTATCAAACCTCTTTCCATATTTTTGGCAAATGTTTCTCCTCCCATAATCTGGTAAAGCGCATCATATAAAGGCCTTAAATAAGGATCTACCTTACTTTGCAGATCCCCGGGAAGAAACCCGAGCTTTTCTCCTGCTTCAATTGCCGGTCTGGTGAGAATAATCCTCTCCACCTCCTGATTTTTAAAGGCGGTTATCGCCATTGCCATAGCAAGATAGGTCTTGCCGGTGCCTGCCGGCCCCAGTCCAAAAACAATCATATTATTCCGGATCGCATCAACATACTGCTTCTGCCCAAGCGTCTTGGGTTTAACAGGTTTTCCGGACACCGTATGACAAATACAGTCTTTATCTATTTCCAATAAAACATCTTCATTTTCTTCCATGCTCATGGTAATTGCATAATCCACATTCTGTTCCTGGATCACATTTCCTCTCATTGATAATTCTGTAAGATAAGCAAGCACTGATTTAGCCCGCCGGACAAGTGCTTCATTTCCACTGATCCGCACTTCGCCGTTTCTGTCTGAAATAAATACCTGCAGTTGTCGTTCCAGCTTTTTAATGTTTGAATCAAACTGTCCAAAAACATTCATCTGGTCCTTTGCCGGTACATTAATTACTTCGGAAATCTCTCCCATATGCTGCTCCTGATCTTTTTGTTAATCTGTTTCCGCTTCCGGCACCAATTCTTCTTCCACCTGTATCAAATGTGTCTTCTGTGCTGTTCCTGTTTTTTCCACCGCCAAAAAATCCACACTCATTTTCCATATGCCGGAAGTCTTATTTATTGTAACATTTTTTTCTATGATTTGTACCCCTTTTTCCTGTAAAGTTTCTATAAATTTTTGTATTTTATTCTCAAATATATTTTTTACTTCTTCTTTTGTGTAAATTTTTTCTTCCGTCGTGTACTCTCTTACCAGATCATATCCCACGTACACCGGCAGGTAATAATTGTTAAACAGGCGAAGCTGTGTCTTTTCTTCCACCATATCACTTTGTTCAAATTGCGCGCCAATAAATGGTACTTTGAATTTTTTACTGCCAAACAAAATAAACGGGTATTTCCTTTCTCTGCCAGTATATTGCTTCTGTTCATACTTTTCTTCCATTTCTTCCTGCATTTCATAGATACATCTAAGCATAATATCTGCGTCCGCCCTGCAGAAATCATACCGCTTCACAGTACTGTCGTCATTATAGATAGGCACTCCGCCCTCCACAAGAATATCTCCCTTTTCCACTTCCATTCCGGCAGTAACAAGGGGAACTCCGCTTCTGGTCACAATGCTGATAACAGTACCGCTTTTTTCTGCTATCAAATCCATTCCTTCTCCATCATTTAAAGCAGGCTCTTCCTTGTTTTCCACCAAAATCAGATCATTTTCTTTCACCTGAATCAGCAGCTTTGTCCCGTCTATCTGTGCAGAAGTCCATGTGACAATATCAAACTGTGTCCTGATTGCTTTCTCCAGAACCTCTATTTCCACATTTCCTTTCTTCATGCCAACTTTAAAACCGTTTTCTTCAAGAAAATCCTGAAATACATCCGTTGTGACATAATAGTTTCCCTCAATTTCTATTGCCCATATGAATCTTGACATCCAAATCCAAAAGAAAAGACTTCCCAACAGCCCCAGCATAAAAATCCGGCGTTTCCACATTGTTACAGAAAGAAAGGGCAATCCATAACGCCTGGTTATGACCACCCTTGTACCTGTTTTTCTTGTAATGCCCTTAAGACGATAAAATCCTTTCAGGCTGATTTTCATGGTATAATAATCTTTGTGATTTTCAATGTCCCAAAGAAATATATTGTGATGACTGCAAAGATTCATAAATCTTTCAGGAGAAAACCCTGACACTGTAATTGCCAGGTACCCCTTTAAGTACCGAATAACCTGTATCATAGCACACCTCCGCTGTAAGTTTATACCTTAATGTTCCGCCGGTTTTAAAGAATCTTTGGCTTATCATTTATAAAAGATAGCGGACAGATTCTATCCACCCATTAATCTTCATATCCTCATTGGTATAATAAACAATCGTAAGACGCCTGCCGCAAATTTCAATTTTACAGGTTTTTCCCTGCAGTAAAATTATCTGGCTTGTATATTCTATAATTCCTTTATAATTCTCAACAAAGGCATCCGTATTTCCTGTAACGGTCACTATGGATGCTCCAAGAAGGGAATCCTTGGGTAATTTAAGCGACTCCACCACAAGCTCTTTGCCTGAAGCAGACAATTTCGTATCCTTTCTTTCTTCTCTGGACTGATTCCAGTTATATTTTGGTTTTCGACTCATCCGTTTTCTCATATCACAATATATGAAAACCATCTGCCGCCTATACCTGTTTTACCACGTCAATTATAATGGAATTTGTTTTCACCACCTTATCTCCTATCTGATAGGCAGCAAGAAGTCTTTCTTTTGCCGCTTCAAGTTTTGCATGGTCATTTGCATGAAGATAAGCAAGTATTTCTCCTTTTTTTACATAATCTCCGATTTTCTTTTTCAGTTCAATTCCCACAGATAAATCAATGGCGCTTTCTTTCGTTTCACGTCCGCCTCCTAAAAGTAAAGAACAAAGCCCTGCCTGGTCGCAGAAAAGCTTCTCCACCCAGCCATCCTTTGGCGCATATATCGGCTCAATCAGACAGGCTTTTGGCAAAAGTTCCGGATGATAGACCATGCGCTCATCCCCTCCCTGGGCTTTTATAAATTCTGCCAGTTTATCAAGCGCACTTCCATCTTCAATAACCTTCTTAAGCATTTCCCGCCCCTGTTCTTCACTTTCGGCTTTTCCTCCCATCATCAGCATATAGCAGCCTAATGTATTACACAGACTGGTAAAATCCACTGCCCCTTTTCCCTTAAGGGTATCAATTGCTTCCTTAACTTCCAGCGCGTTTCCTACCATATTTCCCAAAGGCTGGTCCATATCCGATATCACCGCAACTGTATTCCGCCCTGCATTTTGTCCAATTCTCACCATCTCCTCTGCCAGCGCATATGCATCCTCCCGCCTTTTCATAAAAGCACCGCTTCCTGTTTTCACATCAAGCACAATGGCATCTGCTCCGGCAGCAAGCTTTTTGCTCATAATAGATGAGGCGATAAGAGACATATTATCAACGGTTGCCGTTACATCTCTTAATGCATACAGTTTTTTATCCGCAGGAGCAAGCTCTTTCGTCTGCCCCATAATGGCAATTCCTATTTCATTTACATTTTTCATAAACTGCTGTATGGAAATTTCTGTGGAAAAACCTTTAAAGCTTTCCAACTTATCAATCGTTCCCCCTGTATGGCCTAATCCCCTTCCGCTCATTTTGGCAATTTTAACTCCACATGCGGCAACCATAGGTGCAAGCGCAAGGGATGTTTTATCTCCAACGCCTCCGGTGCTGTGCTTATCCACCTTAATTCCTGAAATGGGTGATAAATCCAGCATATCTCCGCTTTCTGCCATTGCCATTGTAAGAGAAAGGGTTTCTTCCTCATTCATTCCCACAAAATAAATCGCCATCATCATAGCCGACATCTGGTAATCGGGAATTTCGCCTTTTGTATAACCTGATATCATATAATTTATTTCTTCTCTGGAAAGCGCTTTTCCATTTCTTTTTTTCATAATTAGATCATACATTCTCATAGTAAATGCCCCTCCAGGCTCATTTATGATATGGTTCGCCTTTGATAATACGAAAACCTCTATAAATTTGTTCCAAAAGAATTACTCTCATAAGTTGATGTGGAAATGTCATATTTGAAAAACTGACCGCCTGATGCGCTGCATCAGACACACTTTGATGCAGCCCCAAAGAACCTCCAATAATAAACTGGATATGGCTTTTTCCCTGTACTGCCAATTGATTCAACTGATTTGCAAAGGATACGGAATCAGGTTTGCTTCCCTCTATTTCCAGTGAAATGATATGTGCATCCTCTTTTAAATATTTGAAAATACGGGCTGCCTCCTTTTCTTTAATCTGCTCCCTGAAAGCAGGGCTCACATCATCAGGCGTTTTTTCATCCTGCACCTCAATAATGTCCAGCCTGCAATATCTGCCAAGACGCTTCTCATACTCGGAAACAGCCTTTCTGTAAAAATCTTCTTTTATTTTTCCAACACAGATTATGGTGATCTTCATTCCCCATTTTCCTCAAAAATTTCCGGATAAATCTCCTCGATCAACCGCTCTAAATAGCCCTCATCCAAATTTACAAACTGATTTTGTATTAACTTTTTTACATAATCAAACCGCTGAAAATACTGCAGTTCCTCCGGCTGCCCCATGATATCAAGGCTCTCATCCACCTGATTTTTCCTGATATTTTCCACGCACCATTTCTTAATCTCTATAGTCAGCTTGTTTTCTTTTGACGCTTTACGCTTTAAAATCCTTGAATTTTTCATGGAAACAATTCCCATAATAACAAACAGGAGAAACAAAACTCCCATAACACCTGTAACCATGTATTTATTGGTCACTGACATATGCAGGTTAATCACATCCATGAAGATTAAAACAATGACAATAAGGCCAATACCTCCTACCGTTAAAAGAGTATAGGCCGATGTTCTATTTTCTTCCGCTCTTTCTTCATTGTTCATATAAACTGTATGTGATTTGCGCTCCGGCACATCTTCCTCATCAAATTCAAACTCAAATTCATTTGCATCTGCCGGCTCCTCGGCAGTCTGAATTTCTTCCAGAAAATATTCCCTTTCTTCCTCAGGCAGCCTGTCCTTTTTTAAAGAATCCACCAGTTCACAGCCGCAATCCACACATACTGTAATCCCCTCTACATACTCACTTTTGCATTTTGGACACCACGCCATAACGAAAACCTCCTTTAACCCCTTTCCTTATTTTACTACGAAGCGGCAAAGGTTTCCACTTATTTTTATGAAGAAGCTGAACGAATCACTGCATTTACAATCAGACAGGGAACTTGGATATTTACATTTTCTGCCGGCTTCATCCAGATATAATTTTCAGGATCATGAATATCCACATAAACTGTCCTGTTTCCCTTCTTATCTTTGGTTTCACTTTGATAAATCCATGAGCCCTTTTCCGCTGTGGCATTCCATTCTTTCACTGTTCCATCAGCATATAAATTGGTAATATAAAACTCTCCATGTACCATACCGCCCAGGTAGCTGCCTATCAGATTTGTATCATATCCGATTCCTTTTTTCAGAAGATCAGTATCATATTCGTAATGTTCCGAACCTTCCCCTGATGGCAGATCCTCTTTCCATCCACCGGTATATTGATGATACGTATACAGATCTGTTTTATTTTCTGTCAAATGAATGTGATAGTGGATCCAGGTTCCGTTACCGCTTCTTAATCCATTTTTCCATTCTCCATAATAATATTGGTTATCTCTGTAAACTGCAATCCCGGTACCGTTTGGCAGGCCATTTGCATCCTTATCCCCATAATAAAAATAATCATCTGTTCCCTTAAGGCTCCATGACATGGCCATAAACCGTTCCAGATTTGCAAGATCATCCAGAGCCTTCTGATTATTATCCGCCCAATAAGCCATCATTTCCTTAAGCTGCGATTCCGTATTGTACGTAACTTTACTAAAATCAACCTTCCCCTGCTCCATAATATCTTTATCAGGAACCGGGCCAGGTGAAACCGTTACCTTATCTGCATCAGCTGGAGCAGCAGAAGGTGATGCTTCCCCTGCCGCATCCGGCGTACTTTGTTCCTCCCGCCTGATGGATGCTTCCGCTTCTCCGTGCTCATCTGCATAATCCATAATGCTCTGCTGCAAAGCCTCCGTGTCATCCTTTTCCTTTTTCATACCGCCTGCAAGGAGCGTGATTGCAAGAACAAGTATAATAAGTACAAAAGGAATAACCGTCACCAGAATCTTTTTCTTATCCAGGTCAGAAAACCCGTCATCCTCTTCTTCATCAAACATCTTTCGCATAGTTGTCCCTCTTCTTATTCCCTTTTTCACTCACAAAAATCAAAACAGCTTCGTCCTGTAGTAACAGTTTTGACATAGCTTCCCGCCTCTACATGTTCAGGCGAAACCTGATAAGCCTCAAGCGCCTTTACTGACTCGAATTTGGAAATCAGAGCAATATCCTTATTGCTGGATTCCATTTCGTTAATCACTACTTCAAGTGAAATCACGCCCTCTGCCTTCTGTGCAACCGCTTCCAATTTGCTTTTAATTTTAAACGCCGCTTCCTTTTTCTCCTGTGCTGACAAGTCTTCTTTCAAATTCCATAAAACAATATGATTTACCATTTACATTTCCTCCATTTTTTACTATATAACATTTCTTTTAATTTCAGGAATAAAATTTATTAATTTTTTCTTATTTTAAAAAACTGTGCCGAAAAAGTCTCCAGCACAGTTTAATACAAAGGTACATTGTCTGTCATTTATTTTTTAAATATTCATCGATTCCCTTTGCGCCTGCCTTACCTGCACCCATAGCCAGAATAACTGTTGCCGCTCCCGTAACAGCGTCGCCGCCGGCATAAACTCCTTCTTTCGTGGTTTTTCCAAATTCCTCGTCTGCCACGATACATTTCCACTTATTCACTTCCAGGCCTTCCGTGGTGGAAGAAATAAGAGGATTAGGAGATGTTCCAAGAGACATGATCACAGTATCCACATCAATCACAAACTCTGAACCGGGAACTTCCACAGGGCGCCTTCTCCCTGATTCATCAGGTTCTCCCAGTTCCATTTTAATACATTTAATTCCCTTTACCCAGCCTTTTTCATCTTCAAGTACTTCAACCGGATTGGTGAGCAGATCGAATATAATTCCTTCTTCCTTTGCATGATGAACCTCTTCCACACGCGCCGGCAATTCTTCTTCACTTCTTCTGTATACAATATGTACTTCCGCTCCAAGGCGCAGCGCTGTTCTTGCCGCATCCATTGCAACATTTCCGCCGCCTACCACAGCCACCTTATTTCCCCTCATAATAGGGGTATTGGAATTTTCGTCAAAAGCTTTCATCAAATTGCTTCTGGTTAAATACTCATTTGCAGAAAATACACCGTTTGCCTGCTCACCAGGAATCCCCATGAACTTGGGAAGCCCTGCTCCTGAACCGATAAATACCGCGTCAAAGCCTTCTTCATTTAGCAGTTCATCAATGGTAACTGACTTGCCCACAACAACGTTGGTTTCAATTTTCACGCCAAGAGACTTTACATTTTCGATTTCTCTTGCCACTACCTTTGTTTTGGGAAGACGGAACTCAGGAATCCCATAAACCAGCACGCCGCCTGCTTCATGGAGGGCTTCAAAAATAGTTACCTCATATCCCATTTTTGCCAAATCTCCTGCACAGGTAAGCCCTGCCGGTCCGGAACCGATCACAGCAACCTTTTTTCCATTTTTCTGTTCAGCTCCCTGGGGTATGATTCCTTTTTCAGCTGCCCAGTCTGCAACAAAACGCTCCAGCTTGCCAATAGAAACCGGTTCTCCTTTAATCCCTCTGATACATTTTCCTTCACACTGGCTTTCCTGGGGACATACACGCCCGCACACTGCCGGAAGTGCAGAAGATTCACTGATCACCTGGTATGCTTCCTCAACATTTCCTTCCTTTACCTTTTCGATAAACGCCGGAATATTAATTGCCACAGGACAACCCTTAATACATTGTGCATTTTTACAGTTAATACACCTTGAAGCCTCTTCCATAGCTTCTTCTTTATTATAACCAAGGCATACCTCTTCAAAATTGGCTGCTCTTTCCTTTGCATCCTGCTCCCTTACGGGAACCTTCTTCAATACGTCCATTTATTTGTCACCTCCGCAATTTCCGCATCCGCCATGATGGGTATCCCCTTCTTTGGCTTTCAGGAATGCTCTTCCTTCTGCTGTTTTGTATATCTGCTGACGCTGCATTGCCTCATCAAAATTCACCTGATGTCCGTCAAATTCAGGACCATCCACACAGGCAAATTTCACTTTACCGCCTACTGTCACACGACATGCCCCACACATACCCGTTCCATCTACCATAATGGGATTTAAGCTGACAATCGTGGGAAGTCCCAGCTCCTTTGTAAGCTTGCAGACAAACTTCATCATAATCATGGGGCCGATTGCCACACATACATCATAATGCTTTCCTTCATTTACAAGATCTGTAATTGTCTGTGTAACCATTCCGCTTCTTCCGTAAGAACCATCATCAGTGGTAACATACAAATTTCCTGCCACAGCCTTCATTTCTTCTTCCAGAATCACCAGATCTTTTGTCTTGGCTCCCACAATCACATCTGCCTCTATTCCTCTTTCATGCAGCCATTTCACCTGCGGGTATACAGGAGCTGTTCCCACGCCTCCTGCCACAAACAGCATCTTCTTTTTCTTAAGCGCTTCCAAATCCTCTCCCACAAACTCTGAAGGACAGCCTAAAGGCCCTGCAAAATCATGGAAAGAATCGCCTGCTTTTAAGGACGACATAATTTGTGTCCCTGCTCCCACAATCTGGAATACGATAGTTACGGTTCCTTTTTCACTGTCATAATCACAGATGGTTAACGGAATCCTCTCCGCCTCCTCATCTGTCCTGACAATAACAAACTGACCGGGTTTACATGCTTTGGCTACTCGCTTTGCTTCTACTACCATATAAAAAATATTGGCAGCAAGCTCTTTGGTTTCTAAAATCTTATACATTGCTAATCCCTTTCCTGTTTTATTTTATGGCGTGCTTAAGGGGATAAGCCCCATTTGGCCATTTTCATCATAAATTAACCGGTTTGGCGCTCCCGTATATACTTCTACTGCGTACAGTCGGTCTGTTTTCGACTGCTCTCCATTTTCCGCCTCAATATATTCATCCAAAACATAATAATAGCCCATATCAGGAATTTCCACAATAGTATTGTATTTAAATACATATTTTCCCATGATCTCATGGGAATGCCCCTGCAGATCACTTAATACCTTTCTGTCAAAAAGCGCCTGTGTCACATTATTTACAGCCCTGCCAACTGTTACATCAGTTTCCAGAGTAAAATCAAAGCTTCTGCTTACAATCTCACTTGAGACGCCTTCCTCTGATACGGTAATAAATTTAAAGTTGGACCTTCCTAAAGGCATGGAAATCGGTCCCGTATACTTGGGACTATCCTTCGTCGGATTACTTCCATCCATTGTATAATGCACTGTCCCATTTTCCGGCACTGTCACCTCTATCATTGTAGGCACATGGAAGTTTCCACTGTACAGCAATAATTCAGGGGGATCCGGGACGACCAGATTAATTACATACCAGCTTCTTGCCACTTCACTCTCAATTCCGTAATCATTCACAAAAAGCGCCGCAACCTGATATTCCCCCGATTCAAGTATCAACGGTGCAATGTAAACGGAACTGGTCTGATCTGGAGTGCTTCCGTCTAACGTATAATATATTTTTCCGGTGGTATTGGCACTTATTTTCAGAAGAACCACTTCGTCATAGCTTCCTGACTCATACCCGAATTCAGGCGTCATTGCCACATATTGCTGAAATTGATTTAAAATTTCGTTATTTTGACATCTGGATAAAAGCAAATTAATATCCGTATATTTTTCTTCTTCATTCCATATATCTATTACATAGCTGTATGCTCTTTCTTCATCCACATATTCTAACGGTTCGCTGGTTATCAGTTCTACAAGCACTTCAGCCGCCTTTTGCTTTTCTCCAAGCTGATAATAATAGTCAGACTCCAGAAAAGCAATTTCCACCACATCTGCATCCAGTTTTTTGGCCTTTTCCAAATACCCTACTGCTTCCTTATAATTCCCCAGCCCGGCATAATACCTTGCCTGCTCTATCTGATAAGCTGCTGAAAATCTATGATACAAATGCAGCGTCAAAACGGCTCCTGCAAAAAGCACTGCCAGGAAAATAACAAAAGCAAGAATCATCCCGTTTTTTCCCAATTCCTGTGAAAAGAAAGAGCTGCTGTGTTTTTTTAATTTCTTTTTCCCTGCACTTTGTGCATCCACTGTCGTATCTATGCCCTGGTCGTCTTTTTCAAGGCTGCCGCCTTCAATTTCTTCCCCAACAGTGGATAAAGTTTCTGTTATGCTGTTTTCAATTTCCGGTTCAAAATCAGGTACAATCTGGATTTCTCTGCCACATTTTTCACAGTAAAGATGTCCATATACCATTTCCGCACCGCAATCAGGACATTTCATATTTATTCCCAAACCTTCCAAATATGTAAGGCTGAAAGACTCTTCCCACCTTGGTTCCTATAGTAATCAAAAACCTGCTAATCTTTAAGGCTGACCGATTCAATACAATTATGAAGAAGCATTGCAATTGTCATGGGGCCTACTCCTCCCGGGACAGGTGTAATGGCACTGCATACCGGTTCTACATCATCAAAATCAACATCCCCGCACAGCTTATTGTTTTCATCCCTGTTGATCCCCACATCAATCACCACCGCACCCTTTTTCACGTAGTCTCTGGTTATCATTCTGGGCTTTCCCACCGCTGCAACTAAAATATCAGCTCTTTTGGTTACCTCTTTTAAATTTTTTGTACGGGAATGAGCAATGGTTACTGTTGCGTTTTCCCGAAGAAGTAATAAAGACATAGGTTTCCCCACAATATTGCTTCTTCCAAGCACAACACATTCTTTTCCTGCAATGTCAATATGACTCCTTTTTAAAAGCTGTATAATTCCTGCCGGTGTGCAGGAAACAAATCCCGGCTGCCCAATGCAGAGCGCACCCACACTTTGAGGATGAAACCCGTCTACGTCCTTTGACGGATCAATGGCTTTTATCACCGTATCCTCATCAATATGGGAAGGAAGCGGAAGCTGAACTAAAATACCATTTACATCCTGTCTCCCATTTAATTCCTGTATCAGATCAAGCAATTCCATCTGTGTGGTTTCTTCCGGAAGTTCATAGGATAAGGAACCAATCCCTATATATTCACATCCTTTTTTCTTATTTCTGACATATACACAGGATGCCGGATTATCCCCAACCTGAATGACTGCTAAAGTTACGTTGATGCCTTTTGCTTTCAGCTCTGCTGCTTTTTGCTTTAATTCATCCTTAATCTGCATTGAAACTGCTTTTCCGTCAATCAACACTGCCATATATTCTCCATCCTTTCATAGCTCTGCCTGACTAAAACAAACCTGTAATTCTGCCCTCTTCATTTACATCAATACCAAATGCCGCCGGCTTTGCAGGAAGTCCCGGCATGGTCATGACTGCACCGGTAAGTACCACGATAAATCCTGCACCGGCTGAAACATATGCTTCTCTCACATTTACTTTAAAGTGCTCCGGTCTTCCTAAAAGCTCCGGATCGTCTGACAGGGAATACTGTGTTTTCGCCATGCACACAGGGAACTTTCCAAATCCCAGCTCTTCCAGCTTTTGAAGCTGCTTTTTTGCCTGAGCAGAATAGGCAACCCCCTCCGCTCCATAAATTTCCCGGGAAACAGTTTCAATTTTTTCCTTAAGACTTAATTCATCCGGATACAAAAGTTCAAAATTACTTTCTTTATTCTCAAGGGTTTCAAGTACCTTTTCAGCCAGCGCTATGCCGCCCTCGCCGCCTTTTTCCCAAACCTTTGAAATTGCAAATTCACAGCCTCTGTCCTCACAAAACTGTTTAACAAAGGATGTTTCCGCTTCCGTATCTGTTACAAAGCTGTTTAAGGTCACTACCACAGGTATTTTGTACTTTTGCAGATTTTCAATATGTTTTTCCAAATTGACAATTCCATTTTTTAGCGCCGGCAGGTCTTCCTTTCCCAACTGTGCCTTTGGAACACCACCATTATATTTAAGCGCCCGGATTGTTGCCACTAACACAACTGCATCCGGCTTTAATCCTGCAATACGACACTTAATATCAAAAAATTTCTCAGCACCCAAATCTGCGCCAAACCCTGCCTCAGTAATCACATAGTCCGCCATTTTAAGGGCTGCTTTCGTAGCACGGACAGAATTACATCCGTGGGCAATATTGGCAAAAGGCCCTCCATGAATCA
>VSNT01000091.1 GCA_009774465.1 Lachnospiraceae bacterium
CATTTATTCTTGTTCTTTACCAAACTACAATTCTAATCATTCTTACTTTGTATCCCTATCTCTCCGCTCCAATTGTTCCTTCGCATTCGCAATAGCCAACATCAGCTTCTTTTCTAATACTTCTTTTGGCGGCATCTTAGTCAAATACTGTGCCACGTGAATACTGCCATTATCCAGTTCCATCAATTCTATTGTTTCCTGTGATTTCTCTGCACACAATATCAACGCAATAGGCTCCTCCTCGCCTTCTGCTCTCTCGTATTTTTCAAGCCAGCGAAGATACAATTCAACTTGTCCTTTATCCTGAGGCTCAAATTCTCCTAATTTTAATTCTATCAGCACCAAACGTCGTAACGTCCGATGAAAGAAAAGTAAATCCATAAAATAGTCTTTACCATCAAGGACAAAATGCTTTTGACGGGCTCAAAATGCAAAGTCCGAACCTATTTCTAAAATAAATTTTTCCAATTGGGCAAGAATGGAATTTTCCAAATCTTTTTCACTATAAGTATCTTTCAATCCAAGAAAGTCTAGCATATACGGATCACGATAAAACATATCCACCGACATTCTCTTTTCTTCGTTCAATTCCGCAATCTCATTTCTTATCATTTCATCAGGCTTTTTTGAAATTGCTGTGCGCTCATAAAGCATTGACTTTTTACGTTCACGCAATGTACGAACTGACCAATTTTCATTTTTGCACATTGCAGCATAAAAATTTCTTTGAAGCTCGTCTTTGATTGGTAATAGTACAAGAAAGTGCGACCATGTTAATTGTTGTGACAGTGTCACAACTTTCTTATAATCTGGAAATTCCTGGTAAAAATTAATCATCCGAGAAATAGCCGGCTTGTCAAATCCCGATCCATAATCACCAGATAGCCTTTTACTAATTTCAAGAACCACTCGTTTTCCATATTCCGGCTTGTTGACGCCTGTTATTTCTTCTGCTAATCTTTTCCCAATTCCCCAATATAGAGAAACCATAGCATCATTAACAACCCGTTTAACATCTTAGTTTTACGGTGATAAGGAAGTATTCATAACAACTTATCATCAACGCTGACAAACAGAGTGCAAAAGAGGGGAGCAACCACTATGGTAAATATGTGGTTCTTCCCCTTTTATCATTGGCTATGCTTTTGAAGCAGAAATTTTATTATCATTTCTACAATCAATTAGAAAGATAGCGTCATCAATCATATCTTCATATCCTGCGTCCTTAATTACCTGTTCAGCATAAACTAGTTCTTCTTCTGAAAAATAAAATATTACAATCAAACTTCCATCTGCACAATTTGCCGCTTCATAAATTTTTACCTGTGTAAATACATGGGCTAATCTGGAATTACTTGCTAACTTAAACTCAACAATATTTTGATTAGCTTGTCCCTTTGAAATAATAAAGTCGGTTTGTCCTCTCCCGTTATTTGATTCTGCATCTACTTTGTAAGTTGTTCCATACCAAACAAAACGGAAAAGCCTTTGCAAATCATTTTCTTGGGCTATCTGAACTCCTTTTACATATAAATTTTTGTAGCCGTCACAATCCTCAATAATATGCTTAAAAAAATTTATTCGTTGCTTTGCTTCCTCTCTGGCTGTCAACATTTCATTTCTTTGGTAATTTTTACTTTCAAAAAGAGTAATCATATTTTTTGATGCAACAAACAATTTATTTAATTGTGTATTTAATTCGTCAAAACATTGTAGGCGTATTTCATCAGTGTCTGTTTCTCTCAATTTTATATAATAATCATAAAGCTCTGGGTGTTCTTTTACCACTTCTTGAAATGCTTGCTTTTCAACCTTTTCAATAGACTTTTCTTTTATTGGTCGTTTGTTTTTTTGCTGATTTTCTTCATATCTCCTAACAGCTAAACCAATATAATTATTCACATAAGCCCGTAATGAAACATTTTCAATTACTGTGCGAATGCGGTCATAACTATTTAAAAAATCCTTTTTATTTATTGCAGGCTCATCTTCTCGCAAAATATCATATGGAGTTAAAAGGACATATTCCTTTTTGTTATCTTCATTGTAGATGTATGGCAAAGTAAACTCTTTACTAATAAAACTTTCTGTATCATAGTTAAAATAAGCCTTATCTACAGGAAATTTTTCAAGAAACTCTTTTTTAATATGTTTTAAAGCAAACGTTTCGGTATATTCACATAAGAACCCTTTTATTAAATTCACAGTCAAATCACTGATTTTGTCCTTTCCACTGCCTTCGTATAAAAGCATTACTTTTTCTATATGTGTTGATTTGGATATACTATGCGTATCTATCGCAAATGCTATATTATCGTATAAAAAATTTGCATATTTTTTCCCTAATGCTAATCCTTTATTCCCATATAACGAATATCCTAACCAGTTATTTGGAACTTCACTAAAGTTAAACCACGCGTCAATTTCTTTAGGGGTAAGCCCTTGTGTGGCTTTGGTATACAAAAAATAAAAATAATGAATAATATTGCTATGCAATTCAGTATATCTCTCATTATCGCTATTAAAAATCAGCATAGGGTCAACAAATAATGGGACATCACATATAAGAGAAATATCAACAGCACCATATGACTTTAATATTTCACTACTAACTTGGAATTTTTCTGTAAAAAACATTTTGTCCCCTCCGCTTATTAGATTAGTGATATTATACTATACTTAGATATATCTTGTCGATAATATAAAAATTTTTGTTACGCAATAGAACGCCATTTTTGAAAGCAAACGTATAAAAAACCTTGCCCCATCACTTCAATGCCCACAAAACCGCATAAATCAAGGACAAAATACCCTCTACTGCGTAACAATCCCCACAATAAATTGAGGGCGAAAGCAGTCTGCTGATTTTGTCCTCTTGACTGCGCATTAGCAAAGGCAGGTATTTGATGTTCGCAGTGTAATGCCGCAATACTGCGTCTACCGCTTCCAGCTCTCCGGCAACGGCTTTTTCGATTACCTCAAAAGGTATCAGCTTTTTGTTCATCATGTTCCAATCTCTCCCATTCTTTCCGCAACTGTTTCATCGCAATATTTCTTCTGTGGTTTATTGTACTTCTGCAACGCCCGTACAGTCTGCCGATTGCTTCATCACGATAGCAGACAAAATAATAAAGCAACAAAACTTCCCGCCTTAACTCCGACAATCTTGATAATGCCGTTGCTATCCGTTCATCATCAACGATAACTTTCTTTCCCAACACAAGAAATACGGTCAGCTTGTCCTGCTTTTCAAAGTAGCTGTCCATAGCAGACGGTTCAAAATATCGTTCCGACATTAGATAGTCAAGGGATATTTCCCGTTCCATTTTCCGCTTCAAATCCCTCCATGCGTTAATGGCTTCATGGCGCAGGACAACCTTGCAGAACGCATGGAAAACATATTCGATATGCTCCATGAACTGTTCAGAATATCTCACCCTCTTTCTTCCCAGTAGGGGGCTATTACAAC
Source organism: Lachnospiraceae bacterium (assembly GCA_009774465.1). GTDB lineage: Bacteria > Bacillota > Clostridia > Lachnospirales > Lachnospiraceae > Suilimivivens. Next base: position 3,470 of record VSNT01000091.1, read on the forward strand.
AAATGCCCATACAGCATAAAGCGGCATAGGCATTTGGGTAATACGAGTTATCAAGACATACTAAATGATATGTGTGTTCATACTTACAGGCAGAATATCCCATTTCATAAGACAGGATTTTTTTAACAAATCAATGACCAGCGGCTTTTTGGGACATGTTTTCAATTTCATGGCGGCTACCTCCTTTAACCGCCATATCCCTTGCATTAGAGATATTTCTCTCTTCTGAAAAACGCGGCGGTTTTGATTTCTCAAAAGCCTCCGCATATGAGCGCATGAAAAGGTATCTGCTAGATGACGGCTTCTTCTTTTGCCGTCGTGTGGCAGATATTTTCAAATATGTAAAGCATTGCATAAACTAACTCATTGCTATTTAAGATACATTCAAAACATATGCATAATGGATAGTATAAGCAGTACGCAGGTAGTGATTATTAACAAGGCTGTCAATACAAGTCCAATATTCAATTTAGCTTTAGACTTTATCTGATTAGTTTCCATTAAATGAGCGTGCCTTAAAGCTGTAATAACAGGTTTGTATAAAATCATAGTCATCACTACATTCAAGCCGCCCTTAATCAAGTTAAAAGGCAGAAAAGCCGGAATCAGCAGTTCGACAACCGCTTCTCTTGGATAGCCCATATAAATAGGCGTGATTAAATAATTCCAAAGCAGCATTACTAAGACCATACACCCCCACCCACAAAACAGCCCGATAACAGCTCCCGATAATTTGCGTTTTTTCTTGTAAATAAATGCAGCGGTACACGCAAAGGAGCAGCTTGAAATAACATTCATCAAAAATCCTAAAATACCATTTTCACTGATGGTAAACATTTCGACCAGAGAAACAATTAAGGCGACGGAAAATGATGTGAACGGACCGAAAATCAATCCGCTAATTGCAATGATAATATCCTTTGGGTCATATTTCAAAAAGAGTATAAGCGGAACACGTCCAATTACGGTGGCCACATAAGCAAAAGCGCAAAGCATACCTACTATTGTGAGTTTCTTCGTTTTACTGTTCATTGAAAATACCTCCTAAAAAAATTAACACCTAAAAGCAATGGAATGCCTTTAGGTGCTACAATTTTAAGGTGTATCGAAAAATGTCAACAAAGCATTTTACAGACAGACAAAAAAGTGCATATTATCGGAATAATTCTGACATATCCAATACACCTTCTTTAATCCAGACTATACTGTCGGTTTTGGATTTTCACCAAATCAGCATTTACACACTCGCGGACTTTACCGCCGATCGGGAATTTCACCCTGCCTTGAAGACATTCATTCTATTCAATTGTCGTTCACTATTATAGATTTATTTCCCGTCAATGTCAATAGAAATACTGAATTTTGACTAAATATGAACGCTTTGAAAATATGGATTGCAAAATTTTCTGTTGTGTTAGTTTGGCATTTCCCAAACTTCCCCGTATGTAAGAAGCAATGAAATCTTTTTGAAGAATTTTTCTCAAAACTCCGTCAAACCGCCCAATCTTCTACGTCACAAATTGATAATTTGAAAAAATCATGGTATACTATACAAGAAAGTAGCGACGTAACCGTCGCAAGTACGAGATTGCTATGATAATTAAACGAGATTTCTATTTAAATCGCATAATTCATAATATGTGGAACGGTGAGGTCAAAGTAATCACCGGCATCAGTCGCTGCGGAAAATCGGTACTGCTGTTTGATCTTTTCTATGAGTATCTTCTTTCGCAGAAAGTTCAGGAAGATCACATCATAAAAATCGAATTGGATCAGAGACGTTACTATAAGTTCAGAAATCCAATCACGCTTTGTGAATATGTGGAGTCCCACGTTGCGGAAAAAAAAGATGAGAAATTCTATCTTTTCATTGATGAGGTTCAGCTTACCATAAAAGTTATCGACAAAGAAAACGGTGGGATTGAGATTTCCATCTATGACATGCTGAATGAACTCAAAGCATATAAGAATCTGGATGTATATGTGACCGGCAGTAACTCGAAAGGACTGTCAAAAGACATTGCTACAGAGTTCCGTGGTCGTGCTGTCCAAATCCATGTATTCCCACTGTCCTTTGGAGAATTTTACTCCCATACAGGTGGCGATGAACGAAAAGCACTGGATACCTATATGCTTTACGGGGGTATGCCTCGCCTGCTGGCATTAACAGATGAAAAGGATAAAAAAGATTATTTGACCTCTCTATACAGCGAATTGTATATAAGGGATATTGTAGAGCGTAATGACATTGAGCGTGAGGATATTTTAAATGATATTCTTGATTTCCTTGCTTCACAAATCAGTTCTCTGACCAATCCTGCGAATATCGCCAATGCACTAACCAGCATAAAAAATGAAAAGGTCAATTCCACACTGGTTTCAAACTATATACAACACATTATCGATTCATTCCTTGTTTCTATGGCGAAACGCTATGATTTGAAAGGAAAGACCTACTTTAAATATCCTAACAAATACTACTACACGGACATTGGCCTTCGTAATGCCAGATTAAATTATCGCCAGTATGATCCCGGCCACATTATGGAAAACATCATTTACAATGAACTTCTGCGGCGAGGTTATTCCGTTGATGTTGGTGTTGTAACCGACCGTACTGGTGGTGCAAATGTGCAAAGAGAAATTGACTTTGTTGTAAATGATGCAGACAAAAAATTCTATATTCAGTCAGCTTTCCAGATAGATACAGAGAAAAAAGAAGCCTCTGAATTTGCATCTTTGATCTTGATAAAAGACTTTTTTAAAAAAATCATTGTCCGCATGGATATTCCTCATAACTTCTATGATGATAACGGAATTTTCCATTGTAACCTGACAGACCTGCTGCTTGGTCGTGTAGAATTGTTTTAATTAATAAGCCAGACAGGTGCCATATTTTGTTGCAAAAAAATCCCCGCAGGCCCTGGTTTTCCAAGACCTGCGAGGATTTTACTTCTTACTCACTTTTATTCTTCCTCAAAACCTTCTTCCGTATATTCCGCTTCCTCCACTTCTAACTCCGGCTCCTTAATATATTCCTCCTCATAAGCTTCTCCTGTCACCTGCTCCATAATCTGCTCTGACAATTTTTTAAGCTTTTCGTTGGCGTCCGCTCCATTCCATACCTCTGAAAACAACACCTCAAGCTGCACCCAGAAGTTGCTTGTTTCTATCATCTTTGGCATGGAAATGGATTTTTCATACTCCGCTGCAAACATGGCAAGGGCATCATAACCATATTCCACATTCTTTGCTGCCGAAACCTTTCCCCCTCTGGCATATAAAATATCACTATACTGGGTAGTCAAAAACCTTGCAAAATCGTTGGCCGCCTCTTTATTTGCAGAATATCCGTTTACAACAACACAGCTGGTCATGGAAAGGGACCTGCTGGGCTTTCCCTCATCAATATCCGGCACAAGGGCAATCCCGTAGTCGTAAGCCATAAGCCCGTCTGATTTTGCATCCTCCAGTTTAAATACTGCATCCGTTGTTGCTATGGTAAATACCGTCTTTCCCGCCATAAACTCATCCAGTATAGCCTCATAATCAATTTCGCTGGTGTCTATGGAAAAGAACTGGTTCAGTTCCTGATATACCCGCAGGCTCTCAATGGTTTCCAGATTATAAATGTCTATCTGACTGGTATTCCAGCCGGCTTCTCCTCCCATGTTTAAAGTATTTCCCACAAAAAAGTAGTTATAAAAAATATCTGTAACATCCCATTTAAATACACCTTCCACCTGCTCCGGTGCATCATATTCATCTGCAAAGGTTTCGATATCTTTAATCGTGGCCGGAAGGATTTCCTTTATCCTTGCCTCAATCTGCTCTTCGGTAAACCGCTCCTCTTCTATCCCTTCCGTTCCGGCTTCTCCTTCCGCTTCTCCGTCTGATTCCGCACTGCCTTCCCCTGACTGTCCGGTATCTGATACAGACGATGTCTCTTCCACCTGCGCCTGGGCTGCTTCTCCTTCCGCCAGATCAGCCTCCGCTTCCAGCTGACTCTTAGCCATATCTTCCAGATAAGTTCTGTTATACAAAAGGCCGCTTGTTTCAAAGTAAAAAGGATAGCCTATCACTTTATCCTTATAGGTTGCTGCCTGCAGTCCGGTTTTTAAATAAGCTTCTTCCATAGAACCATCCCCGGGAAATTCCACCTCGCTGGCAAGTCCTGCAAGATATGCTTTTTCCAGAGAATCATGCCCTAAAATATAAAGGTCCGGTGTGTTTGATTCCAGAGATGCCTGATTAATCCCTTCCAGATATTCAAGGGCCGGCTGTAAAACCGGTACAATTCTCACATCATGATCCTCATTATAGGCTACTGCGGCTCCGGTCAGATAAGAGGTAAGCGTTTCATCTGTATACCACAGATAAAGAGTTTCCTTTCCACCGGTAAATACTGTCTCCTCCTGCTTTTCACTTATGTTAAGCCCTGATCTGGCAATTCCAAAAACTGCGGCTGCTGCTATTGCAATAATTCCTGCTGCTTTCAGTCGTTTTTTCAGACTCATTCTTCACTCCATTTCTATGCCTGATGAACAATTTCATCCAGACAACTTTTCAAAATGACAATCATGTCATCAATATTTTCCTTTGTAATGATAAGGGGCGGCACAAATCGGATAATATTTGTCCCTGCGTTAATCAGGATTAATCCTTTTTCAAGGGCCTTTGTTATAATATCCCCTACCGGCCTGTTAAATACAAGCCCCTGCATCAGTCCCAATCCCCGCCTTGTATCAATAAATTCATATTCGGACACAAGCTCATCCAGTTTTTCTTCCAGATAGCTTCCTGTCTCTTTCACATTATCTATTATATGGTTCTCCTCAAATAAATCAAGTACAATATTGATGGCCGCCGCCGCCAGAGGATTTCCTCCATAGGTGGTTCCGTGATCACCGCTTGTAAGAGAATTTGCCCCCACTTTTTCCGTCATCAAAAATGCGCCTACCGGCACGCCGCACCCTAAAGCCTTTGCGGTGGTCATAATATCCGGCTTCACACCATACTTCTGCCATGCATACATATAACCGGTTCGTCCCATGCCGCACTGAATCTCGTCCAAAATCAGAAGAATATTCTTTTCCTCACAAAGCGCCTTTACCTGCTTTAAAAAGCTTTCTTCTGCCGGAAAGATTCCTCCCTCCCCCTGCACAGTTTCAAATAAAATGGCACAGGTCTTATCTGTTACATTAGAAAGCACGCTTTCAAAATCATTCATCTTTGCAAACCGGATATTTCCGATCATTGGTTCAAAGGCTTCTCTGTATTTGGGATTTCCCGTTACTGACAAAGCCCCCATTGTTCTCCCGTGAAAGGAGTGTTCCATTGCAATAATTTCATGATCCCTGCTGCCATCTTTCAGATACGCATACTTTCTGGCAGCCTTAATGGCGCCCTCCACCGCTTCCGCACCGCTGTTTGTAAAAAACACCCGGTCCATTCCGGAAACCTTTTTCATTTTCCTGGCAGCCTCAATGGCCGGCACATTATAATAATAATTCGACGTATGAATAATTTTATCAATCTGCACCTTTAAGGCATCATTATACTTTTGATTGTTATATCCAAGGGCAAAAACCGCTATACCTGCACAAAAGTCCAGATACCTTTTCCCTTCAATATCGTAAAGATACACCCCGTCCCCTTTATCAAGCACCACCTGATAACGGTTGTAAGTATGAAGCAGCGCCTGCTCCGCCTCCTCTATATATTGCTTCATTGTTTCCATATGCATTGCCCTTTCTATCTCTTAAATTTAATCAGGTAATTGCGGAAGATAAAATAGTAGGAATATTCAGACAATATTTCTGTTCAAATCCTGTTGCACCAGGCATTCCAGCAAGCCAAATGGAACAGAAGTCAGTCGGGGAATGCCCCTCCTGCCTTCTATTGTCTTGCTTACATGGTGCATAAGGCTTTTCACAGAAATATTGTCTGAATATTCGTTCATTTTTTAATTCGCAATTACATATTACTTATTTCCCAACAGTTAATTCATATCTTCATCTCTTACAATTGCAGTTCCTACGCCGGAATTGGTGAATATTTCCAGAAGCAGGCAGTGGGGAATCCGGCCATCCAGTATATGCACCCGGTTTACTCCATTTTTAATTGCCGAGGTACAGTTATTTAACTTGGGAAGCATACCTCCCCCAATGATTCCATCTTCAATTAATGCGTCTGCATCGGAGGCTGTAATTCTTGAAATAAAAGAGCTTTTATCCTCAATATCCCTGTACAGGCCTTCAATATCAGTAAGGAATACCAGTTTATCCGCCCCAACTGCTTTTGCAATGGCACAGGCGGCATCATCCGCATTGATATTGTAAGTCTGAAACTCGTCATCCAGTCCGATAGGTGCAACGATAGGCAGAAAATCTCTTTCCAGCAGATCATAAAGAATTTTCGGATTTACTTCCTTGATATTTCCCACAAATCCAATATCCTTACCGTCTGCATATTTCTTTTCCACATGCAAAAGCCCACCATCTTTTCCGCTGACGCCTACTGCGCTGACGCCAAGCTCCTGAACCATGCTGACCAGACTTTTATTTACCTTACCAAGCACCATCTCGGCAATTTCCATTGTCTCATCATCTGTAACCCGAAGTCCGTTTACAAACTGAGCTTCCTTTCCCACCTTGCCTACCCAGCGGCTGATTTCCTTACCGCCGCCATGCACAATAATGGGCTTAAATCCTACCAGCTTTAACAGCGTTACGTCCTTGATCACATTTTTTTGAAGCTCTTCGTTGCTCATGGCGCTGCCGCCATATTTCACCACAATAATTTTCCTGTTAAACTTTTGTATGTAGGGAAGGGCTTCGATCAGCACCTCCGCCTTTTTTAATACTTCCTGCATGTCCTTATCCATTAGATACATCCCCTTTTCCAAATTTTATATCCACTTGCTGATAAATTGTAAGTGCAAACCGCAAAGCAATCATTTAACCACACTTCAAAATTTTCAGCTCCTGTAATCTGCGTTGATTTTCACATAATCATAAGTCAAATCGCATCCCCATGCAGTTGCTTCTTCTGAACCCATTTTCATATCCGCCAGAATTCTAACCTCCGGCTGTGCTAAAATCCTGCTGGCTTCTTCCTCATCATAATTGGTGGAAACGCCATCCTTAAATACCTGTATTCTGCCTGCCTTACTTTCAAAGAAAAGCTCGATTTTATCAGGATCAAAAGATACTCCGGAATAGCCCAGTGCACAAATCATCCGTCCAAAGTTGGCATCATGTCCATAAACTGCTGCCTTGGTAAGACTGGATGAAACTACGGACTTACTTAATTTTCTTGCATCTTCCTTGGCAGCCGCACCAATTACCTTTGCTTCAATCAGGGCGGTAGCCCCTTCTCCGTCCCCTGCCATCATTTTTGCAAGGGTTTCATTTATGTAATGCACCGCTTCTTTAAATGCTTCAAATTCCGGTGTTCCTTCTTTGATTTCTTCATTCCCTGCCATACCGTTGGCCATCACCAAAAGGGTATCGTTGGTCGAAGTATCTCCATCCACGGAAATCATATTAAAGGTGTCTGTCACATCTTCTTTTACAATTTTGGTCAGTACATCTTTTGAAATCACCGCATCCGTGGTCACAAAGGCAAGCATGGTGCACATATTGGGATGAATCATGCCGGAGCCTTTGCTCATTCCCCCTAACGTCACCGTAACGCCGCCAATCTCAATTTCCACTGCTGCCTGCTTGGAATGGGTATCCGTCGTCATAATGGCTTCCGCCGCCTGGGTTCCTGCCTCTATGGTATCTGCCTTTGCCCCTGCAAGCTTGTCAATTCCTGCTTCTATCCTGTCTATGGGAAGCTGCATCCCAATCACGCCGGTTGAAGCCACCAGCACGGATTCTTCCGGAATGCCAAGCGCTTTTGATCCACGAAGCGCAGTTTTTTTACAATACTCATAGCCCTCTTTTCCGGTACATGCATTTGCAATTCCTGCATTGACAATCACTGCCTGTCCAAAAGCAGATTCCTCTACCACCTTTTTATCCCACAGGACAGGTGCCGCCTTCACCACATTGCTGGTAAAAGTTCCTGCCAGCACACAGGGTTTTTGACTGTAAATAAGAGCCATATCCTTTCTGTTCTTATACTTGATAGAAGCCTCCACACCTGCTGCCTCAAATCCTTTTGCTGCGGTCACACCGCCTGTAATCACCTTCATAATTTCTCCTTATTTGTTATAATTCACTATATTTTCTTTGTTCAGGGTAAAATCATAATAATTCAAGTCCTCCCGTTTTGTCCACCCTATTTCTTTCCAAAATACATTTCCTATATCATTCCGGGTAAAGGCAATCAGGGAAACCTTACTGATTTTCTCCTTTTCCAGAGCCTTCATGCAATGAACTACCATGCTCTTGCCAATCCCCCTCATCCGGTAATTTTCATGGACGCACACATGATACAGACATCCCCGCCTGCCATCATGCCCACAGAGAATGCTTCCTACAATTTTTCCATCCTCTACTGCCACCACGCTGGAAGTGGGATTTCTTTTTAAAAACCGCTCCACCCCTTCTTTTGAATCATCAATGCTTCTGATTGCAAAACCCCTTATGGTTTTCCACAGATCATGCACCCCTTCATAATCCGCTATTGTCATTGTCCTTATTTCCATTAAAATAACCATTTCCTTTCTATAAGCAGCAGACTTTCAGGCAGCCCATTTCATATATACTGCTACCCGAACTGCCGCTTCTTTTCATCTGCCTGTTTCATTCTTCTCCCACCAAATGCACCACCTGATATTCATGGGATGTAAAGGGCAGAAATTTTTCAACTATATCTTTGGTTTTCAGCTTTAAACTTGCAGTATTCACGCAGGGATGACAGCCTAAAAATTCTTCTTTCAACACATCCTCGTCTATCAACAGCTTCACATGATTTTCTTTGTCATTCATCAGTCCCATGACGCTCACTGCACCGGGCGAAATATGCAGATATTCTTCCATTGCTTCCTCCGGTGCAAAGGACAGCCTTGCACTTTTAATCTGTTTTGACAATTCCTTTGTCTTGAATTTCTTTTCTCCCGGCATCAAAAGCAGGTAAAATTGCGTTTTCTGACTGTTACATAAAAACAGATTCTTGCACATATGTATTCCCAATATCCTGTCAATCCCCTGACAGGCTTCTATGGTTGCCATAGGCTCATGGTCAAGCCTTTTGAAAGGAATTCCAAGCTGTGCAAGGAGCCTGTATACCTCCATTTCTCTGGGAAGCCTTCCTGTTTCTTCTGGAATGTTTTCATAAAGAGTAACATTATGGGTAAGTTCCAATTCCCTGCACTTCCACTTTTCATTTAAAATTTGATATTCCTCTGTCTGATGCAGATCTTTAAACCCGGCTGACAAATAGCAATGATAAGCGGGGGCATTATTTTCAAAAACTCCAATCGTTATCTTTTCCACCTTAAGGATATCAAATGCATATGCTGCCGCCAGCTTAATCATTTGCTTCCCATATCCTTTTCCACGTTTCGTATCATCCACAATCACAAACCCAAAGCGCAGGATCTTTTTTTCCTCATCAGTAAACCGCATAATCATGTGTCCCACTACTCCGGTTTCATCAAAAGCAGTCATTTCATAAAAATTGTCCTCATAAGCTACAGCATTATAATGCCCATTCAGATCATCTTCCGTGATCGGATAGCTTTCAAATCTGTCCGCACACCATTTACGAAAAGAAACTTCATCCTTTATCCATGAAATAATTGTTTTAGCATCACATGCTTTGTACGGTCTTAGTCTTAGCATTTTGCTGCCTCCTAAAATAATCTAAAGTCCCCAGAACTCATCTATCTTTGCCAGCAATTCCTTATCTGTCTGATAAGCAAAATCATTGGCATTAATTTGTATTACGTTTCCATCAATTCCTTCTTTTCGCGCAGATTCAATGTAATCCTTAAAATGATCAAAAATATCCAGCGTCGTGCTCAAGTGAACCGGATGCCTGTTTTCATTGTACATCCGGTTTAAATATCTTTTATGTAAAATATCAAGGTCTCCACGAAGAAGTAAAACCAGCACCTCATAGTTATTAGCGGCAGCCATTTCATATAATCTTTCCAATTCGGCTTTATGAAAGTTTGACTCCAGAATAAGGTCTTTGTTCAGCTTCGTAAATTCTGAAAAAAGAAATAACATTAATTCTAATGTCACTGCGGAGAGCTTTAGGTTTTCTTCCCTGTTTGTAAAGCCAATGGTATCTCCCAAAACTTCTTTAATTGTATCTTTATTAAAAACATTGACATCATATCTTTTGGAAAGAATGGTTGAAAAAGCTGACTTTCCGGTAGCTAAATCACCTGTAATCAATAACAATTTATTCATCAATTCCTTCCTCCACTATAAAGTATAAAAGTACATGCACAGCCAAAAAGCTGAAAATATCCAGCATCCAATTAACCCGCCAAGGCGGGGACGCGGCATACAGCATTCATTGGGCTTTTTGGGATTTACCCTAACTTTAATCTTTGCCCCTTCCCACAGCCAAAAACTCTTCACTTTTGTTTTAATGACCAGTCCCTTATACTTATATCTTACAAAAGTATGACCTGTGGGAACGCGTTGACTCCTGTGGGCATCCATACCATCTACATATCTTTTGTATTCAGGTTTCCACTCATCGTAAAGCACAACAGCTTCCACTTCATCTGAACACCTGGCCAAAGTCATGAGACTGCATATAAAAGAAATAATTCCCGCTATGAAAAACGCAAAAGATACAATTGCTAAAAATAAAGTAAAGCCTGTCATTCTATTTTTCTCCAATTCGTTATTTTAATAATTGCTTTGCCTTGAAATAAATGTACAGCACAACAACTGCAAAAAACAGGCACATGAATAACCCTGACAAATCAGGATATGTTTTGCAGCATTGATTGGGGTTTTTCGGATTTACCCGGATCTTTATTGTTCTTCCGCTTTGGCAGACTCAAAATCAATAGTTGAACGCACTTTTCATTTATTTTCTCTCATTACCCGGCAGGGATTCCCATATGCTATGGTATTGTCCGGAATATCTTTTGTTACAACACTTCCTGCCCCAATTACAACATTATCTCCAATGGTAACTCCCGGCATAATAATCACTCCTCCGCCGATCCACACATTATCTCCAATGGTAACCGGAGCCGTCTGAGTTTTGCAAAACTCAAAGGAACCATCTTCCTTTGGTTCTCCAAACCGTTCAACCGCATTTGTTGGGTGAAATGCTGTATATATTTGTACATTAGGCGCAATCAGCGCATTATTTCCAATCCGTATTTCGTTATCATCCAAAAATGTACAATTCATATTTACTTCACAATTATTTCCAAAGTAAATGTTATTGCCATAATCTGCAAAAAAAGGCGCTGTAATCCACAGATTTTTTCCTTTTCCTCCTAACAGTTCATTTAAAATTCTTTCTTTTTCCTGTGCATTTGCAGAAGCAGTATTATTATAATCTCTTACCAGATCCTTCGCCTTATGCCACTGTGTTAATAATTCTGCATCTCCACAATCATAAAGCTGTCCTGCCAGCATTTTTTCTCTTTCTGTCATAACTTCCTCCCTAAAAATAATTTGGCATTGGCTCTAAAGGATATTCTCCACTCATATTAAGCACATAGGGCCATTTCCCTGCATCCTCTATCATAAATCCGTAAATAATTCCCATGTGACGGTGCCAATGCCGAAACTGCCCTAAAATCAAGCGAAATCTGCTCATGTCACAATTTTCAGGCTGCCTGCAAAGCTCGGTATCTTCAAGTGTTTCGATATAATCTTGTATTTTTTTCTGAATCCGATAGAAATAACTTTCAAGCTGATTTCTTTCCAGATATTCTTTCTGTGGAATTACATTCAAATCTGCCAGTGTATCCGTATGAAACTCCGGATTTTTATATGCGGTATCACCTGGATTTATGTACCATCTATCCATAGAATACAGCGTATGATACAGATATTTCCACATGGGAATTCCATCATACCGCTTATCCCAAAGCTCATCAGGAATACATTTTATCAGATTTTCCGTCTCTCACAATGCTCTTTTGGTCAGATATCTTATGTCATCACTTAACATGCTCTTTTGCCCCCATCCTGCCCGAATGCCATAATCCTGTAATAACAATTCTCAGTCAATTTTTTCAAAAGCAACCGTCTGTTCTTTCATGGATATTATTCCAACCTGATAACCATATTCCGTGAGCTCCTTTTTATATTTCAAAAAAGAATGGTCTATAGGTATTCCTGTAATATCCTGTATTTGTCCAAAGGTAAGTTTAAAAGATTGATTGCCTTCCTTATGTATATATTCCCATAGTGCATTGTATTTGCTCATATTATACCGTACCTTTCCCACATAATTTCTTTTCAATTTCCAGCACATCCGGAAAAATCAATTTTGCTCCTTTTCTTTGCAACGCCAAGACTTTTCCTGCTTTATCTTTCAACAACTTTTCCAGATTACCACTCACCCGAACCGGATCTTTTGATTTTCTATCAATATATTCATTTTTTATATATTGTAATGTTATCGGACACATATTTTGAATAAGGAAAGCTTTTTCATATATTTTTCATCAAATATCGATCTGGAAAATCAATAAAGTATTGATCAGTTATATAATAG
>VSNT01000092.1 GCA_009774465.1 Lachnospiraceae bacterium
TGTTTCTTCTTTGTTTCGTTCTCTGAATTCTTCTTTCGAATTTTCAGGGCTGCTTTGCTGTTTATTTGTCACGGTTCAATGTCTCAACATCATTCGACGTGCGACTTTCATATAATATCAGAATGTAAAATTATTGTCAATATATTCCGGAAAATTTTTTAAAAATTTTTCCATAATATTGTTATGCCAAAATAGACAGCCCCCAGTTTTTCAGGAAATATACCAGAAATCCTACAATCAATGCTGCCTCTGCCAATCCTACAACTGCGCCCAGCAATTTATCCACACCTTTAATAATTGGCAGCTTGGAAATCAGCTCCAGAGACGTAAAAAGAATATGAACCAGGCGATAAATCAGGCATACCACAGCAAGAACTGCAACCATCTGAATTGTTTTTCCAATCTCCTGATTTAAATAGCTGCCTACTGCTCCCAAAATGAGAACAACGCAGGCGCCTGCAATAACCATTGCAATAAGTGAAATAATTTCCTGAATCATTCCCTTGTGGAATCCTGCTGTAATTCTCCATATAAAAATAATAGCAATTATAATTAATGCAATGTAATACATTTGTACCTTTCTGCCGCCTTTATCAGCTCAGCTTTTCACACATAAAAATCAAAACCGTTTTATCTATTTCAGCTCAATTGTATCGATAGAATCCATCGTCACCGTAATATACTTATAAATAGAAGAAGTGGGGATAACCAGGCAGGTGCTTTTATCAAACTCGCCTGTAAACTTATCCACGCCTTTTATATTACAGATCTGGCAGTCCATATCATTATAAATGATAATCTGGTCCTTATTGAAAACGATATCCGTATATTCTATGTCAAACAACTGTGAATGGATCTTACTTCCTGATGTATTATAAACATCCAGCCGGTAAGCCGACTCCCCGCTTTGATTTATGAAAACCAGCCCTACATAATCTTCATTATAATAAATGCTTTGCACTTCCTCTTCCAGCAGACTTGACGCAATATTCGCAGGTTTTTCCGCTCCGGAAAAAAATACAATACGGTCATCTGATACACCAAAGGATGTATCATTATTCATAAATTGAATATAAGGCAGTATTGTCCCCGCATAATCATAGCCGCTTACGTAATTATCCGCTTCATTTTTTCCCACTTCGCCAAAGTTGTAAAATGCTACGGAAGATTTCATATTTCCACTATCCACATACAAGTATGAAATCGCCATAATTTTCCCATTTGGGCTGAGGCTGATGCTGACAGGATATCCGCTTTTGTCCATAGTTGCTCTGGATTCTACAATCGGCGTCTCCGTGTCTTCGTTGGCATTATAAACATAAATTCTGGTAACATCCACATCATCCAGCACTGCGGCTACCACGCAGTTCTCAGAAACACAAAAGTTTCTGATTGGAAGGTTTGTCTTAACCGTTCCTTTGATTCCATACTTATCCACAACATAAATGGCTCGTCCATTATAATCTCCAATTGCCGCGGTCTGTCCACAGGTTGAAATCAATGGCGTCTGTATTTCATAAGTCCTGTTCCATACTGCATTTCCCTTAGGATCAATGCAGCTTGCTCCATCCTTACTGTACAAAAGAATGCTTCCATCCAGATTTTTAACATTTGCTCCCTGCACTATCGTCACAGAACTGGAACTTGCAACAACACTTTCTGTAAAAACTTTATTTTTCCACTGTAAGATCAAAAAAGCAATAATTACTGTCAATAGTAAAATAAAAAGAACGGTTCTATAAAAAAATGTCAGCTTATGGCTGCGGATTTTTTCCTTATAATCAATATTTTTTATTGTGCTTTGTCTTTTTTCTTTTTCCTTAAAATAATCCCGCAAGCTTGACATATGCCTATCTCCAAATCTTTCGTGCAAAAAATGCCCCTACCTGTCTGTTTCTGCCATAATCACCGCTCTGCCGGCAGCCTCCACAAACCCATACATTTTATCATAATCATTGATGGATGTCACTGCTATGGTTAACAGGAAAATTCCCATCCCGTAAAATAATCGTTTGATCGCATCTCCCAGGGAAAATGATGGTTTTTCCATTGCAACAGCCTTTCTTCTTTTCCTCTCAAAGCATGCGATCAAATAATTCTGCATAGGTTCATTTGTTTCATAGAAAATGTAATATCCATTCCTTTTTCCCGGCCACTCCTGTTTCTTCCCGTAAATGTTTACATAACCGATCAGTTCATACTTATCAAAAAAATCTTTTCTGACCTGCTCTTCATCTCTCCCATATTCCAACTCTTCAATTACACTGGCCGCACCGTATATCATAAAAATCTTTCTGCTTTCACTGCGGTAAACATGTCCAAAGAGAGCAACCCGAATCGGAATTTTTTCCAAACTCATCTTAAGATCATGTAAGTATGTATATACATAATCTTCCATGTAAACACGGTCTTCTCCATTTATCTTTCCAACCAGTCTGACCATTTCCGGTAATTGCATTTCCATCCCCCATTCCATATAAGCTGCCTGTATTTTCAGTTTAGCATACTATATACATGAAATGAGTTGTAATGCATCGTTAAAGAAGGACGTTTAACTACATCTGCCAAATTTTTAACATTTTTCCCTCGAATCCTCGGTAAAAAATTTGTATATTGTAGTACTTACGTATTCTCTGTCCGGTCCAAATACTGCTGAAGGGAATTCCGCCCTGTTTGCTGTGTCAGGAAAATACTGTGTTTCCAGACACATACCGCTTCTGGCGCCATATAAGATGCCTTCCTTTCCCTTCTGAGGTGTTATAAAGTTACCTGCATAAAACTGCACCCCCGGCAGATCTGTATAGGCTTTCATGCAGCGTCCCGTCACAGGCTCTTTCACAGTGGCAAATTCTCTTAAGGTCCCATCCCAATGATCAATCACCCAGTTGTGATCATATCCGCCTGTCAGTTTAAGCTGGGAATCCTCTGCTTCAATTTCTTTCCCGATTCTTTTTTCCTTTGTAAAGTCAAAAGGTGTATTTACTACCGGCGCAATTTCTCCGGTAGGAATTGCACCTTCTGCCACCGGCGTATATGCAGATGCCTTTAACTCAAGAACATGGTCATAGATTTTTTCCCTGTGTCCTGCCAGATTAAAATAAGAATGATTCGTCATGTTGATAATTGTATTTTTATCACTGACTGCCTCATAATGAATCTTTATTTCATTTTCTTCCGTAAGACTGTATGTAACCTGAATCTTCTTATTGCCGGGAAATCCCATGCATCCATCTTCATCTTCCAGTGTTAACGTAACAGCCATTTCTTCTGCTTCCGCCACCCAGACTCTCTTGTGGTATCCCAAATCATGATGGCTGTGAAGGTTATTTTCACCGTCGTTTGCACACAGCAGATATTCCTGTCCATCAAGCATAAAGGCAGCGCCTTTGATACGGTTGGCGTTCGGTCCTACTGTAGCACCAAAAAAACAGCCATTTTCAAAATATGGCTCCAGGGAATCATACCCGAGTACAACATCATCTTCCCTGCCCTCTTTATCCGGCACGATTAAGTTTACCAGTATGGCACCGTAATTAATGATACCAGCTTTCATTCCTTTGGAATTTTCAAGCCAGTATCTGTCAATCTCCACTCCGTCTTTTGTATGTCCAAAAACTTCTTTTCTTACACTCATCTGCATACCTCATATTAAAATTAAATTTCCACTCTGCCTTCCAATGCCCGCAAAAGCGTCACTTCATCAATGTACTCCAAATCTCCTCCTACCGGAACGCCGCTGGCTATTCTGGTTACCTTAATTCCTGTAGGTTTGATTAACTTACTGATATACATGGCAGTAGTCTCACCTTCCAGGCTGGAGTTCGTTGCTATAATCACTTCGGAAACATTACCTTCCAGACGTGTGATCAATTCCTTGAGCCTGATATCCCCCGGTCCAATTCCAAGCATGGGGGAAATTGCCCCGTGAAGTACATGATAAATACCTTCATATTTACCTGTCTTTTCATATGCCGCCAGATCCCTTGTGTTTTCAACTACCATAATTGTACTGTGATCACGTTTTTCGTTGGCGCATACAGGACAAAGTTCATTGTCAGTTAAAGTAAAGCATTCCTTACAGTAACGAACATTTTCCTTAGCTTCTACAATCACTTTTGCAAGCCTGACCACCTTATCCTTGGGCATATTAATCAAGTGAAAAGCCAGCCTTTGTGCTGACTTGGAACCGATTCCCGGCAGACCGGACAATTCGTCTATTAGTTTATTGATATGTCCGCTGTACAAATCCATTAGAAAGGAAGGCCTCCTCCCAGCCCAAGGCCCCCGGTCATCTTATTCATAACCTGCGCATTTGCCTCTTCTGCCATGCGAAGCGCCTCATTTGCCGCCGCCATTACCAGATCTTCTAACATTTCAATGTCATCCGGATCAACTACCTCTTCGG
This sequence comes from Lachnospiraceae bacterium, assembly GCA_009774465.1. GTDB lineage: Bacteria > Bacillota > Clostridia > Lachnospirales > Lachnospiraceae > Suilimivivens. The sequence continues at coordinate 4,406 of VSNT01000092.1, forward strand.
ATAATTTAACTTTTGTAATCTCCTTTTTCCCGGTTACGGTCACTTCAACAGCCCCGCCTCCTGCTTTTGCAGTAAATTCCTTTGTTTCCAGTTCCTTTTGGCTTTCTTCCATTTGGCGCTGCATCCTCTGTGCCTGCTTCATCAAGTTATTCATATTGCCGGGCATACCCCCCGGAAAGCCTCCTCGCTTTGCCATATTCGTATCCATCCATTCTTTGATTTAAATTATATTTTACTATTAACTATACTATATTTTCAAGTACTACTCAATTTCTTCCACTTCCATATGGATCACCTGGCTTACCAGTTTAGTCAGATTGGGGAAGGTTTCCTCCGGGTTTCTGTCCTGCCCGGAACTTTGAATGGTAATTTTCATCTGTTTACCTGTGAAATCAGCAATGATCCTTTGCAGTTCTTCCTTATGAGCATCTTCTTTAAAGTAATCCGAGGGCAGCCCTTCCGAAACTATAACAAGCAGACTGCCATCTCCTGCAAGACTTGGGTAGGCCGACTTTAAATATGCTTTCATGGGCATAGATGAATTTCCAACAACAGCAGACCACTTTCCCGCCGCTTCCTTAACATCTTCCGGAACAGCCTTGGGCAACTGTGCAAGAGGTTTCTGCCCGGCAGCATGATCTTCCGGAGCGTTCCCGTCAGCCTGCATAATAACAGCCCCTGCCGGAATTCCGTTCGCTATCTTTTCTTCAAGCTGTCTGATGCGGTCTGCAAGGGACTGAGTGTCTGTCTCCATGCTAGGCCTGCACAGCTTGATCAAAGCGATCTCAACTAAAATTCTCTTTTGAGATGCATACTTAATCTGTCCTGACAGCTCTGACATTACCCTGATATAACGCATGATTATATCATTTTCCACCATCTGAGCTTCTTCTTTCAATCTTTCAAGGTTTTCTCTGGAAATATCGATAACATCCTCCGCGCCATCTGCTGTTCTGACCAGAAGCAGATTTCTAAGATACCAGGTAAAATCTGATATAAACTGCGTTAATTCCCTGCCCTGCATGATAATTTCTTCCAACAGGGAAATTGCGCCCATAACATCTCCATTTAAAACGATTCTGAAAAGCCTGCTGAATACTTCCGTGTCCACTGCCCCAAGTACATCCAAAACCTTGTCATAGGTAAGCTCCTGACCAAAATGGAAAGCAATGCACTGGTCTAAAAGACTTAAGGCATCACGCATAGAGCCATCCGCTGTCTTTGCAATATAGCGGATGGCCTTTTCTTCTACCAAAACCTGCTCCTTTTCCATCAATTCCCTGATTCTGTCAGAAATCGTATCAATTGTAATTCTTTTAAAATCATATCTCTGACATCTGGATAAAATCGTTATTGGTATTTTATGCACTTCTGTTGTCGCCAAAATAAAAATCACATAGGAAGGCGGCTCCTCCAGGGTTTTTAACAGAGCATTAAAGGCTCCTATGGAAAGCATATGAACTTCATCAATAATATAAACCTTATATTTTCCCTCAGCAGGAGAGTATGTTACCTCATCCACAATCTCACGAATACTGTCAACGCCATTGTTGGAAGCGGCATCAATTTCAATTACATTCATACTTGCTCCGGCGGCAATCGCCCGGCAGATGGCGCATTCCCCACAGGGACTGCCATCTGTCGGATGCTCACAATTCACTGCTCTGGCGAATATTTTTGCAATTGTCGTTTTACCGGTTCCTCTTGTTCCGCAAAAAAGGTAAGCATGAGAGGTACGTTCTGCTTTAATTTGATTTTTCAGTGTAGTAACTATATGATCCTGTCCCTTTACATCTTCAAAAGCTGCAGGACGGAATTTTCTGTAAAGGGCTGTATACGACATGTCCTTTTCCTTCCAAATATATTAAATAAAATACCCTGATCAGCCTCCAAAGCTGATTCCAAGCAGTTTTGCTTCTTTTACAATAGATGCGTCCGGAGCAATCATCTTTAATTTTCCGGCTACTTCTTCCAAAGGTACCTTGACTACTTCACGATTCCTGTAGCCAATCATAAATCCATATTCACCCTTTAAAATAAGCTCTCCTGCCTCTGCTCCCAGACGGCTTGCAAACACACGGTCATACGGGCAGGGACTTCCTCCTCTTTGCGTATGTCCGGGAACCGTAACCCTTACTTCATGCCCTGTCATTTTCTCAATCTGCTGGGCCAGTTCATAGGAAACGGAAGGGAATTTATAGTTTTTCATTTTTTCTTTATATTCTTTCTTGGACAGTTTGGCATCTTCCTTGGATATAGCGCCTTCTGCCACTGCAAGAATTGTAAATTTGCTTCCGTTATCGTTACGTTCCTGTATTTTTCCTACCACCTTCTTAATATCGTAAGGAATTTCAGGAATCAGGATAATATCAGCGCCGCCTGCCATGCCGGCATTTAAGGTCAGCCAGCCAACCTTGTGTCCCATGACTTCAACAATAAATACTCTTCCATGAGACGCTGCTGTCGTATGAATGCAGTCAATTGCGTCAGTTGCTATATTCACTGCGCTCTGGAAACCAAAAGTCATATCGGTTCCCCATAAATCATTGTCAATTGTTTTCGGCAGAGTAATTATATTCAATCCTTCTTCACGAAGAAGATTTGCTGTCTTGTGGGTTCCGTTTCCTCCCAAAATAACCAGACAGTCCAGACGCAGCTTATAATAATTCTGTTTCATTGCGTCCACTTTATCAATTCCGTTTTCATCCGGATCTTTAATCGTTTTAAAAGGAGTCCGTGAACTGCCTAAAATTGTGCCGCCCTTTGTAAGTATTCCTGAAAAATCATGTCCGCCCAGCATTCTGAAATTTCCGTAGATCAGCCCTTTATAGCCATCTATAAACCCGTAGATCTCAACATTTTCCTTGCTGTTTACAAGGCATTTTACCACCCCGCGCATAGCTGCATTCAGTGCCTGACAGTCACCGCCGCTTGTCAACATACCAATTCTTTTCACTTTCACTCATCCTCCTTGTCCTCGTGTAAACGAATTTATTTTTACATAATATATTAATTATTATACATAATTTAAAACCGCTCTACAACTGTTTAGTGGTATTAAATTAACCACATAAATTAACCGCATTTTCTTGACATTGACAAATGAATATAGTATTATCATAAGAATTTATGTTGACATCGGACAGTACGCTTTGCGGAACTGTCCTTATATTTACTATAGGGATGTCTTAAAGCCCGGCATCCATTGTTTTATGAAAGGGGATTATCATGGAACGTTCAGTTAATGGAAACGAACACACTTATATGGAAGATCAGAAGCTTGCCATGCGGGTTTCCAGTGTCAGTATTTTTGTAAATATATCACTTTCTTTATTTAAGCTGCTGGCCGGCATTATTGCTCACTCCGGCGCAATGATTTCAGATGCCATACACTCAGCTTCCGATGTATTCAGTACCTTTATTGTGATTGTCGGCGTGCGGATGTCAAACAAAACCTCCGACCACGACCACCAGTATGGACATGAACGCCTGGAATGCGTATCCTCCATAATTTTATCAGGTCTTTTGCTTGCAACCGGCGTAGGAATAGGCATCAGCGGAATTCAGAATATTCTTGCCGGCACTTCAGGAGAAAGTCTGGCAATCCCCGGCCTTCTGGCACTTGTTGCCGCCATTTTATCCCTTGTTGTAAAAGAATGGATGTTTTGGTATACCAGAGCCGCCGCCAAAAAAATCAATTCCGGCGCCTTGATGGCCGACGCCTGGCATCACCGCTCCGACGCCCTTTCTTCTATCGGCGCTTTTATCGGTATTTTAGGTGCAAGGCTTGGCTTTCCCGTTCTTGATCCTATTGCCAGTGTAGCTATCTGCCTTTTCATTATAAAAGCCGCAGTTGATATTTTTAAAGATGCCATAGACAAGATGGTGGATCATTCCTGTGATGACGCAACTGTAGAGCAGATGAATCAGGTCATTGCCGCTATTTCCGGGGTAGAGCGCATTGATCTGATCCGCACCAGATTATTTGGTTCAAAAATTTATGTGGATATTGAGATTTCAGTAAACGGAGAACTTTCCTTAAACAAAGCTCATGCAATTGCTGAGGAAGTACATCTTTCCATTGAAAAAGAATTTCCTCATGTAAAACACTGCATGGTGCATGTAAACCCTTTTGACGGGGAAGAAAAAGACATTGACTTGTAATACCTAAACTATTATAATAAAAAAAGTTTTAGGGAGTCGTATCGAAGCGGTCATAACGGGGCGCACTCGAAATGCGTTAGCCCTCCGGGGCTCGAGGGTTCGAATCCCTCCGACTCCGCTGTTAAAAAGCCGGCAGAATATTTATTCTGTCGGCTTTTGATAAAACCTCCCTGACAGCTCTTCTGTTCTTAATGCATTTACAAAAGCCTTCCCGTCTACTTCCTTCACAGCACGGATGACCTTTTTGCTTTCCTCCTTGGACACCACTGAATATACGATATCTCTTTCATGCTGTTCATAAGAACCTTTTCCCTCCAATATCGTTGCCCCATGCATACTGACGGTATTAATTGCCTTACATACCTCTTTAGGCTTATTGGTGACAATAAACAAGGTCTGCTTCTGATATCTGGTGTAAATCATGTGTAAAATCTGGGTGGACGCATACTGATATATAATGGAATATAAAGCTTTATCCCACCCAAACAACATACCTGCTGCAAAAAGAATCAATACATTAAACCCTAAAATAAAATTCCAGGAATCCACTCCTTTTTTCTCTGAAAGAAAAATTGCAATGAAATCCGTGCCGCCGGTTGTTGCATTCATCATCAGGCATAAGCTGATAATAAATCCATTGATCATTCCGCCAAATATACTGATCAGCAGTATGTCATAGGTAATAACAAAACCCGGTATGACATCTGTCAATACACCGGTCAGCACAATCATCAGACAGGAATACAGGGTAAACTTTTTCCCTATAAAACGGAATCCAATATAAATTGGAACCATGTTAAGCAGCAAATTTACCACCGTGTAGGGAACTGACACATTGAGAAAACGTTCTGTAATAGCCTGTATTAATATGGTAAGCCCTGTGGCGCCGCCCGGGTAAAGTCCTCCGGCTCTGACAAAAGTTTTGATATTCACTGCCATAATCACAGAAGCTATACAGATTACAATAATTCTCTTTCCATCCTTTTTTATATTAAATTGCATGTCCAAATCCTTCCCTTCCAATTAATTTTATCTTTTATCCCAGCCTTATGGCAGCCCACCATATGCTTATATCAATATAAATAAATACAACCCATAATTTCCCAAAAAGAATTATAACATATCTTTCCTTATTAGTAAAAATATCATTGATTGAAATAACCAATGCCGGATGATATAATCAAAAACGGAAATAGACTAAATTTTCATCTGGTATTATGGAGGAAATATATGCTGTATCACTATACTAATTTTGCCGCTTTTGATGGAATTATCCGTTGCGCGGAGCTGCGGCTTAACAATATTCTTAACATGAACGATGCTTCTGAAATGAGGCTGTTTATGAATGGTATCTGCAATGCTGTGCTGGAAAAATTAAAGCTGGATGAAGAAAACGAAAAGCTAAAGAAAACAAAAAGCTTTTTTCAGAAAGAAATGGCGGAGGAATTTCACTATTCCGCCTATGCCGCCTGCTTTTCAAAATACAGAGATGACGCCGCCCAGTGGGACAGGTATGGGAACTCCGGTCAGGGTGTGTGTATTGCATTTCATGAAGCGCTGATCCAGAAAATGATGGGAGGCGTTGTGTCCTTACAGGAAGTATATTATCAGGAAGATATGCATGAGCACCCTCTGGTAGACGAATTTTACAGGCTGATTAAAGAATCAAAAAAGGTTGCCGACATTCTGCCTGCACTGCAGAATCTTATGAATGACGCATGGGTGCAGTCGGCAGCTTTTAAGCATCCTTCCTTTGCCAGCGAACGGGAATACCGGTTAGTGGTCTCTCCCTTTATCTCCAACGAATTTGCAGTGGAGCCAAAATATCATGTTTCTATGGGGCGGATCAAAAAGTACTATCCCCTTGATTTGACCAGAATGTGCAGCAGATTAAATATGCATTTATCTGATCTGGTAGGCGAAATCATTATCGGCCCCACCTCCTCCCAGTCTCTGCCTATTTTACAGGATTATCTGGTAGACTGCGGCCTGACTGTGTTGAAAGACAGAATCAGCATGTCAAGCTGCCCGTTACGGAAACCAACTACCTGATCTTTTTATTTGGCAGATGCCAATTTCTGTCCGGCTTTATAACCCATTTTTGTGTTAAAAAGCCTCCGGCTTTCCATCTGCCGGAGGCTTAATTATTACTGAAAATCCATGATTTATCAGGTTCTGTTACTTATTTCACTGTCACGGAAGTGATGTGGGGATTTACTCCCTCATACCAGTATAAAAATCCTTCCATGTCCACAGTATCGCCAATATTTAATGATTTTACTGCATTGTAAACATCTGTTGTATTGTCACACAGATAAGATTCAACTGTAAAGGTATAAGTTTCTCCATTCAGTGAAACATTGAAATACAAGTCGTCCCCATCCTGGCCTGAACCATCCCAGGAATACAGAAATGCCACGTCATTTCCGTCTGCATCCTGACCTGCCGCTTCAACAGTCATTCCTTTAAATGCAACAAACTTATTCTGATGATTAATCAAATCGTCTGTTCCAAGTAAAGATGTAACATCTTCCGCCTGGGCAACGTAATTTCCATCTTCGATTTCAAATGTGGCATCAATAACCTCAACTTCACCGGACCATTCCGCCTTATACCCGGTAACTTTGATCTTGGTTCCCTGTGTCAGCTTCGCGTAGTCTTCCTCAGAACATGCCATGTTATACAGGAAATAGCCGCCATCCTTATCCTGGGTATAAACAGTCGCCTGATTCTCCCACCAGGACTGCTTTGCCTGCACATATGTTTCAATTACTACTTCCGAATCCAACGCCGCCGCAACATATTCCTCATATGTCATAACGCCTTCTGACTTGGCATCTGCTCCATCACCACCATCTTTGGAACCGCATCCTGCAAATGCAAATACCAGTGCAGCAACTAAAAGTAACGATGTAAACTTTTTCATTTTCCCTCATTTCCTCCATTTCGAAGTGCATCATTATGTAGTTAACAAATCTTTAATATCGAAATAATTATACATGAATTTTCCAATAAATCAATAGTAGTTATTACTCATTTCTTTTCTGTTTTACTTTAAGGCTGACCACATATATAATAATAAACACCCATGCCCCTGCCAGTACGGATAAAAGAATTACTGCTGTTTTGGGCAGTTTTCCCAGGTCGGCCTTACCGGAAGAAGCACTGCCGCTCTGCCCGGCCAGCTGATCCAGACGGTATAAGGATCTGGTATCTTCATATAATTTTTCCAAATAAGCATCATTGACCTTTTGCCCTCTTCTGACAGATTTCACCGTATTTTCAATCAGTCCCCCGGCTGCATCTCTAAGAGACGCCGAACCGTTAAAAACCGGAGTGACAAATGTATACTCCACATTATCAAGCAGCAACTGAGCAGCCTTTATTTTCACCTCATAATGCTCCTCATTGTCTTCCCCGCATCTGGCCAGATAGTCCTGATACTCTGCCGACTGCTGTGCCTTTAACGTTACAGGCACATATCCTTCCGTTTCCGAATAGGCAATCTGAACCTCATTGGTCAGCAAATACTGCATAAATAGCCAAGATGCCAAAACCTCCTGAGAATCGCTTTTATTAAAAATGCACAAAGAAGGCCCCTGGGATATCATCCTGGGATGCTCTGTATCAAACTGCGGAATTTTCATAACCACAGTTTCAAATTCTACCAGCTTGTCTTCACTGATATCAAGCAGCGGCGCATTTGTCCCCATCCATGTGGCTCCCGCCGTAGAATCTATGGCAAAAATACACTGACCGGCATTTAAAAGGTTGGCCGGATAACTGGATATTTTAAAGGTGGAAAAGGCTCCCGTCTGCGCATGTTCCGCAATGGTAAAAAGCAGCTCCCTGGCAGTATCATTAAAAAGAAGAATATCCCCATCTTCTGTGGAATATCCGGCATTTTTCTGGTGCAGCATCTGAATCATCATATTATCGGTGGATTTATAAATAAAAGGAATCATCACCTTCTGTCCATTTACCAGATAATTTCCTGCCGCATCCTGTGCCATAGCCGCCTCAGAGACCTCCCAGATAAAATCCCATGTAAGTTCCTCAGGCAGTGTATACCCCAGCTTTTCCACATAGGTTTTATTTATATAACAGGCTTCTGTGGAACGCATATAGGGCAGTGCATAGTAATGCCCGCCAAAAGAGCATTCCTCCAAAAACTGGGGAATGATTTCCGAGACGGAAGGAGAGTCAAATAATACCTTATTTCCTCCAAGCCCATAGGATTCATCCGCTGCCAGTTCCTCCAATGGCACAACAACATTGGTTCCTGTCAGATAGGTTGCTATATGATCTGGATAAGTAATGCACACATTGGGCGTGGTATTGGTTGCAATATTTGTTATCACATCATTATAAATTTTTCCATAATCTGTATACAGCCTTAAATTTACGGTTATATTGGGATAAAGCTTTTCAAAATCAGCAATCGCCTGTTCATAAATTGCAGTCTGGGTTTTATTGGTATCATTTTTTGCCCAAAAAGTGATTTCATATTCTCTTGTCAGGTCAAATTCCTCAGGCATGATAAAGGCTTCCATCCCCTTTGAGCCATGACAGCCGGTAAGTGCAAGCAAACCCGCCGCAAGCACTATCCCAAAAAACACACGTATTTTTTTCTTCACCCCTTCATCCCTCCTCTGGAAACTCCGGCCATAACCTTCTTCCTGAAAATCAAAAACAGTACAATAAGGGGAGCTGAAATCACTACCACAGCCGCCATCATCGCCGGAATATTTTCACGTCCAAATCCATTTTCCCGAATCTCCTGAATTCCATTTGACACCAGATAATAATTTTCATCATCTGTAATCAGCCGGGGCCACACATAGGAATTCCAACATTCAATCACCTTTAATATGGTGATGGTAATCAAGGTGGGCTTTGATATGGGTATCATAACCTTAAACAGGTATTTTAAGTCGGAAGTTCCGTCAACCTTCGCCGCATAATAAAGCCCATCCGGTATCTGTTCAAAATTTTCTTTTAAAAGATAAATATAAAATACAGAAGTAATGGAGGGCAGTATCAACCCTGAGAACGTGTTTCTCATATCCAGATTGGTAATCGTCACAAAATTTGTGATAATTACCAGTTCATTGGGAATCATCATCAGGGAAAGAAAAAGCACAAACACAAGATTTTTCCCCTTAAACTCCAGACGTGCAAAGGCAAATGCCGCAAGCGTTATCACCACCAGCATAATTCCTGTTGTCACAAGGGTAAATAAAACGGTATTTGCAAAATACCTTCCAAGAGGCACCGTTGTAAACGCATCTGCATAATTCTGCAGAGTAGGAGACAAAGTAAAAAACTTAGGGATATACTCTGAATTATAGGAGCCATAGCTTTTTATGGAAGTCAAAACCATCCAGTAAAAAGGAAATAAAACAACCACTGCCCATAAAATCAGAAAGAAATAAGTAATTGTATTGGCAATTCTTTTGCGGGTTTTCGCATTCTTTTCAATTTTTCCGTAATCTGTTAATTTATCCATACCTGCTCCCATCTGCCTGCCTTAGCGGGCACTTGAATCAGGCAGGCTGAAAGTGATTTCCTTCAACCTGAACCTCTGCTTAATAGTGGACATTCTTTTTACTGATCAATAAATTGATACAGGTAATCGTAAGCACAATGGCAAATAATATAATTGCTGCCGCCGACGCATAGGAAGGATAACCGCCGCTGTCACCGTAAAGCATATCATACACATATCCCACAATGGTATTCATCTGTGCAGCATTCAAATTCGTCCCAAACAGGGCAACCGCATCGCTGTATGCCTTAAATGCCCCAATAAATCCTGTAATAATCAGGTAAAAAATCATAGGTGAAATCATAGGAAGGGTAATTCTCATAAAAGTCCGGAATCTGGAAGTTCCGTCCACTTTTGCAGCATTGTAATAAATCTGATCCACCGAGGAAAGAGCACTGGTTAATATTAAAATTTTAAAAGGCAGAACAATCCATATGGTATAAAAGCACAGGACAAACATCTTTGCCCAGTATGGGCCGTCAATAAAGTCAACGCTTTTTCCCCCAAACCAGTTAATCAGCAAATTAACAAGGCCATCCGAATAGGCAGTTTTCTTAAACAAAATCATAAATACCAGCCCCACAGCCAGAGTATTAGTCACATAAGGCAGAAAATAAATGGTCTGAAATAAATTCCTAAGAGGCTTTATCATGCTTAATCCCAGAGAAATAAAAAGGGCAATCCCTGTAGACAGTGGTACGGTGATGAGAACCAGTATAAATGTATTTTTCACCGCCTGTAAAAAATAAGGATCATGTAATACATAAGAATAATTATAAAAGCCTACGCCGAAATAGGTTTGTGAAGCGGAATTATATCCTTCTTCAAAGGAATAAATGAAAACATCAATCAGAGGATATACCATAAATCCCCCTAAAAACAATATTGCCGGCAAAAGGTATAACCAGCCTTTCAAGCCGCTGTTTTTCAATTTCTTTTTTATCATGTCACTGCCCCCTCTGCACCTTAACCTAAAAGTAGATTCTGTTTTCCGTTTCTTTATCAAACAAAAACACTTTATGAGGAGCAAGTGAAAATCTGACTACTGCGTCAGTTGAAATAGTTCCCTCACCCATAGAAAGTATCTCTTCCATATCCGCCTTGTTTTCCGTGCCAATAATAGAACGCACCGTGGTATTTAACGAAGCATCATTTGATGAAATGACACTTATGTCACGTCCCATCACTTCCACCCCACGAAGCCTGCAGCAAAATCTCCCATCCTTCTTAGGGAAAAAACCTTCCGGACGGATTCCCACATAAACCTCTCCATCAGCCGCTTCCCCTGTCTCCATTACGCAGTCATCTCCTATATAAAGCTTATGATTCCTGACCTGTCCGGTAAACACATTGACAGGGGGCGTCCCCAGAAATTTTGCCACAAACAGATTCTCAGGATCATCATAAACCTTCTGGGGCTTATCGATCTGCTGCACCACGCCCTCTTTCATAACCACAATCATGTCAGAAATACTCATTGCCTCCTCCTGATCATGAGTGACAAAGATCGTTGTAATTTTCGTTTCTCTCTGGATTCTTCTGATTTCTTCCCTTGTCTGAAGCCGAAGCCTTGCGTCAAGGTTGGAAAGGGGTTCGTCAAGCAGAAGAACCTTGGGACGCTTCACCAGTGCGCGCGCAATTGCCACTCTCTGCTGCTGTCCCCCTGAAACCTCGCCCGGCTTGAGGTCAATCATTTCATCAATCTGAACAAGTCTGGCGGATTGATATGC
>VSNT01000093.1 GCA_009774465.1 Lachnospiraceae bacterium
AAATACACCTGTATAATACCTATCTTGTTCGATATTTTCCCACATAATGTTCTCCTACAAAAGATAGCAATTTCATTTATAAAATTTTCTGCTTAATCTTTCAATCTAAGTTTGTAGTTGTAAATAATCTATTTAGAATAAGAACACAATTCTACGCCCACTTTCCACTAATACCATTTCATAGATCAATATATTCTACTGTTCACTTCTAATAATCTAATTGTTAGCCTTTACATCATCAAATAATAACTTTAAATTTTGCTAAATAACAAAGACATGGCTATCCACCATGCCCTGAATTTCTCTATCTAATTCTATCGTTAAACACTGTATTATATTCTTAACCTTTCATTCCAAATGTCCGATATAGCCACGCTCTACTGTCCACCATCATATGTAATATCCTTACAATTATTACCGATTTTTCCTCTACCACATAATAAATTTTATAATTCTTATAATAATCCATACGAACACCCAAATCCGCCAATACTGGATCATCATCTAACTCATTACGCTCTGGAAAATTCTGTAGTTTGTTTATCTGTTTACGGATACCTTGTACTGTGTTAACTGCCGCAATAGGATTTTTTAAATCAAATGCAATATAGTCAGCAGCAAACTCCAAATCCTGCTCTGCCAAATCAGATATTTCAATTTTATACTTTTGCATTTGTATACTTTTTCTCCAATCTGTCACAAACTGTGTTAAAATCCTTCGTCTTTCCTTCTCTTGCCTGCCTTAACCCATCTATCACACTCTGCCTTACTTCTATCTGCTGTTGTTCCAAGGTTTCCGCATAAATTTTCTTACCTGCAACTTCCATGCGATTTACCTCCTTCCAAATATAAAAAACTCTGAATCTGTTTCACTATTATTATATCCACTTTTTCATTTATTCACAACCTTCTTTTATCATTGGCATCCTATTTTATTAATATCTCATCTTTGCACATACCATTTCTACTATTTTGATTGCTTTTATTTCTATTTAATATTTTCATATTTTTTTGCAAATACCCCATGCACCACTACCAGTACATGGGATATTCCATCATATACCACCAGAGAATTGCTGTTCTTTCCTACTTTTTCCACTCCGGTATATATGTTCCATATTCAGTTTTTTCTCCTCAACAAATCAAAAATTTAACCTCTCCCATACCTGCAAAAAACCTGTTGCCAACACCTTTAGAGGACGCGCAAATGCCCTGTTTATCGGGTTTCTAAGAATTCATTCCAGCATACTTATCCTCCCTCGGAGGGTATATCCTCCCCTAAGGAAGCCTTTAGGACTGCGGATGGCGCGGTTTTAGGGGCTTCCGCTATGTTTAAGGGCTTTAGATTTTGGGGTGTTGCCACACCCTTTCCGCTTCTTCCAAATCACTGATTTTTAAATCAGATAAGCCTAACAGAATATTTATAAAAGGCTTGTTCGGCATAGTTAAAGCAGTGGCTTGAAATACAGCCTGTAAGGGAACATCCAGTTTCCCACATCTTTCCTCTAAGTTGCTTATCCTTTCTTCCAGTTCCATATCTTGTATGAGTAATGTCACCTATACAGCTTTCACGTCAATCTCCTTTATTTTCTATTCCTATCAGTGCCTCCATATCACACTTTCCCTGCCTGTATGCAATTATTTCACAGACATCCTATGTTGCATAAACAGCATTTTGGCAATCTCTAATCATTTGCAGTTGATCTTCTGACAAATTTTTCTCTAATCTGCCAAACAATTCGTTTTCTCTCTTTAGAGCTTCCTTATATTCAATATCCCGGCAATAAAAGCGACCTAACCCCTCCGTCAGATTAGGCTGCATATCATTTAAGAATTCTGTATACACTGTAATTCTCCTCTGGTGTATCGATATAGACCTCCTTTAACTGTGAAGTAGGGAATTTATTTGAGATACAGGAAAAATAGGAAAAAGACTTTCATGTTACCAGTACTTACTCTAAAAACACAAATATTCAGCCAGATAATATTGTTCGTACAATAATTGTGTATCTGCTTCCAGTTCATCTCTGCTGATTAGTAAAATGAAATCCTGCTATACAGTCTTATAGGGCAGGACAAAGTATCTAAAACCTATTCTTTTCCGAAATTATATGTCAGCTACCGCAAGCCGAGGGCGGGCAAGGCAGATGATAATTAAACGGAATAAGGAAAATATTTAGAAAATATTGTTTTATTTTAGTAGACTGAAAAATTGATTGGTTTAGTTATTATCAACATTACGTTGCTTTGCATGAAATGCAATAAACATTATAATCTAAACATAATAAATAAGCTTTTGGAGGTTAATATGCAAAATAGTATCGGAGAAACAATTTGTCAATATAGACAAATGCGAAAAATGACGCAGGAGGAATTTGCATCAAGAATTGGCGTGACAGCACAAGCGGTAAGCAAATGGGAAAGAGGAAATGGACTTCCAGACATCTCTTTGTTGGCAGGAATATGTAAAGTTTTAGGTATTTCTGCAAATATGTTAATAGGAACTGACGAAAAAGTAGTAGAAAATGGAGATATTACTGCGGAACGAGAAATTAGAAATAATATGATAGCAGAACCGTTAGTTTTAGAATTTGGAGTTGGTTTAATATCATTTATAATGGCAGGGCTTGAAACGGACTATGTAAATAAGAAAAGAATTTCACTTGTTAAAAAAACAGGGAAGTTAATGCCTGTTTTGCGTGTTAGAGATAATACAGAAATGAATGAAAACGAATATAGGGTGATTTCTTTTGACAAGGTTGTGTTTACTTCCGTTATTAGCGGAAAAGAGGAAAATCCATATGAAAAGATAATAGATGATGTTGTGGAAACTTGTGATAAGTTTTATGCCATGATTCTAAATAAAAATCTCGTGAAAGTAATGATAGATAATGTATCAGAACTATATCCCGGAGTTGTAGATGATATTATTCCGTCTAAGATATCCTGCCTACAAATAAAACAAGAACTTACGAGATTAGTTGAAGAAGGAAAGCCTATTCGCAATTTTTTAGGGATTCTTGAGGATATGGAAAAGAATTTATAGATTCTGTAAAGACCATATTGTGTGTAATCAAAAATATCCGAAAGAACAGCCCTGCAGTCAGCCGACAATGCAGAGAAGTTCATTGCAACAAGGAAGATAGACAGCTTTGAAAGCCTTGCGAAATTCACAGCGGATAAGGAACAGAGATACCAAAAGTTGGAAACGGTACATCTTTCAAAAAGGCAGAAATTAAACCGACTAAAGGAACTGTCAAAAATGTATGCCCTTTATGCGCCAATCCAAGCAACCTATAAAGAGAGCCAGTCACTCAAAGGATTTGCGAAAATAAAATTTAATAAAGAGCATAAACATTTTTTGAAAAAGGAAAACCCAGCAAAGACAGTATTTTACATTGTGGAGAAATCCGGCATATACATTTGTCAAATAAAGTGTGTAAATTAATTTGAAAGGCATGGGAACCATACCTTCCAAATGGCTTATTCTTTGAAGCTTAATTTCTCTTCCTGATACAGCGGGCAAATAACTGCTGCATCCTTTTGTAATTGCATAAAAAGGAATCCTCACTTGCCTTTAACATTTCTTCCCTGCTGACTTTTGCAAAATTTATCACATAACCTGCATGGAGTGCTAATGTCCTGATAAACTCACGCTGGCAGCGCCCGTTGCCTTCTGGGAATGGTACGATGGAAATACAAAAACTATTCATAAACTTCCCAGTA
Organism: Lachnospiraceae bacterium; assembly: GCA_009774465.1. Lineage (GTDB taxonomy): Bacteria > Bacillota > Clostridia > Lachnospirales > Lachnospiraceae > Suilimivivens. Next base: position 3,727 of record VSNT01000093.1, read on the forward strand.
GCCGTATCGTTTACCACCCTTGCGCTCAATCGTGCCTCTGCTCTTTAATACCTCCAAACCTCTCTGAATTGTTCGTCTATTGACAGATAACTGCCTGGCCATATCAGTGGTAGTAATAGATGCATTTTTTTTAATCAAATTTAGTATTTTTATTTCTATTGTGACATCCTTTGTGACATCTTTTAGGACATTTAGGGCTTTGGCATCCGATACTTTAGCACTTTGGAGGGCAGAAAATTTCACCATGATATCTTCACCATGAACAATATACTCAGGATCATCCACCCCAAGATTTTTGCACGCATCCCGAATCTTCTGAATACCTCGTCCCCAACTTTCAATATATCCTGCACGATAAAACACTTTTGCAACATCAGGATTGTATGGCTTTGATACATGGGTGCTTAAAAGTGTTTCTACTGTCCAACCAAAGGGCAACATACTACAATTACTGACATACATGGCATCATCCTCAATGCGTATCTGCACTGGAACATTATCGGCCCAATTACAATGGATCAAAGCATTAAAAACGGCTTCTCTTACGGCATCACGAGCAAAAGGATAGGTTTCTACTCTTGTTTCTTTGTAATATGAAATTGCCGCTTTCAAATATTTTAAGTAAATCAGATCAATCACCCTGTCTGCCAAAATAAGCAAAGAACCATGCACTTCATCCTGATACAATAGCTCACTGCCTTCAAATTTTCCAATTTTCACATAGCATCCACCAATAATCTTTTCTGGGTTGCGGTAAAAACACAATGCCCCTGCGCGTTTAAGTTTTCCATCTACTACTAAATCCAGTTTTTCCAACAGCTCGATATTCGCAATATCCAAATCTTCTTTTGTCATTCGCCCGCTTCGCAAGGCCTCTCTTCTAAAAATATCAAAACTTTCCTGATCTAAATCATCTACCCCAATATTAGATATTGTCGCTGCATCCCATTTCAATCCAGTCTTTGACATTAAAAAATTCGTCAATGCATTTCCCCGCAGCATCTGTTTTGTACTACCACTTCTATAATGGTATTCTCCATCATAGTTTACGGGAAACGCCCACGGACTAACGACAATCTCAATATAATCCAGTCCATCTTTAGTAAGCAGATTCACATCCGCCATAATTCCCAATTTGTTTTGAATTTTATTAGGAATATCCTCTAACAGCTTTTTTGAGTTACGAACTCCAATTACCGTCCCATCATCTCGTGTTCCAATATAAATTTTGCCGCCCTGTGCATTTGCAAATCCGCATATCCATTTAAGATATTCGTCACGCCACGATTCTTTCCATTCAATATTTTGACTCTCTGCCATTTTGTGAGCCTCCACCTCTGTTTGCATCTCAAATCCAAATATACATATAATAGCCTTTTGTGCTTTTATCACTGTATTATATTATCATCATACGCATTGCTGCAAACTTATCATTGCTTAGGCTTGGCAATCAATGCAATTAATATAATCAACTGTAAAATAGGATAACCAATATAATTAACCCAAGGATTGAAAATAATCGGTATAATATAGCCAATACCGCCTAAAATTCCACCGAATAGTGCGAGCAATAAAAATGCTAATATCTTTGCTTTCTTATCCTCAAATGTATTCGTAAATGGCACGCATAATGTAATAAGCCATGCCAATGCACCACCAGATAAAAATTTAAACACTGGGATATTATTTTCGGTTTTCTCCGAAGAAATCATCCCCAAAATTGACAGTTCACGCTGTTATTGAATTTCTGAAAGAATATCATCGTATTCTCTCCTCAATGCTGGGTATTGATACACTTTTTCTATATCTATTTCAGAAAGATTCTGTAAAATACTCACTCTTTTTTCAATTCTACTATAGTAGAAAAAATTTGCATCTATATATGGAAAAATAATGGCTATAACCAGTATAAAAACTGCAAGTGCAACATATAGCTTTGGATTTTTGGAATTCTTTTGTATCCAAAACACAATTAATTCTATTGCCTTATCCAGAGTATATCTCTCTTTATTCTTACGAGATGACTATTTTTATAGTATCATGTTCTAACTGTTTTTTGCTGCTCCATTAAAAAATATCTTGTCACTCACAATTTCCTCCGAGAGTAATTATAGATATCAAAGATTTTATACTACAAAGCAGTTTGCCGCTGTCACGCCGCTTTCTACTGATGTCTCAATGTTACATTCACATCACGGAAAGGGGTGCAGGGCATTGATCTCTGAAAAATGGTATGCCAACCGGAGAAAAATCTCCTTTTCATCCAAATCTCACAGGAAATTTTCTCCTTTCAGTTTCCCGAAACTCTCTTCCGCCTAGCCTTCTACGAACTTTGCATTACAGAACATGTTCCCCTTTGCAATGTCAACCTTTCTTATCCTGCCTGCCCACTCATATACATCCTGAAAGATGTACTTATGGATATAGATTGCAGGTGTTTTAAATCAAATTTCCCCTGAATGGGTTTATCTATCAGTTCCAGAATGCGGGGCATTGTCAGCCGCTTTTCCAGCCGACCAAGCTGCTCCCTATCCCGTATTCCCATCCTGTTCTTTAAAACATCCGAATCCGGATAGCAGTATATTTTATCCGGCATTATCTAACCTCTCCCATGATCCGTTTCCGCAGTTCATCTCCCGATGCTTCCCCATTTTTATAAGCGTACAGCATCTGTATATCTTCTTCTGTCAGCTCCATCCCTTCGAAAGCCATTGTAGCCTCCACTTCCCTTACCATTTCTGTTTTGGTATATGCCGGATGGTTTATTTTTACCTCAAAAGGAATCCCTTCCGTAAGGATGATCTGTTTTATCATCATATTGTCCACCGCCGATAAATTGGTTCCCAGCTTTTCCAAAATCTCCGAAGCCTTTTCTTTATCTTCTGCAGAAGTCCTCACTTGCCGCAATAATGTATTAGACATAAAACCAGCCCTTCTTCTGTTTAATTATACTACATAGTAATTACATTATAAATAAGGATTTATTCGATATTAGTGGATAAAACGTACTTTCCACTTCTTATTTTTATCTGACATACGGATTATTTCAAGTTCTAAGACATCACTGCCCATCCAATAACGTCCACGAAGGGACTAAATTCCATTGTCTCGAAAGCATTTAAACACAATAGTAATATTTTCATTTCCTTATCTCTTTATAAATTCTTCATCTGCATCGTGCAGAAGATTCTCAAATAAAATTACATAACATATCAAAAGACACCTTTGATGGATAACAAAAGTAACATGCAAGTAGTGATTATTAACAAAGCGATCAACATAAGTCCAACATTCAATTTGGCTTTAGGTTTTATCTGATCAGCTTCAATTAAATGAGTACGTCTTAAAGCAGTAACAATTGGTTTATATAAAATCATGGTAATCGCTGCATTTAAACCACCCTTAATCAGATTAAAAGGCAGAAAAACCGGAATTAGCAATTCTGCAACTGCTTCTCTTGGATAACCCATATAAACAGGCGTAATTATATAATTCCAAAGCAACATTACCAAGACCATACATCCCCATCCGCAAAACAACCCAATAATAGCTCCTGATAGTTTGCGTTTTTTCCTGTAAACAAACACAGCAGTACACGCAAAGGAACAACTTGAAATAATATTCATCAGGAAGCCCAAAATGCCATTTTCGCTGATCGTAAACATTTCGATCAGCGAAACAATTAAAGTGACGGAAAAAGAGGTGAGAGGACCGAAAATCAATCCGCTAATTACAATGATAATATCCTTTGGATCGTACTTCAAAAATAGTACAAGCGGAACACGTCCAACTACGGTAGCTGCATAGGCAAAAGCACAAAGCATGCCTACTGTTGTGAGTTTCTTTGTTTTACTGTTCATTGAAAATACCTCCTACAAAAATTAACACCTAAAAGCAATGAAATGCCTTTAGGTGTTATACTTTTAAGGTGTATTGAAAAATGTCAACAAAGCATCTGGCAGACAGATAAAAAAGTGCATATTATCAGAATAATTCTAACATATCCAATACACCTTCTTTAATCCAGACTATACTGTCGGTTTTGGATTTTCACCAAATCAGCATTTACATGCTCGCGGACTTTACCGCCGATCGGGAATTTCGCCCTGCCTTGAAGACATTCATTCTATTCAGTTGTTGCTCCTTATTATAGATTCATTTCCCGTTAATGTCAACAAAGCACTAAATTTTGATTAAACAATATATATGCGCGAAACTGAAATGCTTTATTTTTCAATATTTCTGTACTCCCTTGGAGTATACCCTGTTTTTTCCTTAAAGCATTTTCCAAAATAGCTTAGCTGATGAAAGCCAACGCTGCCTGCGATATTCCCTATTGGTTCATCTGTCTTTTTCAGAAGCAATGCAGCTTTTGACAGACGGTATTCAACCAGATATTTATACGGTGTCGTCTGCAAGCTCACTTTAAAACATCTCAAGCATTCTGTTTTACTTACATTTGCACTTGCCGCTAAATCTTCTAAAGTCACATCTTCTGGATAATGCTGTTCAATATACCGAAGAAATTTCTGCATACGGATATTCATAATGCTTTCCTGCTGCTTTGGCGGCAAGGTGATATTTTTCCGTATGGTAAGCCAAAGCGATACAAGAAGAACCAGGACCTCATAAATATAAAATTCCGTCTTGTTTTTTTCCAGTTCAGTTAATTGCTGTAATATGGATAATGCTTTTTCTCCCCAATCGGTATGATCTGTAAAAGAAAATACCTGAAACTGCTCTGTTTCCGTAACACTTTCAACAAACGCTTTTGCAGGACTGTTAAAAGAAAATTCGAGGAAATGAGCCGGAAAGATAAAACTATTGTAATGACATTCACCAGCACGCTTTACGAAATGCACTACATTTTTGTTGATGAATATACCTTGCCCGGCTTCTATCCGAAAAGAATTATCGAGCGTTTTTACTTCAACTGCCCCGCTTAATACATAAATAAACTGTAAATCCTCATGCCAGTGCATGACTTGAAAGCCGAGATTTCTAGGATAACTCCTGTCGTTGATAACATCAAGAACAAGATACGGAAAATCCGTGTCTATGTTTAAGTTAACTGAATTAATATAGTTTTCTTTTTTGCTTTCCATTTCACGCCGCCTTTTTGGATATATGTTAATACTACCCCGTGATTTATTAATATTATTCCGCCCTTTTTCGTGATAAGATTATAATTATCGAAACAGGAAATGTCAAGCGGAGGGATGTGAGGGTTTTGTACTTTATGTACGGTGATGATGAAATAAACTATCTGAAAAGAAAAGACAGTATTTTAGGTGATGTTATAGACAAAATCGGTCACATCAAACGTGAAGTTGATACGGATTTATTTTCGTCCGTTATCCACCATATAATCGGACAGCAAATCTCTACAAAAGCACAGGCTACCATATGGCAGCGTATGAAAGACGATTTTGGGGAAATCACAGCAGAAAATATATTAGAAGCGGAGATTTCCAAGCTGCAATCTTTTGGAATGACTTTTCGCAAAGCTGAATATATCTCTGATTTTGCAGGAAAAGTACATAGCGGCATATTCGATTTACAATCTATCGAGCAAAAGACGGATATAGAAGCGATTAAGGAATTGACGGGCTTAAAAGGTATTGGTGTATGGACTGCGGAAATGATTTTACTGTTCTGCCTACAGCGCCCCGACATTTTCAGTTTTGACGATTTAGCCATACAGCGGGGGCTTCGCATGGTTTACCACCACAGAAAGATTGACCGAAAGCTGTTTGAGAAATACCGCCGCCGCTTCAGTCCTTATTGTAGTACCGCCAGTTTATATTTATGGGCTGTTGCAGGCGGGGCTATCCCTGAAATGAAAGACTATTCCCCAGAAAAAAAGGAAGGGAAGCATGGAAAGACAAGAAAAATTGAAAGCGATTCAAAACAGGGATAAATCTTATAATGGCAAGTTCTATTATGGTGTAAAGACCACCAAAATCGTGTGCAATCCGGACTGTCCGGCAAAGCTGCCATTAGAGGAAAATATTGTTTTATTTGATACGTTGGAAGAAGCGACACAGGGTGGATACCGCCCCTGCAAAATATGTATGAAAACACGGAGGTAAAAGGAAATGGCAAATGTAATTGTACTGTTTGAGGTAACTATCAAAGAGGGCAAAGCGGACGATTATCTGAAAATGGCTGCGTCCTTAAAAGAAGAATTAGCAAAGGCAGACGGTTTTATTACTTCGGAGCGTTTTGAAAGCCTTTCCACAAAAGGGAATCTGCTCAGTAAATCCGAATGGAAGGACGAGAAAAGCGTTATAAAATGGCGCAATATGGAAAAACACCGGATATGCCAGCAGAAAGGCAGAGAATGTGATTTCTCTGAATATAAAATCACTGTTGTTACCCCTTTGCGCTGCTATACAATGAATATGAGGAAAGATGCCCCTGCTGATTCCAACCAATTTTTCAATCTGTAAGGAGGTGTAAAAATGCAATATACCAGTCATTACCAATCACCAGTTGGAAATATTCTCCTTGCAGCAGATACGACAGGGCTGACAGGACTTTGGTTTGAGGGCGAAAAATACTATGCCAATAACCTTGATCCGGAGCACGAAGAAAGAAACCTTCCAGTTTTTGAAGATGTGAAACGCTGGCTGACAATCTATTTTTCTGGTCAGGAACCGGACTTTACCCCGCCGCTTCATTTGCTTGGTTCCTCTTTCCAGCTTGCGGTATGGGAAATCCTGCAAAAAATCCCATATGGCAAAACCATGACTTATGGAGAAATCGCAAAAATAATTGCCGACAGACAGGGATTGCCTCATATGTCCGCACAGGCTGTAGGCGGAGCTGTAGGGCATAATGAAATCTCAATCATTGTTCCATGCCACAGAGTTGTAGGCACAAACGGAAGTCTGACCGGATATGCCGGAGGAATTGATAAAAAATTAAAGCTGCTGAACTTGGAAAAAGCTGATATGGGGCACTTATTTGTTCCCAAGAAAGGAACCGCATTATGATACCAAGGCATAAAAAAGCTATGCCACAAAATATAGAACTGATTCACCACTCTTTTGAAATCCAAGCCCCTAATTTTAACAGTGCTTCCATGAATTTTTCGAACAAAGATTATCTGAATTATATATTATCCAGTGTCGAACCTTGTAAAACCGATAAAATGCTGGAAGTTGCTGCCGGAACTTGTGCCTGCGGACAGGCATTTGCACCGCTTTTACATACAGTGGTGTGCTTAGATGCAACTGCCGCCATGCTGCAAATAGGCAGACAGGCTGCACAGGACAGTCACTTGGACAATATGGTTTTTGTAAAGGGATATGCGGAGGAATTACCATTTTTAGATGACAGCTTTGACATCCTCTTTTCCCGCCTTGCATTTCACCATTTTACAAATACAGAGAATATATTTCGGGAAATGGTGCGCGTACTGAAACCGGGAGGAAAATTTGTATTAATTGATATGGAAGCAGCAGAAGAAGCCCTGCGTGAAACCGAAGATAAAATCGAAACATTACGCGATCCTTCTCATATAAAAAATTTAAGTAAAAATGAAATGCTGGAATTATTTTCAAATCACAATCTGGCAATTGAAAAATGTGAAATAACAGAAATGCCAACGTATCTGAATAACTGGCTGGAATTAACAAAAACACCTGAACATAACAGACAGCTAATTTTTGACCATATGGCTGCGGATATAAAAGGGCAGAAAAAAACGGGTTTTTATCCTTATCAGACCGATACAGGAATTTATTTCAATCAGAAATGGATTTTTATTTTAGGCAGGAAACCGGTTTAACAGTCATCATGATTCTGCATAGGCGTTACGGTCACTTGAATATTCATGTTACCGGCACTGCCTGTGCTCACATCCCTGTTTTTTAAAAAACTTTTTACATCATGGTACGCTTTTCTATAGTCCGGGTAGTATTTCTCCATTTCATGGACACTAAGGTCAAAGTTGATAGCTTTTAAATATTTTCTCTCCACGCTGTTTCCTCATCTATTGCCTGCGACGTAAGAACCTTATGCCCCCACAGCCCTCTTCCCTGCATAGTGCGCTATCAAATCTTCCGTTGCAAAATCTTCCGGGGAATCAGAATCATCACTGTCATACAATATCCACGCAGCAACATTTCCCATAAACCATTCCTTCTTTTTCAGAGCATTTACAATACTGCCAAATCTTCCGAAATCCCTCTCATTTCCATTATCTTTATACATAACAGAACCGGAAGAACTAATTGGAATGCTTTCATAAATTTGTGGAGAAAGGACAAATACAATGAACATCATATATGCAGAATACAACATGCACCACAATAGCATAGACACAGCAACTGCCGCAGGGTGCAATACCCTAGTTTTATAATTCAGCAAAACAGGAAAGGTATTTCTTGATTTATGTGTTATTCTATATACGTAGCTACAAAACAATGAAAAGGGGGTGAAATTAATAGATTACCGAAAAAGCATACAGGAAAGCCTCGATTATATAGAGGATAATTTGAAGACTCCTATCACTGCCACTGAGCTTTGCGAGCAGGCAGGTTATTCGCTGTTCCATTATTACAGGCTGTTCCAAGCAGCCGTTGGAATGTCGGTGATGCAATATATTCTTCGGCGCAGACTTATTCATGCGATTTATGAAATTCGTTGCGGCTGCAAAAGAATTGATGTGATACTGGAATATGGTTTTGATACTTATGCCGGATTCTACAAGGCTTTTCGGCGCGAATTCGATTGCACTCCCTCCACCTATATAAAAAAGGGACGGGCTAAACGACCTTACAAATTGAACTTGTATAAGGAGGACTATATGATATCTCATAAGAAAGCTTTGGATGTTCTGAAGCACTGGAAATTAGAAAATGAATCAATCTCTGACGTCTACCATGAGAGCAATGGAGAAAAAAATAACAAAGCCTTTTATGTCGGCAAAAATTTTGTTTTGAAGTTTTCTAAAAATTATGATGAAGTCAAAAACGCTATCGCGCTTTGCAATGCAATAAAAGGCGCTGGTGTATGTATATCTTCCCCAATCGAAACAACGGATGGGCGGAAATGTGTACAGGACGGCGAACTGTTTTTCTATGTAACCCGGCGAATCTCCGGCACGCAAATGACTGCTCATGATTTTTATGAAGGAGACTATGCCGCAAAGGCAAGGTTTGTCGGTGAAATTATCGGGCAGCTGCATCTCATTCTGTGTCAGGCTAAAACATCTGTGAATGACGTAAATCTGTATGAATCCGTAAAGAATTGGGCACTGCCGAAATCAAAAGATATTTTGTCGCTCTCGGAGTCGTTTTGCCGAGGTTATTTGAATGAATTTGGAAAACTGTATGACAAGCTGCCCAAACAAATCATCCATCGTGATCCGAATCCGTCAAACATTATCGTATCGCAGGACGAATGGGGCTTTATTGATTTTGAACTGTCGGAGAAAAATCTGCGTATTTATGATCCCTGCTATGCGGCTGTGGCAATTTTGAGTGAGAGCTTTGATGAAAAAGATCAGGCTAAGTTATCAAAGTGGCTGGAAATTTACCGAAATATTCTTTGGGGTTATGACAGTGTAGTAAAACTTACCAATGAGGAATGTATTGCACTTCCTTATGTGGTCATGGCAAATCAGTTAATTAGCACAGCGTGGTTTTCAGAGCAGGACAAATATGCGGAACTTTTTGAGACAAATAAGCGCATGACACAATGGCTTATCACTATTTTTGACGAATTAAAATTTAACTAGATTTCAAAAACCGCTTTTTTAGAGGGTGTAGATACTGTTTTTGACGTGACGCAGGTAGTGGACGATTTTCCATCCTTCTTGCAAAACATGGTTGCCGAGTTACACATTTTGATATTTCTCAGCCTATGATAGACAAAGCAAAGAAACTGGCAGAGCAAGCGGGTGTCATTGACAGGATAACTTTTGTACAATGGTGTATATCAAACAGACCAAATGCAATAGATACACTTACTTTTAAAAATACAAATTACTTGTATAAAGTGTCCTCCATCAAATTATCTCAGAATAAACAGCAATATTAAAACTACTCCTTTATAAACGCTTTATCTGCTGCGGAAAATCCTCCCTCATCAGATATATAACGCTCTACCTTCATATGCAGGTCATATTTTTCACGGAGTTCAGCAATTTTTCCCATCATAGGTGAAGCATGGTGAATATCTATCGAACGCTGGTCTTTCCAGCTATCAATCAAAAGAACTGTTTCTTCATCTGCCAGTGGGAAGAAATACTCATACCTGATATTTCCCTCTTCTGCACGGATATCATCAACCACCCCGCTTGCAATCATTTCCTCTGTAAATTTTTTTGCATTTCCATTTACACCTTTATAGTAGATGTTTACTGTAATAGCCATTTGATTTCCCTCCAATCTATCTGCGTATATAAATTAAATCTGTTATCCCGTTATATGTCTGCGTTTTCAATAATTTCAATTTTATTTCTTTCACCGTATTACCAAAAAGACGGATACCGGAACCTAAAATAGTTGGAATGACGGAAACATAATATTGGTCTATAAGATCATCACGCATCAATTGACGGACCAGATTTGCCCCGCCGCATATCCAGATATTTTTTCCATCCTTTCACATCTGCATTTTCACTGTCACTGCCCTGCCCATGCAGCCAGCCGACTCCTCCGTTACAATCCGCAATAAACCCGTCAAGACTCATTGCAATAAATAAAACTGTTTCTCTCATACTTCTTTCCCACACTTTTTAAAACTATGGAATTTTACATGGTCAGCAAATTTTTTAACCATACATTCCATTGAGTCCGCTGCTTTAGTTATCTGTGATTTTAATTCCATTTTATCATCTTCCCTGTATATATGTGAATTACTATTTTTCACTATTTGATAAAAGGCAGAAAAACCGGAATTAGCAATTCTGCAACTGCTTCTCTTGATGTCATCAAAGCATCTGGCAGGTAGACAAAAAGATGCATATTATCAGCAAGTTTCCTTCTTATCCACACGCTGTTTTAAAACCAACGCTAATAATGCAGACAAAATCCTTGCCAAAACCGTGCTCCACCAGATCATAATCTGCCCGCCAAACAAAGGGGGCAAAATAAGCATCAATACCAACATAAAAATTGGCTCAATAAAGGTCAGTATATAAGAAAATGTGCTTTTTTCTGTTGCATAAAAACTCGCTGTGGTAATACGGAGAATTGCCACAAAAGGTACGGAAAGCAAAAAGACAGGCATAATTCTGGCAATCTCTGCATTTACTTCACCGGATGCCCCAAATAACATGCCAAGGCTTCCCCTTGTCACATACATGATAATACAACCAATCACAGACAGGGCAAATGCAAACCCATAAGCCAATTTTCGCACAAACTTTAAATCATCCCAGTTCTTTTTGCCATAGCACTGGCTGATCAACGGCTGGCTTCCATCCCCCACTCCCTGTAAGATCAGGTAAATAATACAGATGACATACGCAATACATGCATAAGTGGCGATTGCCGGCTCTCTGCCATAAGAAACCGAAAAACGGTTAATAATAATCAAAGAGATATTAGGTGACATCGCAAGCCCAAAGGGAGCAATCCCAATTTTAATTATGGAAGCCGATACCGCCCCAATTTTTGAAAAAGGAATACTAAGTGTAAACTGCTTTTTCCTCAATAAATAAACCAGTGCGATCAGCATCGTAACTCCCTGCCCGATAATGGTGGCCCATGCCGCACCAGAGATACCCCATTCCAGTACCCAGACAAACACATAATCCAGGATAATATTGGTTACAAAACCTGCAATCATGGAAACCATAGCATAAAAAGAACCTCCATGATTACGAATAAAAGGAACCAGCCCTGTGCCAATCACCTGCAGGGACGCCCCTATGGCAATCACTGTAATATATTCCTCACCTAAAGAAAGAAGCTGTCCGCTTGCCCCTAACAGTCTTAAAAGTGGACTGTTCAGGTAAAAAATGAAAACTGTCAGGATAATACTGAAAATAGCCAGAAGCCACAGTGGCCCCGCTCTAAACTCTTTTGATACATCATATGTCTTTT
>VSNT01000094.1 GCA_009774465.1 Lachnospiraceae bacterium
AAAACAATCCAGATCCTGACGTACAGTAAACACGACGAAGGCGGAACCATTACCCAGACATGCTCATGCAGCATCTGCGGCGGCAGCGCTGTCTCTGTGGGGTGTGACGGCAGCGCTGCGTCCATTACCTATACAGGAAGCGGAATTACGCCTTTCAGGCTCAGCTATTCCCCTGATAATGCCAGCAGCTGGCTGGGGAAGGCGCCTGTGTTCGACCATAAAAATAATGTAAATGCCGGAACAGCTTCGGCAGTCATCAGGGTGGAAACTGCTGATGGACAAACGGTGGAAGTAAGGAAGGAATTCCAGATTACCCCCAAACCGCTGTCAGATGCTTCGGTAGAGGTAAGTCCGGTTTCTGATTCCTACCAGTACACCGGAAGCCCCATTGAACCCGCTGTAACAGTGCGTGACACTGCAGCCGGGGGCGGCAGGGAGCTGGTTAAGGATAAAGATTATACGGTCAGGTACGAGAATAATACAGAGGTCGGAAACGGGGCTAAAATCATCATTGAGGGAAAGGGCAATTATACAGGAAGCCGTGAAATAACTTTTTCCATAGAAGACAAGAAGCCGGATGTCTCACAGGAGAAGCTTGAAATAGACTATTCCAAGGGAACCATAACTCTGCCTGAAGGCATCAGAGGCCAGGTGGAGGCCTATACAAATCCTGATGATCCGGAGGGAAGCAGAATCGAAATAAATGCGGATGGCTCCCTGTCCGGGGCGGAGCCTGGAACCGTCATCTACATCCGTTATCCCGGCAGTAAAAATCCTACGACGATTATAGTTCCGTCCAGGCCGGCGAAGCCAGCGCCAAAGAAGGCGGCAGTGACTGGCAGTACGGTGGAAGTTGTCGATAAGGCTCCCAGGGAAGAATACCTTCTTGTGGAAGGAGGAGTGACGGAACTCGACTGGAGCAACGCTGATGAGAGAGGGTACTTTGATAACCTTGCCCCAGATACGGAATACGATCTTTATGTACGGGTGAAGGCAGCAGGGGGAAATTTTGCTTCCGAACCTGCAAAAACAAAGATACGTACCATCGGAGTCAGCGGCGAGGGTGCAGATAAGCCCGGCAACGCTGTTTCGGGCGGAATCAGTGAAGAGGGCGGGATGACCTACAGGGGAACCTGCGGCAGGGAATACACCCCTGTCATCACAGCAGGAGGAATAGAATACAGGCCGGAAGTGAAATGGGACGGGGACAGTGAAACAGGCACATGGACCTGTACGGTCCCCGCATCAGAGGCGGCAACGGTTACCTTTAAGAACCGTGACTGTACTGCCCTTAAGACAGAGCCGGAAGGTCTGGTTATTTATGCAGACAGCCCGCAGAATACAGAAAGCGGATTGATTGAATGGCTGAAAAATAACTGTACGGTAAAGGCAGAGTATGACAACGGGACAAGCGTCGATGTAACCCAGGGAGTGGAATATACCACAAAAGATCCCTTTTCACAACAGGGTACAGCCTATAAATATACCGTTAATGAAGGCACAGCATCAGGGGAAATCACCCTGACAGTAAAACCTGTGGCTGCCTCTTTCCAGGAGCTGGAACTGATGCAGAGCAGGAAGGAGGGCGGCTATACAGAGGAGGAAGTGGAAGGATGGCTTCCTGAAAAAGCCGCAGTTACCTACACGGGGGACGATTATACGTCAAAGACGGAAGAAAGGACAGTTACATGGAATACCGATTCCATAGGAGCGGATTTTGGCGCGTCGGAAGGCATAAAGACCATAACAGGAACCGCAGACCTGCCCGGATGGGCGTCAGGAGATAAGACTGTCAGCATCAGAATCCGCTTTGTTGACAGGAAAATACTGACAGATGACCAGATGACGCTTTCCATATCCGGCTGGGATTATGGGGCGCAGGCTGCGCCAGTTCCCAAGGGAGGCATTGGTGTGGAGGACACGAACCAGACTTATACCTACCTTTACAGTGCCGACAATGGCACATCATGGGCGGATGCAGCCGGCCTCCCCAGATCCGGGAGCGGAAACATCCTTCCCGGCACCTACCTGGTGAAGATGACTTATGAAGGCAGTGAGTATGCAGGAACGAAAACAGGCTCCTTCACTGTGAAGCCCAAAACCCTTACAGTGGAGAGAGGAACCCTTGCGGCAGCGGACCGGAACTATAACGGGACGACAGATGCTGTACTGAGCGGGAAGCCTGTGCTTAGCGGCGCGGCGGGAGGAGATGATGTTACGCCCGGCGGAATCCTTAAGGGAGAGTTTGCAGATAAGGGGCCGAAAAAGGATATCTCTGTGACCGTAACGGGATTTGAACTGACAGGCAGGGATGCCGGATGCTACAGGCTTGGCAATACAACGCTTACCTTAAAGGCGACGATCAACAATGCGGATGGCAGCACGCCATCCGGCGGAAATACTGGAAGCAGCGGAAATACTGGCAATAGTGGAAATACTGGAAGCAGCGGAAATACTGGCAATAGTGGAAATACTGGAAGCAGCGGAAATACCGGCAATAGTGGAAATACCGGAAACAGTGGAAATACTGGAAGCGGTGGAAATACTGAAAACAATGGAAATATTGGAAACAATGGAAATACTGAAAACGCTGAAAACACTGGAAACAGTGAAAATACCGGCAACAGCGGAAGCCTCACCGAAAACAGTGAAAGCAGCGGAACTATCGGAGGAGGCAGCGCTGATAATGAAAGCATAAACACTGGTTCCGACCAAAAGACAGAAACGAAGGTGGAAGGAGCAGCAGGGCAGTCCGGGCAGGCCGGGGCCGCAGAAACGGAAAACACAGAAGCATCAGGACAGGGCAACGGTGCACAGGAAGGAAGCGTACTGCAGCTGGAAGACGTTTCGGTACAAACCGTACAGGCTTTGGAGGAGAAAGGCAGGATTCTTATATCCGGCGGGGCAGAGGCATCTGCCACAGCAGGCAATCTGACAGGGGGCGCTCCGGCAGCCGCAAGACTGATGGTCGGGGATGGAACAGTCCTTGTCACGGTAGCCTGTGCAGAGGGCGGATACACAGCCGGGACAAAGGATGCAGCTGCAGTGGTCAATGCAGTCCTGACACCAGAGCAGATAAAGCATGTGAATGAGGGGGAAACCATAGAAGTCCGGATAGATATCAGGGATATTTCAGAAAGTATGCCGCCCCGGGATCTGGAGACGGTGGAGAAAGGTTGTGAGGTATATGGAAGATACCTTCCTGATTTGAAGCTGGGAGGTTATGTGGATATTTCTGTGTATGTGAAGACAGGGGACAGCGGCTGGAATGCGGTAACCGAGACAGGGGAGCCGATTGAGGTAGTAATCGGCATACCGGAAGAACTAAGGGGGGACGGAAGGGAGTATTACATTATCCGTGCCCACGAAAACAGATATGCCCTGTTAAACGATATGGACGACGTACCGGAAACCATAACGATAATTACGGATATGTTCTCAAGCTATGTGATTGCATACCGGGAGGCAGGAGGAGTGTATGGCAGTGCAGTGTGCGGGCTGTGCCATATCTGCCCCACATTCCTTGGAATATGCTGTTATATCTGGCTGGCGGTCATAGCAATAGCGGCCATAGGGGCTGTGATTGTGATTCAGAGAAGAAAAAAGGAAACGACAAAAGCGTAAGAGTAAGTTTACTTTGTGTTTTGTCCATGTTATACTGAATGTAACCAAACAATCGTTTTGTTGCTGTGGAGGTGATATATATGCCAACTGGTGTAGAAGTTGCGAAAGCTGCTATTGAGGATTTCAAGAAAATACAACGTTATATGCATTTTGCAAAAGAGGAAGGCGCTGCAAAAACATATGCAGAACTAAAAAAAGAATATTTATCATTAAAAGCTATTCTGCAAGTTTGCGGTGTAAATTTAACAGATATTGATGAAATCAAAGAATAAATAAAAAGCAAATTAAATTTCAGTTGTATTTTAAAAAAGGATTGGATATAATAAAAATAACCTGAAATGTGCGACAACTCCTGTTAGTTTTGAACCTACAGATACTTTCAACGGGATTCCTAAATTGTCTGATGGCTGTCAAGCCCTCACTCATTTTGAGGATTGGAAGGGAAGGCAAAAGTACAGATTGCGGTTACCCACCTAGCTTGGCTAGGAGTCAAAAGGCAGGAACCGGCATTTTGGGGATATGAAAACAGGAACTGTGTATAGCGGAGCCTGTGAGACAGAAGAAAAGCAGCCCATATAGGGGCTGCTTTTCTTACTTCATAAAATTTAAAAGGGGATGTAAATGGAAAGGCAGACTAGAATATTTGTAAAGCTTGCGTTGGTAATTGTACTTACCGTATTGTTCATATGGCTGATTGATACGGATAAAAATGTGTTGCAGATAAAACAGCCGGAAGGAGAATTTGTTTCTTCGTCAGATGTGTGGATACTGGTAAATGAGCTTGGACTGGCAGGCATAAATACAGATAATGACTTTATGGAAGAAATACATATGCTGACTGGCTCGGAAGAGTATTTAAGTTATGGTACTTATGTGAAGATATTAGATGGTCTTTTGGGGGGAACAGACCAGGTTTATGAAAAGGAGAAGATTTTATATAAGAATAAATATAAAGAAGAATTCTTTGTTTTAAAGAAGGACTGGTATAATGGCTATGAGGTCATTCTGGCTTCTTTGGGACTGGGAGGCAGCATTTCGGAAGAAAAAGTGGATATTCTCTGCGGCAGTAGACAGCTTGTAGGGGAAAGGATGATAAATGAAGGCTGTCTGCTTGGAAAAAATATGGAAGAATATTTGTATGTTTCAGAGGATTTTGCAGATTTAAATTTTGTATCTGTAAAGGCTTATGTGAGGGAAAACCGTTTGCTTACGCTGATGGAGATTCTTCCGGATAAAAGTGTTTTGGAAAATGTCTGGATCATGGAGGGAGAAGGAAACAGAGTTCAGTTTTTTTATGAAGGATTTGAAATTTCAGGGGAATATGCGAAGGCGGATAAAATGCAGGAGGGAGAAATAAAGCTGCTTCGGGAGCAGATTGGGAATATTACTTTTAATGAGGGTGAAATTACAGATATATCTCTTAAAGAAGAGCGGATCAGCGGAAAGCTGCTTGGGCTTTCGGAAGGAAAACTGGAGCTGGAAGGGTATGGAGTTTTAGAAATTAATGAGGAAAATGTGGGATACAGGCTTTATGAAAGGCTGGAAAAAGCAGAATTATCAGATTTGATGATTGGTTATGACTTTGCAGATTTTGTACTGGAAAATGGAAAAGTGTGCGCATTTTTACTTGCAAGAAAAGAAAAAATGGAAACCATCCGCGTGGTATTGAAAACCACCGGATTTAACAGTGTATATCATGAGAGTATCCGGCTGTTCTGTCAGGAGCCTATGACCATTTATTATGGTGACTATGAAAACAGAATACAGGAAAAGATAGAGGCAGGTCAGGAGGTTATGGTAGAAGCGGGCAGTGATTATCTTTCAGGAGACAGGATGGAGATCGTTCCTGATGTGAATACCGCAAAGATTCAGGTAGCTTCTATGGAGCGCAGCCAGGGAGTGCCTGCTTACAGAGGAAGAATGGAAATTGTAAAGACAAAAGAAGGGCTTGTGCTTATTAACGAAGTGCTTCTGGAGGAGTATTTGTATTCTGTGGTACCAAGTGAGATGCCGGCTTCTTACCCCATAGAAGCGTTAAAGGCACAGGCAGTTTGTGCCAGAACTTATGGATATGGTTACCTGTTAAAGCCGGGGTATGCGGCCTTTGGGGCGCATGTGGATGACAGTGTGGGATATCAGGTTTACAATAATATTGCGGAAAATGTGAATTCCACCAAAGCAGTGAAGGAAACTGCCGGAGAATTGCTTTTGTATGAGGGAGAGCCTGTCAACGCCTATTATTATTCTACATCCTGCGGTTTTGGCGCTGATGCAGGAGTATGGAATGAGGAACAAAAGGAACAGTTTCCCTATTTAAATCCGGTTTATATTGGAAAAACACAGGAATTACAGGCGGAAGGCGTGGAAGAAGAAAAGGCATATACGCCGGAAGAACTTTCTGTGGAAGATAATTTTAGAGCATATATTACCGGGACGGATGAAAATGCATATGAAAGAGAAGAGCCCTGGTTCCGCTGGAGCTATCAGGTTGATGAACTGGATATTTCCATGCTTTCTGAAAGAATCAGCGAGAGGTTCCATGCAGCGCCGGGAAAAGTTCTTACCCTTACAGGGGATAGCGGTAATTTGGAAGATCCTGAGTTATACGAATCAAAAGAGCCCCGGGAATTTAAAAAAGTATATGAGATCAGATGTTTAAAACGGAAAGAAGGCGGTGTTATAGATGAACTTTTAATTGAGACAGATAAAGGAACTTACAAAGTGATTTCCGAGTATAATATCAGATATATTTTAAATCAGGGAGGAGAGGTGATCAGGCAGGATGATTCCCCGTACACAGGTAATTCATTGCTTCCAAGCGCCTATTTGATAATTGATGTTGTAAAAAAGGATAAAAATGTGGTAGGATATACTATTATTGGTGGCGGATACGGACACGGAGTAGGAATGTCCCAAAATGGCGCCAGGGCAATGGGGCTTTCTCACGCAGACTGTGAGAGTATTCTTTCCTTTTACTTTCAGGGAAGCCAGCTTGATAAATTATATTAGTTTAAAGTGATCGGGGAATATACATGTTACGACGACTTGCATTTATCGGATATGATTTTGGAAAACAAATGAGTAAAAAAAATATCAGCGCTTTTGCGGCAAGCACTGCGTTTTTCCTTTTTTTATCATTGATTCCGGCACTTATGTTGCTTTGCTCTATTTTGCCTTACACGCCGGTTACGGAGGCAAATTTGATGAATGCGGCGAGACAGATTACACCGGAAGCCATGCATGCACTGGTGACAAGTATAATTGCAGATGTTTATGACAAATCCATAGGAATTATTTCTGTCACTGCGATTGCCACTTTATGGTCGGCTGGAAAAGGAGTATTGGCATTACTTCGGGGGCTGAATGCAGTAAATGATGTGGAGGAAAACAGGAATTATCTGCTTCTGCGCCTGGCGGCATGTTTCTATATTGTATTGCTTTTAGCGGCGGTGCTGTTATCTTTATTGATTATGGTTTTTGGAAATTCCATTATCGGATTGATTGAGGAGATCATTCCTCAAACCTCTTATCTGTTTGATTTACTTTTACATTTCAGGTCCCTTTTTATATGGGCGGTACTGACGGTAGTAATTGCGCTGATGTATGCTTATGTACCGGGAACCAGGCAGGGCTTTAAAATGCAGCTTCCGGGGGCAGTGTTTGCAGCAGTTGCATGGAGTGTGATGACATGGGCTTTTTCCATTTATATAGACGTATTTAATGGCTTTACTACATATGGAAATCTGACTACAATTATTATTTTAATGCTCTGGCTGTACGCCGCAATGTATATCATTATGGCGGGGGCATATATGAACCGTTATTTTAAGCCGGCTTTTCAGTTTTTTGTGGGGAAAAAGCATATTGACAGAAAAGAAAAGATTGGCTAAAATGTAAGTCAGTTGAGGAAATCAGTTAAGAAAAAGGCTGTGAAGGTGTACAGTAGCGGATTATTTTCTATCAGAGAGAGGGGCAGATGGCTGAAAGCTTCCTTTAGTTCAAATAATTTCGTGAATTTCCCACCGGAGCTTTCAGGCTGAACAGGGTGCATAATTTATGTAGAATGCACTGTCGGTAAGCCTGAACGTGACACGCGTTAAGTGAATGAAGTGTCTGCTTTTGGCAGGAAACTGGGTGGTACCGCGGATCAAATTCGTCCCTTGTGTGTTTAACACACAGGGGATTTTTAGCGTAAAGAAAAATAAGGAAGGAAAGGAAGAAGGCAATGAAAGAAAAATTAGAACAGATTAAGGCAGAGGCCTTAAAAAAGATTCAGGACAGCGATGCCTTAGATAAGTTAAATGAGATCAGAGTAAACTATTTAGGCAAAAAGGGAGAATTAACTGCTGTCTTAAAAGGAATGAAGGATGTAGCAGAAAAAGACCGTCCCAAAGTCGGTCAGATGGTAAACGAGACAAGACAGGAAATTGAGTCTGTCCTGGAAGAAGCAAAGGCAAGAATGGAACGGGCAGTTTTGGAAAGCAGAATGAAAAACGAAACCATTGACGTAACCCTTCCTGCCAAGAAAAAAAACATGGGGCACCGCCATCCAAACACCATTGCCCTTGAAGAAGTGGAAAGAATCTTTATCGGTATGGGATATGAAGTAGTGGAAGGACCAGAGGTGGAAACCGATTACTATAACTTTGAAGCACTGAATATTCCCGCAGATCATCCTGCAAAGGATGAACAGGACACCTTTTATATTAACGGTGACTTCCTGCTTAGAACACAGACTTCCGGTACCCAGGTACATGAAATGGAAAAAGGAAAACTTCCTATCCGCATGATTGCGCCGGGCAGAGTCTTCCGTTCAGATGAAGTGGATGCTACCCATTCGCCATCCTTCCATCAGGTAGAAGGACTTGTAATTGATAAACACATTACCTTTGCAGACTTAAAGGGCACACTTGCAGAGTTTGCAAGAGAACTGTTTGGGGAAGAGACAAAAGTTAAATTCCGTCCCCACCACTTTAACTTTACAGAACCCAGCGCAGAAATGGATGTTTCCTGCTTTAAATGCGGCGGAAAAGGGTGCCGCTTCTGCAAAGGCTCCGGCTGGATTGAAATTTTAGGCTGCGGCATGGTTCATCCCAACGTACTGACCATGAGCGGAATCGATCCGGAAAAGTACTCCGGCTTTGCATTTGGAGTGGGGCTGGAAAGAATAGCCCTCTTAAAATACGAAATAGACGACATGCGTCTTCTCTACGAAAACGATATAAGGTTTTTGAAACAGTTCTAACAAAAAATGACAGGGCATCCCCCCCAGAAAGGAAGAAAAATGAACACAGCATTATCATGGATTAAAGCCTATGTACCGGAGCTTACATGTTCAGACCAGGAATATTGTGATGCAATGACGCTCACCGGAACAAAGGTAGAAAATTATGAAAGATTAGATAAAAATCTGGAAAAGATAGTAGTAGGAAGAATTGAAAAAATAGAAAAACATCCCGACGCCGACAAACTGATTGTCTGTCAGGTAAATATCGGTAAGGAAACCATCCAGATCGTAACAGGCGCCCCCAATGTAAAAGAGGGAGATAAAGTGCCTGTAGTATTAGATGGCGGAAAGGTAGCAGGAGGCCATGACGGAGGACCAATGCCCGAAGAGGGAATTTCAATCAAGGCAGGGAAATTAAGAGGCGTTGAGTCAAATGGAATGATGTGTTCCATTGAAGAGCTGGGCTCAGACAGGAACATGTATCCGGATGCACCGGAACTGGGAATTTATATTTTCCCCGACCAGGTTCAGGTAGGGGCAGACGCGGTGGAGGTTCTTGGCCTTAGAGATACTGTGTTTGAATATGAAATTACGTCCAACCGGGTAGACTGCTATAGCGTACTTGGGATAGCAAGAGAAGCGGCGGCGACCTTCCGTAAGCCCTTTGTTCCGCCGGTGGTCAGTGTAAAAGAAAACGGAGAAAATATAAACGACTATATTTCCGTAGAAGTTCAGGATACCGATTTATGTACCAGATACTGCGCGAGAGTATGTACCAACATTAAAATTGCACCTTCACCGGAATGGATGCAGAGAAGGCTTGCAGCAAGCGGAATCCGCCCCATCAATAATCTGGTGGATATTACAAACTATGTAATGGAAGAGTATGGTCAGCCCATGCATGCCTTTGACCTTGATACCATAGCAGGCCATAAGATTATTGTAAGGCGCGCCAAAGATGGAGATGAATTTCAGACACTGGATGAACAGATAAGGAAACTTGATAAGGATATTCTAATGATCTGTGATGGGGAAAAGGAAATCGGCATTGCAGGCATTATGGGCGGAGAAAACAGTAAAATCACAGATGAAGTGAAAACAGTTCTCTTTGAAGCAGCTACCTTTAATGGAGCCAATATTCGTAAGTCAGCCAAAAGGCTTGGGCTTCGGACAGACGCTTCCGGCAAGTTTGAAAAAGGGCTTGATCCTCACAACGCAGAAGCAGCCATTAACCGGGCATGTCAGTTGATTCAGGAGTTAGGCTGCGGCGAAGTAGTAGGCGGAATGGCAGATGTGTGTCAGCCCATGAAAGAGGAAGCAAGAATTAAATTTGAACCGGACAGGATAAATAGTCTGCTGGGGACAGATGTTTCTGTAAATGATATGCTGGATATTTTTAAAATGCTGGATATCCGCTATGATGAAAGCACTAATGAACTGATTGCGCCTACCTGCAGGCAGGATTTGGGGTGCTGTGCAGATATCGCAGAGGAAGTGGCAAGATTTTTCGGCTACGATAAAATTCCTACCACACTGCCTAACGGAGAAGCTACAGCAGGAAAGCTTTCCTATAAGCTAAGAATTGAGCAAAAGGCAAGAGATATTGTGGAATATCATGGTTTTTCACAGGGAATGTGCTATTCCTTTGAAAGTCCCAAAGTATTTGACAAACTGCTGATTTCTGAAGATTCGCCCCTTAGAAAGGCAATTGTGATAGCAAACCCCTTAGGGGAAGACTTTTCCATTATGAGAACCGTATCCTTAAATGGAATGCTGACCTCCCTTGCCACAAATTATAATAGAAGAAATAAAGATGTAAGACTGTATGAGCTTGGCAATATTTATCTGCCTCATCAGTTTCCTTTAACTGAGCTTCCGGAGGAAAGAATGCAGTTAACACTGGGCATGTATGGAGAGGGCGATTTCTATACCATGAAGGGCGTTGTGGAAGAGCTTTTTGAATGTGTCGGAATGAAAAAGAAAACCAGTTATGATCCGGAAGCAGGAAAAAGCTTCCTTCATCCGGGACGAATGGCAAATATTATTTATGATGGAGAAGTTGTAGGATATCTGGGAGAAGTTCATCCAATTGTATGTAATAATTACGATATTTCAACAAGAGTTTATATTGCAGTGCTTGATATGCCTCTTATTACAAAGAACGCCACTTTTGACAGAAAATATGAAGGAATTGCCAAATACCCTGCGGTTACAAGGGATTTAAGTATGGTGGTACCGAAAAATATCATGGCAGGACAAATCGAGGCAATGATTGAACAAAGAGGCGGTAAACTGCTGGAAAGTTATCAATTGTTTGATATCTATGAGGGAGAACAGATTCAGGAAGGCTATAAGTCTATGGCATATTCCATTGTGTTTCGGGCGAAAGACAGAACTCTGGAAGAAAATGATGTAACCTCTGCCATGAAAAAGATACTGAACGGGCTGGAAAGTATCGGAATTGAATTAAGACAGTAAAGGAGTGAAAGCATATGGAAAAGAAAAATACGTGGGAAACCTACAATGAGAAACAGCTTAAGGAAGTAGATGTGTTTACAGCAGAATACAGAAAGTTTCTTGACGAAGGAAAAACAGAGCGGGAATGTGTGGATTATATTGTAAATGCGGTGGAAAAGAAAGGGTACCGTGAATTACAGGAGGTAATCAAAAAAGGGGAAACCTTAAGTGCAGGCGACAAGGTTTATGCAGTATGTATGAATAAGTCAGTGGTTATGTTCCGAATCGGAAAAAAGCCTATGGCGGAAGGAATGAACATTTTAGGCGCCCATATAGATTCCCCAAGACTGGATGTAAAACAGAATCCTCTTTATGAGGAGGGTGGTTTTGCCTATCTGGACACACATTATTATGGAGGAGTTAAAAAATATCAATGGGTGACAATTCCCCTTGCCCTTCATGGCGTCATGATTAAAAAGGATGGGACAACAGTGGAGGTTAATATTGGTGAAAATGAGGATGATCCGGTATTCTTTGTTTCTGATCTTCTGATTCATCTGGCACAGGAGCAGTTGGAAAAGAAAGCTGGAAAAGTAATCGAAGGGGAAGCACTCGATATTATCATAGGAAATAAGCCGGTTACTCTTGGAAAGAAAAATGATTCGGATAAGAAAAATGAGGATGAAAAGGATGAGGAATCGGCAAAAGAGGCAGTTAAAAAAGGAATTCTTGATATTTTAAAGAAGACCTATGACGTGGAAGAGGAAGATTTTCTTTCTGCAGAACTGGAAGTGGTTCCTGCCGGAAAGGCAAGAGAAGCCGGGCTTGACCGCAGTATGATTTTAGGCTATGGGCAGGATGACAGAGTGTGTGCCTTTACCTCTTTAAAGGCAATGGTGGATGTGGAGGATACGGAGCGGACTGCCTGCTGTCTGCTGGTGGATAAAGAAGAAATTGGCAGCGTGGGAGCAACCGGCATGCAGTCAAAGTTTTTTGAAAATATGGTGGCAGAGGTGATGAACCTTACCGGTGAATACTCTGAATTAAATGTGAGAAGATGTCTGTCTTCCTCCTGTATGCTTTCCTCAGATGTAAGCAGTGCATTTGATCCTTCCTTTGCATCAAGCTTTGATAAGAAAAATGTTGCTTATCTTGGCGGCGGCATGGTATTTAACAAATTTACCGGTTCCAGAGGAAAATCCGGTTCCAATGATGCCAATGCGGAATATCTTGCCTATATCCGTCAGATTTTTGAAAAGGAAGAAGTGAATTTCCAGACTGCAGAATTGGGGAAGGTTGACCTTGGCGGCGGCGGAACAATTGCCTATATCCTTGCCCTGTATGGCATGAACGTGATTGACAGTGGAGTGGCAGTTTTAAATATGCATGCGCCCTGGGAAGCTACCAGCAAAGCGGACGTATACGAAGCCAAACGAGGGTATGAAGCTTTCTTAAGGGGAGCAGGAATGTAATGGAGCAGGATCTTAAAACCTCGGATTTTTATTTTGATCTGCCAAAGGAGCTGATCGCACAGGATCCTCTTGAGGACAGATCAGCGTCCAGACTTCTTATGGTGGATAAAAATACAGGCGCCATAAAGCATGAAGTATTTCGTAACATAATAGATTATCTGCACCCGGGAGATTGTCTGGTATTAAATAACACCAAAGTGCTTCCGGCCAGACTTCTTGGCACAAAGACGGATACGAGCGCGCAGGTGGAAGTGCTTCTTTTAAAACGCAGGGAAGGGAATGTGTGGGAATGCCTGGTAAAGCCCGGAAAAAAGGTAAGGCCGGGTGCAAATCTTACTTTCGGGGACGGAATACTAAATGCAGAGGTATTGGATGTAGTAGAAGAAGGGAACAGGTTAATCCGCTTTTCTTATGATGGAATTTTTGAAGAAGTACTTGACAGGCTGGGGGAAATGCCCCTGCCTCCATATATTACCCATAAACTTAAGGATAAAAACCGCTATCAGACTGTCTATGCGAAATATGACGGTTCCGCAGCAGCGCCTACGGCAGGACTTCATTTTACCAGGGAGCTTCTTGCCCAAATAGAAGAAAAAGGTGTAAAGATTGCATACGTAACGCTGCATGTGGGACTTGGCACATTTCGTCCGGTGAAAGCGGATCATATTTTAGAGCACCACATGCATTCTGAATATTATCAGATTGCACAAAGTGCGGCGGGAATAATCAATGAAACCAAAAAAAGCGGACACAGAGTGATTTGTGTGGGAACCACAAGCTGCCGGACAATAGAAAGTGCTGCTGATGAAAAAGGAAGCCTTTCAGAATGCTGCGGCGACACAGAAATTTTTATTTATCCCGGTTATCAGTTTAAAGTGATGGACTGCCTGATTACCAATTTTCATTTGCCGGAGTCAACCCTTGTTATGCTGGTCAGCGCACTGGCAGGGCGGGAAAATGTACTGAATGCATATGCAGATGCAGTGGCAGAAAAGTACCGTTTTTTCTCTTTTGGGGATGCATGTTTTTTTACAGATGACTTTACAAAAAATATCATTTAGTATATGATAGCAATGTGTAAAATAGAACTCATAAATGGGTATGTAAGGGAAAGGGTACAGGTAAATATGGAAGAAAGAAGAAAAAATAACCGCAGAAAGTTAATTTCCACAATTATCGTAAAGCGATTGGATGACAGCAGCAATCATGAAATTACAATTGATATTGCGGATGTATCAAAATCAGGTATTGGATTTAACTGCGGTGAGCTTTTAGAAATCGGTGCAGTATATGAGGCTAATTTAAGAATCTGGACGCAGGAGGTGCTCCATGCATGCCTTGAAATAATTAGAATTGAAAAAAAGGATGAGGGATTTAATTATGGAGCGGTTTTTATTGGAATGCCTGAATCTGAGGCTTCCAGAATTGAAGTATATGATACCGTGGCATCTCTGACAAATGCCTGACTTTTGAAAGTTTTTTATGGGTGCGCCTTGCGGTGCACCTTTTATTTGTGGTAAATCGAATACCCTTTTGACTGAAGAATTTCAGAGGCTTTTTCAATACTGTCTTCCTCATAAAATTCTACCTGGAGCACACCGCCTTCCAATTCTCTGTTATGGACAATTCCGATATTTTTGATACTGATCTGGTTAAGTGCCAGAATCGTTGCAATAGCTGCCAGAGCACCCGGCTCATCTGCAATATCGATTCGCAGGGAGTATGATTTTTTAATCGGACCGCTGGAGGCGTCTATGAAGGAATCACGATAGCTTCTGGCATTGTCAAAAAAGTCATAGAGCTTTTGGGAAGCAGAAGTATCAATTTCCTTTTTTATTTGTTTCAGAGAAACAATATAAGTATTCAACAGTTCTGATATATTTTCCCTGTTGGTCAGGCAGATTTGCTGCCACATCACCGGAGAAGAGGAAGCAATTCTGGTAATATCCTTAAAACCTCCTGCTGCAATCAGTTTCATGATGCCTTCTTCTGAATCGGTTTCTTTAATCAGATTCACCAATGAAGCGGCAATTACATGAGGAAGATGGCTGACAGCGGCAGTCACAAAATCGTGCTGCTTACAGGTGAGCACCATAGGAATGGCGCCGAGAGAGGCAATTAAAGTACTGAAAGACGTAACGGTTTCTTTTGCAACGCCTTCCCCCGGAGTTAAGATATAGTAGGCATTTTCCAAAAGAAGCGCCTTGGAATTTACATAGCCGATCCGCTCGCTTCCGGCCATAGGATGGCCGCCGATAAACTGGCTCTCAAGTCCAATATTTTTAATATGCATATGAATATCTGTTTTTACGCTGCCCACATCTGTGAGAAGGCAGGCAGGAGATAAGTTTTCTTTAAGTCTGGACAGATTTTTATCATTTTCTGAGACCGGAGCACATAAAAAAATGTAATTACATTCTGCAAATTCACTGCTGATATCAGATAAGGGAAGATCAATAACGCCTTCCCTGGCAGCTTCTTTTATTGCTTCCTGTTTAATATCATATGCCATCAGGCGGCTGTCAGGATAAAATTTTCGGAAAGCTTTGGCAATAGAGCCGCCGATCAGCCCCAGTCCAATAAAACCACAAGTCAAAGTTTTGTTCATGGATAACTCCTTTCATAATCAGGTGCCGTTATGCTTTGCAGGACAGCGCCTGACTAAAAAAATATAACACTTTAGTGTGTAAAAGTCAATGAATCTGTAAAATGTATAATTTTGCTTGTATAATTCCCTGAAATTTAGTAAAATGTACTCATGGGGTTTGAAGGCTGAAATAATTTTTCTTTAAAATTATGACGTATTGCCCAGAGAAACATAAAATGGAGGGACATATATGAATATTTACAC
>VSNT01000095.1 GCA_009774465.1 Lachnospiraceae bacterium
TCTTTTTACTTTTTTCATACTTTCCTACTCTTCCCTTTCTTTTTAAACTTAATTAAAGTGTTAATCAATTACTCTTATAATCTCTACCTCTGTAGCTAAAAACTCTGTACCATCTATGTTTTCCTTTCCTTTCAAGTTCAAACTGTCTCCTGCCTGAATACTTGAAAAATCAGCATCCTGCCTGTTAACGTCACTGCCATCTGCTTTTCCTGTCTCCAAGGAAAATTTTGCATCATCAGTAAAATAAACGGAAACCCGTTCTTCAAAACCTTCAGCCGGAGAAACTAAAGTAGTACCATCCTCTCCTGCCTGTATCCTGCTTACTATTACCGTTTTTTCTGAGGATATAATTTCCATAACGCCTCCGCACATTTCATCTTCAAATTTGATGGTATCAGCCTCTGCTTCAGGCACTTCTTCCTTTGACAAATCCGTAAAATTTTTCCCTTCTGACTCATTTGACCTTTCAGACAACGTTTCATTTTCATCTAACGTTTCCACAATATCAGCAGATTGAGCATCTGTTTCTTTGTTTTGGCATCCATTCATTACCATCAGACAAACACCGCATACACACATAGTTGAAATTATTTTTTTCATATTTTTCCACTCCTTTACACTAAATTCATGTATTATCATAACAGGCAAATCTCTAAAGATTCTCTAAATCTGTTTTTCAAATATTTTTTGCAGCTAATATACAACTGACTGCTTTCATTGCCCACAGAAGCAAAAACTGCTATAATCAATCCAGTTAAACACCTCGATCAGGTAGTCAGAAAGGACTGATAAATATGCTTAAAGTTACCTATATTGAACACAGCAGCTTTTTACTTGAAACAGAAAATGCTTCTTTTTTATTTGACTATTATAAGGGAGCGATTCCACAGATAAATCCACAGAAACCTCTTTTGGTTTTTGTGAGCCATAAACACGGGGATCATTATAATCCTGATATTTTTGAATTAGTTAAAAATTATCCCAATATACATTACATTCTTTCAAAGGACGTTCCTGTTAAATGGCAGATCATAAAATACAGGGAGCAGGGAGTTTCTTTGGATGAACATATACATATTGTAACTAAAAATACTGTTCAGGAAATCTCAATTTCCGAGCGCTGCCAGCTTTCTATCGAAACATTAAGATCTACTGACACTGGCGTTGCATTTCTTATCCATGAGAAAGAAAAGACCTATTACCATGCCGGAGATTTAAATTTATGGGTATGGGAAGGCGAGACAAAACAATATAACAATTCCATGAAAAGCGCCTACTACAGGGAACTGGAAAAATTAAAGGATAAAAAAATTGACGTGGCATTTGTTCCTTTAGATCCAAGACAGGAAAAAGATGCTTATTTGGGAATTGAATCATTTTTAGAATACACCCATAGCCAGTATGTATTTCCCATGCACTTTTGGGCAGATTTTAATATTATAGACCGTTTTCTTACAAAACACCCTGAATATCAGGAAAAAGTCATGAAAATAGAAAAGACCGGACAGGAGTTTCCATTACAACCCAGTTTATAAAATTTTCCATAAATTTAATCTTAGAGAATTTTTAAAGAATTCCATAGTAAAATAAGATATTATATGTTTCAAAGGGGAATATACAATGAGAATTTTACTTGTGGAAGACGACGAAAAATTAAACAAAACCCTTACTTTCAAATTGGAAAAAGAAGGATTTGCCGTAGATGCCTGCCATGATGGTGAGGAGGCATGTTTTTATGGAGAAAATAATATTTACGACATTATATTACTTGACCGGATGCTTCCTAATATGGAGGGAACTCAGGTACTTACTCACCTTCGAAAAAATAAAATAACAACTCCTGTTATACTGCTTACTGCTCTTGGTACCCTGTCTGATAAAGTCACCGGCCTTGATCTTGGCGCTGACGATTACCTTGTAAAGCCTTTTGCTTTTGAGGAGCTTCTTGCAAGAATCCGATGCATCTGCAGACGCCCTCAAACCTTAAGTGATGACGATATTCTTACAGTTTCCGACATAACATGGTACAATCAGGAAGGGCGTCTCTTGGGGCCAAATGGAAACTGTACCCTTTCCAAGCGGGAAGCAGCATTATTGGAAACCTTTTTGCGAAGAAAGGATCAGACTCTTTCAAGAAGTATTCTTCTTTTAAAGGTATGGGGGCCTGACAGTGATGTAGAGGAAGGTAATCTTGACAATTACATTCATTTTATAAGACGAAGGTTAAAAGGAGTAGGAAGCAGACTTCAAATCAAAACCATCCGGGGGATTGGTTATTGTCTGCAGGATTTAAGTGAACAATGAGTCAAAGGAAGCTTTCATATTCGCCTGATTCATTACTCACGAAAATAAATGTAAAGAAAGATGGAGATAAATTATGTACAAAAAAGTACATTTACGCCTGACAATTTTATCTACGGGAATTACTGCTGCCATTATGATTATCATGTCTCTTATTTATCTGTACATTTCTGAAAAAAATCTTTATCAGAACCAATACAATTCTTTTAAAAATGATATAAATACCATTTCCACTAATTTAGAACCGCAGTCAGTGATTACTATGGAATGGCTCTCCAGAATGGAAACGCAGAATAATTATCTGTTTTTTATTCTGGATAATGGCACTCCTTTTTTGTATAACCAATTATCAAATACCCATGATATTTCAAAAGAAAAACTTTTGCAGGAAAGCATGGATTCTTACCGGGAAATGTTTTCGTTTAGCGATACTGAAA
This sequence comes from Lachnospiraceae bacterium, assembly GCA_009774465.1. Taxonomy (GTDB): domain Bacteria; phylum Bacillota; class Clostridia; order Lachnospirales; family Lachnospiraceae; genus Suilimivivens. Next base: position 2,739 of record VSNT01000095.1, read on the forward strand.
CATCCGCCTTTTCTTCTCCATACCTCAGCCGTCATGTCCAATTTCAATTTACATCAAAATCCACAAATGAAAACTATTTTTGTGGTGTGATTGAAATTGAAAAATCTTCATCCCTTCTTCAGGTCATTATTTTATCTCCCTTGCATCAATTAAAAAAACAGATATTTGACCAACGGATTCGATTTATTGCAATTGACGGTGCAGCAATTTTTCTTCTGGCTCTTTTTTCCTGGGTTTTTACAGGAAAACTTTTAAAACCAATTATAGAAAATCAAAAAAAGCAAATCCAATTTGTAGCTTCTGCTTCTCATGAATTGCGTACTCCTTTGGCAGTAATTTTATCTTCTGCAGAATGCTGTAAAAATGTTTCTGCCGAAGAACAGGCAGGTTTTATCAAAAATATTTGTCAGGAAGGACTGCGTATGTCTACTTTAATTAATGATTTACTCACTCTTTCCGGATCAGACAATCATCAGTTTTCCATTCAAATAAAGCCTGCTGAGCTGGATACTCTGCTGATCAATTCCTATGAAGCTTTTGAACCTCTTGCAAAAGAAAAATCAATTACACTTTCTTTAGAGCTTCCCGAAAATACCATTCCTTTATGCCCTATGGATGGAAACCGTATCAGTCAGGTAGTTTCCATTTTACTGCACAATGCAATCAGCTATACTCCCAAATCAGGAAAAATTCAAATATCTCTTTCTTATAAGAAAAATTTTTTTAAATTCTCTGTAAAAGATAATGGAATCGGCATACCCGACCAGGATAAGAAAAAAATTTTTGACCGTTTTTATCGGGCGGAAAAATCCCGAAGTACAAAAGACCATTTTGGACTGGGACTTTCCATTGCTTACGAAATTATTGCCTCCCATCATGGTACCATTTCAGTGACAGATGCATCTCCTTCCGGCTCTGTTTTTACTGTAACACTGCCTGGAAAGCATTCTGAAAAGTCTTTTTTGTAATATAATCTGTCTTTTTTGTCATGAGCTTTTCTTTTTTCAGATAAATTCTGCCCCAAAAACTGCCGATATATTAATTGTAAGTATATAAACATGATAAATGGATTTATCAGAAATAAAACAACACATTGCTGATATCAGGGAGGATGATGGCATGAGTGTAATGGGTATTGGCAGATCTGTATCGCGAGTCACACAAATTAAAGATGCAAGGGGAAACGTAGTTGCAACAATTAGAACTTCACGTCCTTCTAAATCTTCAAATAATTCAAAGAAAAAAAAGAAACCTTTACAATACAATTTTAAGCAGATTTCTTCTCAGATTATGCTTTCAAAAACCCCTGCCAATGCAAGAAAGGTTTTGACGAAAGCCCGTGGAAAGGTGGCAGAGCTGTTAAAAAAACAGAATTCTGAAAATTATGATGACAGAGAACTTCGCGCTGCAATTATTCATGCAAAGAAAATGGAGCGTATTGCCAAAAAGCGTATGAAACATCTGCAGCAGGAAGAAGATGCCAAACAGGATAAAAATCAATCTGAAAATATGGAAGATCAGGAACTTGAAATGGAAGATATTTTCAGTAATGACGAACTTGATGAAAAAGAAGTCATAGATGATGAATTGTTAAAAATTATGCAGGAACTACAGGCTCTTATGGAAGAATCTATGGATGATTTGATGGACAGTCTGACGGAGGAAGCAGAATTTAACGACCTGGTAGAGGAAGTTGCAGGCATCATAGAAGAAGAACTTGAACCGGAAGAGCTTGAACGATTAAAAAAGAAGCACAGGGCGGATGAACTGCGTGAAATCGCAGAAGCAGATATGAAATACTTAAGAGCATTATTTGATAAACTGGAAAAAGACAAACAATCCTCTCCTGTAAACAGCGGTGTTTCTCTGGAGCTTTCCGGTGAAGAAATACCTGTGGAAGTGATTGCCGAACCAGTTATGGTAGAAGGTGGGACAATTGATTTTTCCGTATAATTATTTTTCAGGGTAGCATTTTTACATGCCACCCTTTTTTTTCAAATTGTTTTCTTCATAATCTTTCAGGGAATTAACCGCCTGCGGTGCAAGAGGTATCAATGCAATCATATTAAATACTGTCATGAGTCCAATTCCCACATCACTTAAATCCCAGACAAAAGTATAGGCAGCAAGTCCGCCGATAAAAAGCATTACCAGATCTAATACTTTATATAAGGTCTGTGACAGCCAATTATCTCCAAAAAGATATGCAACATTAGATCTTGCATAGAACAGTATGCCAATAAATGTTGAAAAACTAAACAACCATAAAATTACCGCAATAAAAATTACACCAATTTCTCCCATGTGATACTGCATGGAAGTCTGTAAAAGATCCATACCTTCCAGCCCATTTGTCAGATTTGAAGGAGTAAGCAGCATAATCATGGCAGAACAGCTGCATATTACAATGGTATCAATAAACACACCAAATGCCTGCAAAAGACCTTCCTTCGCAGGATGATTAATATCTGCAGCGGCAGCGGCACATGGAGCAGAACCGGAACCTGCCTCGTTAGAAAATAGTCCCCGTTTGGCACCGTTCATAATCACTGCACCGAATCCTCCTGCAACAGCCTGTCTAAGACCAAAAGCTTCTAAAAAAATTCTCTGAAAAATTTCAGGAAGCTGACCTGCATTTTTTACAATAATAAAAATTGTTATTAAAAAGTAACATCCCGCCATAATTGGCACTATAAAATCCAGAACCTTAACAGTGGCGTTCTTTCGAAGAACGATCACCGCAGCAAATGCAACAAGAACAATTGTTGTGTAAACAGGAGGAATTTGAAATGCATTTTCAAAAGCGGAAGAAACGGAATTTCCAATTACCTGGCTGATACCGCACCAGCAAACCAATCCGGAAATTGCAAATAAAACAGCTATAACTGATTTTTTACGCTTACTGCCTTTTTTAATAAACATATGATGAATATAATAAGCCGGGCCTCCCCTGAATCCTCCATAAAGCGGATCCTTTTCCTTATAGATTTGAGCCAGAGTACCCTCTGCAAATGCAGTAGAGGAGCCAAGCAAAGCAATAATCCACATCCAGAATACCGCACCGGCGCCTCCCATAGAAATAGCAGCTACAACACCTACCAAATTTCCCATTCCTACTCTTGTGGCGGTAGATACAATCAATGCCTGAACTCCGGATATGGCATCTTTTTGAGAAATGTTTTTCTTCTCCGCTGTAACTTTAAGCATTTCCGGAAACAAACGAAAAGGAAGAAACCTTGTCCGTATGGTGAAATAAATTCCGGAAGGAATCAAAATCAAAACTAACAAAGAAAGTCCCATTGAACTTCCTCCCGGTAAGGGAATTGTAATTAAATCTCCCCACAAAATATCATAAACAGCTTTAAAAATACTCATAATATATACCTTTCCATAAAGACTAAGAAAAAGCTGAAAACCTTGAATATTAAGATTTTCAGCCTGTAACATACTACTTTTTAAATCATATCATATTTTAATTATCAGTACAAGATTTAGTTACTTAATCCACATTATTTTCATCACTTGATGTAACTGATGAAAAATACGGGCATGAAAACAATATCCTGCGCTTCCGGCAAGAACTGATGAAAATATAATGCCTGATACAACAACAGCCGCCTTATTTTGTGAAGCATCCTGCTTTGCCTCCGGACTTTGTGAGTAAAAAGATTCTCCCGAAGACTGTATTTTTTCATCAGAAGTATCAGGAGTATTAGCATTTATATATTCCCTGCCGGTTTCATAACCGTTTATACTCTGATTTATATTTTTAGTTTCTGTAGATTCCGTATCCGATAAATTTTGGCTTTTATCTTCTTCTATTGTTTTTGGAAGCACTTTATTTTCGCTGCTGTTGGTAACTTCCGCATTAACGATTACTGAATGGACGGCATTTATTTCCACATCAACTGTTTCTTTATCTGCTTCTGTTTTCGCACTTTTATCTTCTACCATTAAATTCTCGTTTGAATTATTTTCCTGCTTTACCTCTGGAAATGTTTCTGCATTTAAATTTTCCGAAACATTGTCAGGACTTTTTGGAGGCTCGTTTGGAGGACTTATAATAGAAGTTCCTCCGCCCCGATTTCCACCCTGATCTGTTACAATTTTAAAATTATCAGCCGTATATCGAAGTACATTAGAAAAGTATATATTTTCATTATGCTTTCCCATCAGTCGAAGATATAAATAAGGATATTTTTCTGTATCCCACTGATCTAACGTCAAACCAATAAAAAAAGTATCTTCAATATCTGATGCAGTTACTTTCTCATAATCGATCCATTTTTCTCCATCGAAAGAATATTCATATGTAACTGTCATTGGTAAATATTCTTTTGGCTTTAAATAGGTTCCCCGAAATATATAGGAATTTCCACTTATAAATCCGTTCACTTTCATAAATGTTAATATATAATCATTATATACTACTGTACAGACCGGAGGTTCTAAAAATCCGGCGTCAACAAAGGAACCTTCTGTTGAAAAACGCAGCCTTTCTTTCTGTTCTTTTTCAGTCCCGGAAAGAATCCATGAAACTTTCATTTGTTCATTGTTATAAACCTCTCCTTTAGAATTGACACTGCATTTTATTTCTGTTGGAAGTACATTGTCTGCCGTCTGATTTTTTTCTACGACAACACAGACAGATTCATTATCTATAACAAATGGAGTATGTGCATAATGAATTTTTCCTGATATCCGGCACTTTTCTATAACAAGTCCAGCACCTTCTTCCTGCCATAATGTATAAGTCTTTTCAATCTGCTCATTTTCTATTATGACGCCGCTGAGAGAAAGTATGCCTCCTCTTGCCACATGAATAATATCTTTCTTTCCTTCTGCCCGTCCCTGAAATATAAGATGATTGTCACTGCGAAATTCTATTTCTCCGGTTATGGTAATTACATGATTATTTGTATCAATAAAAACAGGAGGAAGATTAATCGTACCAGGACAATAGTAATAAGCTCCTTCTAAAACCACATTGTCCGATAACTTTACTTTACCACCTGTATTTTTGTGTGATTCCAGCCATTCTATCAATTCTGCACCAGTGGATACAGAATCTGGTTTTATTTTTTCATCCTCATGTTCACATGCCATTATATCAATACAATTAAACCAACATAATGAAAAAAACACCGTAAGAATGATTAGAATTAAATAATTTCTTTTTCTTTTCATATTCATCCTGCCCTGCTTATAAGATTGACAGTTACTGACTATGATAATAAATATATATCAAATATGGCTTTCGCACAAGACCATATTACTGTAATTCCATAAAATGGATTCTGCTGTGTCTAATTTTTATCAAAGTAAAATGCAAAATAATTTTTTTTAAATTCTGTTACTCTGTTTCTTGGCAAATATATTTTATCTCCATTATCTACATGTATTTCTTCTCTGTTCATTGTTACAATGTGATTTAAATTGATTACATAGGAGCTGCCGCATTTTGAAAATTGATGAAATGTTCCCAGTATTTCATATAATTCTTTACTTGTCATCCTTACTTTTATTTGTTCATTTTCCAAATAAAGAAATTGATAATTTTTTTGTGTTTCACAATAAATAATCTGATCCGGCTGTATTTGCCTTAATCCGGCAGATGTTTTAATTACAACAAAATCTTTTTCGTTCTTTCTGATTATTTCAAATGCCATATCCATCACATGAAAAAATCTGTTTTTATCCAAAGGTTTTACTAAATATTGGAGTGCATCCACCTGGTAGGCTTCCAACGCATATTCTGTGGATGTAGTGAGAAAAATAACTGGTACATTGTATCCTTCCCTGCGCAATTCCTTTACTGCATCCAATCCTGTCTTTTCCTTCATAAAAATATCCATAAGTAAAAGATCCGGCAGATATTTTTTCTCTTTAATCATATCAATTAATAATTGCGCACTTTCAAATTGTTTTATTCCATATTTTAATAAAGGATTTTTTTCTTCATACTTTCCCAGTAAAGTTTCTATTTTTTCAAGCTCTGATATAATATCATCACATAAAGCTATTTGATACATCTTAAATGCCAACCTCCCATCCTGTCCATATCCTATAACTTTATTTTATTATATTTTTTCGACAAAAAAAGCATTAGACAATGATTGTTACCTGACGTTTACTTTCAAGCTGGAAAAAGAAATATTTTTGAGATATGATAAAGTTATAGTAAAATTGGAATACTTTGAGGTGAGAAGGCATGTATAAGATTTTAATTGTGGATGATGATTCTATAATATTAAATGATAATCAAACATTCTTTCGTGCAATGGGATATGACGTTGTATGTGCAGATACTGCCAAAAAAGCAGAAGAAATTATTTTATCAAATGCCTTAGACTGTGTTATTCTGGATATAGATTTACCTGATATGAACGGATTTTCTTTATGCGAGAAAATTCGGTCAAAAACAAGCCTGCCAATTATTTTCCTTTCCGGATATACAGAAGAAGAAAACCGCATTCGCGGACTTAGTATTGGCGGTGATGATTATGTATGTAAGCCTTACAGTTTAAAAGAATTAGAACTTCGGGTGCAGGCGCGTATTCGTTCCGGCAGAGCCGCCGAACCGCCAAAAACACTTACTTATGGCCCGTTTTCAATTTTTCCGGCTTCCTGCAGCGCAAGTTATGAAAACCGTTCCGTTGATTTTTCTTCCTATGAATTTGATGTGTTGTATTTTCTTGCAAAGCATCCGGATGAAATTTTTACTCCTGACCAGATTTATGATTCCGTATGGAAAGCTCCAATTAATAAAGGTCAAAAATCACTGCAGGTAATTATGGGACGTATCCGAAAAAAGCTCTATGAACTTTGTCCGGATCATGATTATATTCAGACCAAGAGATACAAAGGATATTTGTTTGTTCCAGACAGGTAATTAATTACGGAGACAATTATGAAATTGACAATATTTTTCAAGTCCTTTTTTCAAACGATTATGATAGCTGTCGGTACAATTATTCTTACTTTACTTGGACTGTCAACAATTATCAGGTATGACAATAAATATATAACAAAGGCAGAATTTACCCAGGATAATCTTTCCATAGTCCCGGAAAATGGATGCTGCGCACTTGTAGACGGTTGGGAATTATATCCTGATGCCCTTCTTTTTTCAAGTGATTTTTTATCAGATCCGCCATCTTATTATCCTACGTGGGCAGGGCAGTATCCAAATCTTGCCCTGTTCCATGAAGATAAAAATCCCTACGGGATTTCCACATGGCGTATGCATCTTAAGGGAAATGGAAATATTGTAACACTTTATTTGCAGGAACCTCTCTGTGCCGCCAAAGTATATATAAATGGACGCTGTCTTGGGGGAACAGGTGAAGTTTCCTCTGAAACCTATTCACCTTTGATTAAAGATACTTTTTATTCTTTTTATCTTGAAAACGAGTCAGAATTAATTATTCAAACTGCAAATTATTCCCATTATTATGGTGGTATCTGGTATGCACCTATAATTGGAGATCCTGATAGTATCAGTCACTTAATTGCTGCCCGTACGCTTTTATATGGCCTGCTTTTCTTTTCGTCGCTTACACTTTCTTTATTTTGCATTATTCTCTGGAGACGCAAAAATAAAGCTTCTTATTCGGTTGAATTTTATTTTGGTATGTTAAGTTTTTCATTTGCTCTTCGAATTTGCTATCCATTTTTAAGATTATTTGGCATACCCCTTGTGCGCACTCTTTATATAATAGAAGATGTATCAGCTCTTCTTATTATATATTTCTCCCTTCGAATTGCAGGACTTTTATTTTTATCAGCTATAAATTATCATGCAAAAAAAATATTACATATCCTTTTTAACGTAATATGTGGCGGCATGTGCAGCATTCCTCTTATTTTTTCTTTATTTATTTTTCCTTTTATTCCTGCTCTTACTTTATGGTATGGTTCTATGATTTCCTGGTATAAAGTAGTTATGGCTGTTTTATTGATTGTTTTAACAGCCTATGGCTGCTTTACAAAATTTCTGCACACAAAAATTATTTTTGCTGCTTCAATTGTAAATGGTATCTGTTTACTTTACAGCGTTTTAACTATTGGATACTATGAACCTTTCATTGGAGCTTATCCTGAAGAATACGGAACATTTTGTATGGTTATTACTTTTGCTGTTTTAATGGTACAGCGCAGCCGCGCCCTGACAGAAGAAAATTTAAGGCTTAACCAAAATTTACAGGCAGAAGTAAATGAGAAAACAGAATATTTACAAAAGCTTCTTGTAGAAAGAGGACAATTAATTTCAGAATTAGGTCATGATATGAAATCTCCCCTAACCTCTCTTTCAAATATGGCTCAAATTATTCGTCTTAACGATATTATGCTGGATCAGGATACATACAAAAGAATTCTTCATATAGAAGAACAATGTGATATTTTGTCTGAGCGCCTTAAATCTATTCAGGAAATAGCATCACAAACCAGTTCCCCTATTCAAATGGAACCAATAATATTAAACACCTTTCTTTCAGATTTTTATCATAATTACTGTCCTATTATAGAGCTTTACGGACCAAATTTTCTTAAAAATATTACAAATCACCCATGTAAGATTATGGCAAATCAGGAACAGCTTTTTCGTGCATTGGAAAACCTGCTGTACAACGCTGCCGATTTTACTCCTTCTGATGGAAAAATAATACTTTCTTTAACTTCAGATGAATCCTTTGCCTACATTGAAATTTCAGATACCGGCTGCGGAATAGCAGAAAAAGATCTGCCCGATATTTTTAAAAGATCATACACTACCCGAAGTGATAAAGGTGGACAAGGGTTGGGACTTACTATAACCCGTACTATTGTTTCAGAGCATGGGGGAAAAATTGATGTTTCCTCTAAACAGGGAAAGGGAACAACATTTACTGTCTGTCTTCCCCTGATTTTCTGATAATTTATATATAAATACAAAATCCGGTGTGCATGAAAAGTTTCTATACACATCGGATTTTAATACGTCGCTAAGAGGATTTGAACCTCCGGCCTACCGCTTAGGAGGCGGTCGCTCTATCCAGCTGAGCTATAGCGACATTTTAAGTTAATCGATTTATTTTAACATAATCATTTAACTATGGCAAGATAAACGCCAACTTATTTTTTAAACAAAAAATTATTTAAACCGGAAAATTAATATGTCCCTGCATCCATATAACACCTTTAAATCTTCTTCCCACACAGGGCTCTCCATAAATATCTTCTTTATTAATACATAAATCAAATACTAAATCATTACAGCTCACTTTCATTATATAAACTTCTTCTTCGGTAATTTCATTTTTTACCAGATTACATTCCAATATTTCAGCTAAAATAGAATATTGATCGCATTCTACGCCATAAGGCATAAAATAAGTATCCACCAAACTGAAAACATCTTCTTTTTGTATTCTTTTTGAAATTGTAGTGTAAGTATCCATATCATCAAGTGTAAGACTTTCAATAGCACTTTCATCGCCTTTTCTTGCTGCATTTAACAGTTGACTTCTATTCATGGATACCTGTTGATTTTTTATCAGGTCTTTTTCACTTTTGACTATAGGCATCATAACTGTTCCGCTTAATGATAAAGCGGAAAGAGTAAGCGTAGTTCCCCTAAAGGGTAATAATCCTGAATTTTTTGCTTTTACATAATGAATTACATTTTGAAGATAAAAAATTAATGAAACACCTATTCTGATATCATCACACACACCAGCATAAGATTCATGAGCTGAATGCCTTTCTACAGAAACATCTTCTTCAGAACTTATGTTCGTGCTTTTTAAATATGGAAAATAATATTCATAAGTAAATTTTTCGTTATTATCAAATTCTCCACAAACAGCAACTCCAATCACACTCTTAGATGAATCTTCACTTTTTTGTGATAAATTACTTTCGGAAAAATCCTTGCAAAACTGTGCAAAAGAAGCATCCTCTTTTATGGAAGTATAATATCTTTCCGTGCTTTCAAGTATTACATCAATTAATAGCTTCTGCAAATCCTTTTTTTCATATTTGCTAAATCCAACTGCCCGCATATATTTGTGCAAGAATTTCACCTCCTTATGCCATACTTATTATAATGGATTATCTTATTTCCTTTTTACCACCCAAATATGGCTGCAATACTTCCGGAATTTTAATTGATCCATCTTCCTGAAGATTATTTTCTAAAAATGCGATTAACATTCTTGGAGGAGCTACTACCGTATTATTTAATGTATGCGCAAAGTATTTTCCGGTTTCACCATTAACACGTATTTTTAATCTTCTTGCCTGTGCATCCCCTAAATTGGAACAGCTTCCTACTTCGAAATATTTTTTCTGTCTTGGCGACCATGCTTCCACATCATAAGATTTTACTTTAAGATCAGCAAGATCTCCTGAACAACATTCTATTGTCCTTACAGGGATATCCATAGAACGGAATAAATCTACAGTGTTTTGCCATAATTTTTCAAACCACATTGGGGATTCTTCCGGTTTACATACTACTATCATTTCCTGCTTTTCAAACTGGTGAATTCTGTAGACACCTCTTTCTTCCAAACCATGCGCACCTTTTTCTTTTCTAAAGCAGGGAGAATAACTGGTAAGTGTTTTAGGAAGTTCTTCTTCTGGAATTATTGTATCAATAAATTTTCCTATCATAGAATGCTCTGAGGTTCCAATTAAATATAAATCTTCTCCCTCAATTTTATACATCATTGCATCCATTTCTGCGAAACTCATTACACCGGTTACAACATTGCTTCTAATCATGAAAGGAGGAACACAATATGTAAATCCTCTATCAATCATAAAATCTCTGGCATAAGAAATTACTGCCGAATGCAATCTTGCTATATCTCCCATTAAATAGTAAAATCCATTACCTGCAACTTTTCTTGCACTGTCTAAATCAATACCTTTTAACTTTTCCATAATTTCAGTATGATATGGAATTTCAAATTCAGGAATTACAGGATCACCATACTTTGTAATTTCAACATTTTCACTATCGTCTTTTCCAATTGGAACACTGGGATCAATAATATTTGGAATTACCATCATAATTTTGGTAACTTTTTCTTCCAGTTCTTTTTCTTTTTCTTCCAATTCCAAAAGACGCTTTGCTCCGGCAGCAACTTCAGCTTTTTTCTGTTCAGCTTCTTCTCTTTTACCTTGTGCCATTAAAGCTCCAATTTCTTTTGAAATTTTATTTCTGTTTGCTCTTAAATCATCAGCTTCCTGCTGTGTCTTTCGACTTTCCAGATCTAATTCAATTACTTCATCTACCAGCTTAATTTTTTCATCCTGAAATTTTTTCCTGATATTTTCTTTAACTACATCAGGATTTTCTCTTAAAAATTTAATATCTATCATAATAGATTCCTCCGTTATAAACTTTTTTCAAAAGTATAATATTACTTATTTCCTGTTTATTCAAGTTCTTTTTCAATAAAAATATTGTTAACCTTAATCAAATCAATGATGCTTTCATTATTTACATCTTTTCCGTTTTTATCCTTAATAATCTGAACTACCGGCCTGTTTGGAAATTCTTTATTTTGTCTGATTACTTTTCCAATAGAATTATCACTTAATATTACTTGGCTTCCTGCAGGATATACTGCTGTAAATTCCAAAAACACATTGATTATCTCCTGATTAAATTTTGATGCTTTAAAGGTTTTTAAATATTCAACAGCTTCATATACTTTATATCTTTTACATCCTATTCCACATATCATTTCATCAAATGTATCACAGATACTTACGAGCTGTGCTTCATATGGTATTTCTTTTGCCTTTAACGGATATCCGCTTCCATCTGATCTTTCGTGATGATACAGAATAATATCTTTACTGATATCTGATATCCATTTTTCATCTTTAAGCGCAGTGTATCCATAAATAGGATGCTTCATATATTCTGCAAGCTCTATTTTTGATAAACTCGATATATCCTGATCTGCATATTCGATTGTCAAATATCTTAACCCCAGATCATGGAGCAGACATCCTACACCAATATCGTGTACCTTTTCTTTTGAAAGATTTAATTTAAGTGCAGTAAGTGTTGCCAAAGAACAAGTACTTATAGAATGTTCATAAATATCAGAACTTCTTTCTTTAATATCATAAATCTTTTCTACCACTTCTTCTTCCTGCAGAATATTTGTAATTATTTTATCTGCTGTCTGACTCAACTCCATTAATTCATCATTGCGACTATAGGTATGTTTTTCTAAAATACTTCTTACCCTGTCTCTGAAGAAATCTTCCACATCAGATTTAAGCAAAACTACTTCTTGAGTATGAACCAAACCTTCTTCATTATCCTTAATATATACTTCTGTTATTCCAAGATTTTTTATTTTTTGAATATACTCAGGACGTAAAACAGTTTCTTCAGATAATAAAATTCGTAATTCAGAGGTCAATATTGCTCTGGCTAAAACTTCATTCCCTTTTAAATCACTTACCTTAATTAATTTCATAACTTCACCTCAATAATTATTTAACTATCCCCTATAGCTATATTAAGAGCTTTTTCTTCTTCCTCTCCTAATGATATTTTACAACTTCCATTTTTTACTTCTTTTGTATAAGTATAACACCCTTCTACACTGTGAACTGAATTTAAAATAAATCCATTATTATTTTCATCTAAAAGTGCAATACTAAAACTAAGGTTTCCTCCCATTTGATTAAATGCATCATATTTTACAATACCAACTTTTTGAAAAGATGATTCAAATTTACTGTAAAGCTCTCTCTTATACACATATCCGAGCCCACGAGACGCCCTCCGAGCGCGTATGCCGTCTTATGCTTGAAAAAAAAACTGCCGGGGGGGGGGGGGGGGGGGG
>VSNT01000096.1 GCA_009774465.1 Lachnospiraceae bacterium
CAATATAATTTAACATTTCGCTAATTAATCTAAAAATTCTATACCGTTTCATTCTGCTTATAATTATCGTGTCTTCCACAACATTTTTTAAATTTCTTACCTGAACCACATGGGCATGGATCATTGGGATAAATTTTCTTATAAGAATTATCTACTTGTTCGGACACATTGTTTTGAGAAGATTTGTTTGGAATAATCGCTGCGTTACTGTCAAAATCAACACATATCCCCATCTCTTTCAATTCCTCCGATGCGCTTTTCAAAAGATTAGCCGCCTGTGTACTTCCGGGAACAACTATCGGTCTTTGAGAAAAGCCGCCTTGCTCCATCCCTTTTCTCATCATTTCATTCGGCGTATGTCCCCTATGTATCTGCATTCTAGTGTTATTATTTAATTCCTGGAGAAGTTGAATAAATTTTTCAATTTTAGTATCATCCAGTAAATCTTCATAAACATCTATAAAATATTGGACAGTCTCAGAAAAATCCATGTTAATTTGTATTTTATTCCATATCTCCAGCGCCTCTGCATCTGCCTCCTCGTATGTCATTCCAGTTTCACGCTGCAAAAACTCCCTGAAATCCTGATATGCAGGCTCCTGAGATAAATATATATTCCTTGCATAGTCCCGTACTTCCTGATCATTAGGAATATAAAAATCCTTGCCCGTTTGTATGTCCAATAAATCTTTATAACGGTCATCATATGCTAAATACTCTGCTACTATAAATCTTTGCCCTTCTTCCAAATGGCATTCCGTCATATCAGAGGGAAAATCATTACACAATTTTTCCAGTTCTTCCTCAGAAATATGAAATCCTTTTCTCACATTAAACATTTGTCGAAGTACGTCTTTATCAAAAACACCGTAAAATGCTTCGCCAAAATCAAGACACTGAGATAACCATGACATTTTACGGGCATACTTCCTAAATTCCGGCGTATTAAGCTTTTCATAAGCTATTTTCACATCTACCGGAACATTAAGCTGCTCCCTTTTATTCAGAAACGCATAATCACTTTCATGAAGACACAAAGCGTCATCCATTTCTTCTGGTAGCGGAATGAATGGCTCTCTCATCGCACGTTCCAACAGTATTCTGCACTCCGGTGAAAGCACAGCAATCCGCCTTCTCATTACCGTCGGCATAAGCAACTCATTTGCTATTTTGTCTGCAAGTTCGTCTTTTTTTAGTCCCGATGTTCTTTTTATTTGTAAACCTCTGGCATAATTTAAAAGACTCTCTTTATCATACATCCTCAAGGCATGCTTAAGCATGATGCCTTCCGGTCCATAAAATACTTTTCGCATAGCCATCTTACTGTTTTCTCCTTAAAGTCAACCTTTACATCTCATTATAAACTCTTTCCAATAAAGGCTTTGCCTTTTCAAAATCTGCAGCATTTTTAATCGTTATCTGCAAATCCCCTGTGCCATAATGTCCAATGCTGCGCATGTCTCTCGTAAATCCGTTTTCCAGTTCGACAGTTTCCGGATTCAGCTTCAAAAACAATATAATCTGCTTATTGTAGATTTCAACACATACCATGTTTTGAACTTTCTTATATGCCAAATACAATTTCAGTTGGTTCGATACAATGTCATCTCCTAGCGACTCAATAAAATCACATATAGAATGGTAAAGATTTTTCATATTTTCAGAGATCGCTGCCAATTTTTCCAAATGACTTTTCTGCGTATTATTTTTGGCACCATTTTCATCTCCTCCATTTTCCACAATTGACTTTACAGTCGGTGTATTTAAATGCTCAAGAAGAAACATACCGTTGTCATACCTGCGATAACTTACCAATTTAATATTTCTCTGCATTTGATTGACTGCGTGCATATCATACTTTGTAAAATCACGCGCAACACAAATAACACATGGAACAGACCAGTCTATGTTTTCAGCCGCTTCCATTCCCAATTTATCAATAACCAATAATTTAAAATCCGCCTTATGGTCTAACAGCCAGTCAAGATAAAACAATCCCTGATTAATTACGTTTTCATTCTGGCTGCGCTTATATTCAAATATGACGGGACTGTTATTTTCATCAATTCCAATGCTGTCCATACGCCCATTTGTAATAGCATACTCGCTTTTTAAAAACCGCACTCCAAAAAATGTTTCCATGTTCTGCTCTATCAACGTCTGAAGTTCTTTTTCCAAAACCACCTCAGATGATGTACATTCTTTTACTCCTTCATTTAAAGAAAATAATTTTATCTCTGCCAATACTTTTACCTCACTTTTAATTACACACGACCGCTATGGAATTTTAATATCTACTCCCTAAAAGTCCTTACATTTTCTTATTTACGCTAATTTTAACACATCTATATTCACTTTTCCATTATAGTAAAATTCAAAAAGGGCTTCTGAATTCTATTTACTTGATAATTGAAGCCACATGGTCAGAACCAACTGTACGTCTACTCTCATGGATTAGGTTGGGAGATCCTTGTGTATTAGTTGGCGCATTTTCAGGTTTTTGTCATCATATTTTATAAAAATACTGATTTTCTCTATACTTTCAAATTTTTTGTAGCCACAACACACATAAGCGTCCAAAGCAACTGTCTACAAATCCGTTCCTTCTTCTATCCATTCCTTTAATTTCTTCTGCAATTCCTTTTTATCCGGCAAATATAATTGGTATTCTGAAGCATAAATATTAGCATTGTCCGGCAATGTGATTTCTACAAGGGCATCATCCTTTTCCTTACACAGCAGAATACCTACCGTTGGATTTTCCTCCGGCAGTTTCTCATATCTATCGTAGTAATGCACGTACATCAGCATCTGTCCCAAATCCTGATGCGTCAACTTATCAATCTTCAAATCTATCAGCACATAACAACGTAAAAGTCTGTTATAGAACACAAGATCCACATAATAATTATCTTCTTTAAATGTAAATCGTTTCTGCCTTGCTTCAAATAAGTAACCTTTCCCCAATTCCAGCAAAAATTTTTGCAATTTATTGATAATTGAGGTCTCCAAATCAGATTCCGCGTATTTTGCTTTTTCATCTAACCCAAGAAACTCAAGCACTGTAGGTTGTTTCACAATATCCTGTGGTTTTGTAATGACATTGCCCTCTTTAGCTAGTCTCAATACCTCTTCCTTATCTCTACTCAGTGCCAATCTCTCATATAGGCTTGAATTATACTGCCTTTGCAATGTACGTATTCCCCAACCAGATTTTGCTGATTCTATCTCATAAAATTTTCGTTCATCCACATTTTCAATTCGCATTAGTTGTAGATAATGCGACCATGAAACAATAAAAGGTTGTTCCTTATCCAATTCCTCAAACACTGTTTGGGATTTTTTCACTGCAAATTCCTCAAACAGCGTCTGGGAAATTCGATCCGCATATGTAAAATAAAATTTTCTGGCATACTCCAAGTTTGTTTCAGAAAATCCTCTGCCAAACTCTTTTGTAAGGCTTTCTGACAATTTTTTCAAAACATGCTTTCCATATTTGGCCCGTTCTTTCCCTTCCTGCTGTTCCTCAACGATCCATTTCCCAAGTGAGTAATAAGTCATTAACTGCACCAAATTAACCTGTTTTGCAGTAATCTGCCTTGCATACTGGACTAGTTCTATAGACTCTGCAATCAACATATCTAAAGACTGATTCGCTTCTATTATTTCATTTTTGTCATCCATCTATTCTCCTCCGACTCGTTTTATACCGTTTAGCGCAGTACCATACCTTTTTATAAAAATCAATTCCCACATCGTTCAAACTGCACGCAATTAACTATTGATATTTATCCCCCTACTCCTCCGTACCCATCTTCCAACCACAATGAAATATTTAATTATACATTGTTTATTATTGTTTTTTGGTAAAAAATTATTCAAATTATTATTTAAACAATAAATCGCAAATTTTCTATCAACACGTTCTACATGACTTTATTTCCCAAATTAGAAAAACATTTCTCATTCAATTTTTTCATAACGCCACTGGAAATTTCAGAAATAGTTTCATACAACCTTTTTGCTAATTTATCATCACTATCTGCCTTATTTACAATCTCAATTTCCATTTCAGTAGTTATATCAGAAAAAACATACTGATAAAATTTATTCGTATCAAACTGCATTTCTTTTTTATCTATTGTAAATGGCTCCCCCTTATCGTTAGGATTTGTATTAACAAGAATAAACTTTTCAGTCTCTGCCTTAAATTCATACGTCTTTTTCATATCTTTTCATTCTCCCTTGTATTGTTTGTAATCCACCTTCAATATTATCTGCAACAATTCTTAATATGCTATAATCATCATCTTCATATTCCAATGCACCTGATTGTATTGTAAACTTACCATTATTCTTGCTAAGATATATTACGTTATCAACATCTAAATTAACAATGAACTGTGGGTTATGAGTTACCATTATAACTTGCCTCTGTTGTCCCATTCTTCTAAATTGATCCAATACTTTTTCTTTTATAGCACGTTGTGAAATATGATCTTCTGGTTGGTCTATAATATATATACCCTTATCACGCATTTCTCCGCTTAATAATGTAAAATACATTTGCGCATCAAAGCCTGATGACACTTCATCATATACATCCATATTTTCTTCCACAATTGTATTTCGGATTTTAAAATCATTATCCAATTTTGAATTTATTTTAGCCTTCAGCACCTCTAAAGGCGTTATTTCATCTTCACTTGGATAGTTTTTTATCATATCTTTTAGTTCTAATTCTGTTATAATTAATGTATCTATATTTTTTCCTCTTTTAATAACTGATTTCAAAATACTTTTAATATAGTCATTGTTAATTTTCTCAATTTGTAATTTTGAAACAAATCTATACTTATCTACCGGATTCGTTTCTGGAATAACTTCTGTTTCCACAACATCAGGTATATACTTTTTTAATTTTTGTCTTTTTAACATCAATTCCGCCATACTTTCGATTGCAAGCTCTTTATTCTCAACATATTCTGAAAAAACAGCTTGCTCATCTGTAATTTTTCTACTATACTTTGCTTTATAAGGTCTTAAGTATGAATTAAATATATTTATCTTTTCATTTTCTTTTTTTAACTTTTCCAGCTTTCCAGTATATTTTTCGCTCATCATCTTAAACATATCTAATGATGTTTCAATATGCTTTTTATCTGTTTCTAATAACTCCTTATTAGTAATCAATTGATTTAAATCCGCAACTGTCTGCTCAAATAAATCCACTAAATTTTGAATCTCCTTCGTTGCAGTTTTCTTTACGTTATCAATAAAAGTAATACTTTTTTCAGTGGACTCATTTGCTGGTATTGTAAGTACAGGAAGTTTACTTATATCCGCATCATAAGCATATTTGTCTTTGAGTGCATCAAACAACTTTTCAAATTCCACATCTACAATATTTCTATACTTATCTGAATTAATTGCGTTTGGATAAAAATTGGATAAATACTTATCTGGCTTTAAACCATCGTCATCAAAGATTCCTCTAATTTCTCCTTGTTGATTATACCGAAATATATCTGTTTCTTTTATAGTTGTCCTAAATGCAAGTCTATTTTTATCAATATATTTGCTATACCCTGTACGCAAATGTTTATCAATCTTTTTATAATCATCTGTTATAGCATATAAAAACAGAGATTTTCCTATTGAATTATCACCTATAATAACATTCAATCCTTTTGAAAGAGGAATGACATTTTCTTTCCCATCAATATCAACAACTACTTCTTTGAAGTACTTTTCATTCGGATTATAAAATGAATTTTCAAGTTCTATCCTATGATGATCTGTCACAGCCATCGCTAATCCCTTAAATGATGGCAAAGATTTTATGTATGTAAATTTAAATTCTATTTTCTCGTTCTCTTCTAAGTAAGGATAATACTCCCACCGATGGCAATCCGATCCCGTTAAAAAACGCAACTTCTCCTCAACATTATTTTCCACAGAATATACTTTATTAAAAATCTCGTTCTTTTTGTTTCTAAATTCATAAGCATCAAAATAATCCATAAAGACAAGCTCATTAAACATCTCTTTTCCTAATGACATTACATCATTAGCTTGGGGTTTATGTTGTGATGTAGGTGTCTTTTTTTGATGCGCAATCATAATAAAATCAATATTAATATCAGACAAGATTTCAAAATAATCTCTTTTAGTATATGCAGCTATAGTTTTCTTATAACAGCTTACACCTTTCCCCCTTACCATGACTTCCTCAATATTTTTCACTTTTTCTTCATCTTTATCATCAAATATTGTAACTATATGAATTACTTTCCCTGCTACGAATTCTACTGAAAATTCTATTCCCGGCAAAACTTTAAGAATACAATTTTCTTTTAATTCTTCTTTCTTCAGTTCGGAATACAATTCATAATTAAAATTATCATGATCTGTAATGGCACACATTTCTACCTGATGGTTAATCAAACCTTGAACTAATATAGGTAGATTATTTAATGTATTGTTTGCTACTTTTGCACCATCCTTATTTTTTGAATATTCCGAATGAATATGAAGATCTATTTTAAGCCCTTTTGATACTATTTTCTCCATATGTTCTCCCATCTACATCATATGTTTGCTCTAAAACTTTTTCTATAATTCGCTACTTATATTTAATGAACTTATTTTTTATCTACTTGCCCCGATAACTGACAATGTATTCCCTCCATAATACGCATCCATATACATATTCAACGCCCTCTCCAACGTCACCGTCTTTCCAAGTCCTGAATCCTCACAAAACTTTTCCAAACGCTCAAAGGTTGCTTTCTCTATTCTCGCCGATATTGGCACTGATTCTTTCCTTGCTCTTGGCATAATTATCCTCACTCCCTATATATCTCATCCAACATTTCTTCCAAAGTTCCATTTTGAGCATACGCCAACGCATCCACTTGTCGGAAATTATGCTTCATGATAGCAACATTCTCATCAAATCCGAGAATATAATTCGTTGCAATCTTATAAATAATTTCCGTTGGTGCCAGACCGTATACCTGTTTCTCAAAAATATGCTGCAACCGCTCTTCTTTCTTCGGAAACTGTTCTTTCAGAACATTGCTCTGATACAGCCGCTTTATAATCTCTGTCATGTATAAACCGGATTTCATATACAAATCAACAAATGTCTTATCTGACCTGTCAAAACATCCCGGATTTTCCTGTTCCAGCATATCAACCATATTTTTCACTACCCACTTGGGCGTAAAAATCTGATTCGTTTTCTGCGGCGGAATGTAGTCAAAAATATCCTCTGTGCTGTCCTCATCAAAATAATCTGCAAGTTTCCTTTTTAAATTCAGGAACTCTCTGACAGAATCATTAAACACAACCGCATCAAACAACTTGCCCTCAAACGTTTCCTCTTCTCCTGTCTGCTCGTTGATATAAGCCCCGCCATCTCTTAAAAAACGAAATTGCGCAAGTGAAATGCTTGTTACTTCCTTAAATACTTCATCTGGAATAATTTTGTCGAAATTTTCAAGAGTCGTTTCTTCTGTTCCATATGCCATGAGAAATGATGGTATTGTTCTCGAAAATCCTCTCAAATGATCTTTTACCGAATCCTCTATTCCTTTTTTCTCACGTTCCCTTTTGCTGGTCTCTACGGTTCTTACCACTTCCTCACTGGCAGCCTTTACAAAATCGTTGATTGATGAATGTAAAGTTTCCTGCAATCTCAAAGCTGCTTCTTCCTGACGCCTGTCAAACTCTTTATTAACTTCCTCCTCACTCTTATTGGCAATAACGCGATTGTCCAAAGCATCCTGCCTTTCCTTTTCTATGGTATTCGCTTCAATTTTAAAATTTCCAAACGCCTTATTGACAAGTGAATCCGTTTCGTCTTTCAGCCTTCGTTCTATCTGGTTTCTGGTAGATGCCTTCATATCTGAGGCATACTCCTCTTTTGCTGTATCAATAATAGCCTTCACTGTTTCCATATGTAATGCCTGTTTCAGATTTTGGGCTGAATCCCCTGTCTCATCCCGCAAGACATTCATATCTGTTATGGCGCCACTTAATTTGTTTGACACACTCTCATAGATCTTTTCACCAAATATATCTGCTGACCTGCCAATAATATATCCTTCTTCCAAAGATATTTCTCCATTATCATCTAAAGAAAGCTCTGCATACGTATCGGACGTAATATCTGCCTTTTTGCCTGGTTCCTGAACAGGTGTAAAAGACGTAATAATGTCAATTACTTCCTGCGGTGCATGGAATACATGGCAAATATTCTGAAACAGGAAATCGCTCATAAATCCCCTTCGTACTACTTCCTGAGAACGAATTTTCCGAGGTATGGACAATACTTTTTCCGCATCCAGTTCCACCATTTCCCCGTTTTCATCTTCACCGATAACTGGAAAGAAATTTAAAAGTTCCCTTACATTTTCTTTGCGTGTTTCCGCATCCCCACGCCCATCAGAAGTTTTTGAAGATAAATCATTTGCAAATTCTTCAAATATGGTAAGGGTGCGCGCGGGATCAAAATCAAATACATAGGCATTTTTCTTGCGATAAAACTCCCCATTGTGAGTAAAAAGGCATGGATTTTGCGCTCTGAACGCCGCCTGCATATATAAAGACGGACTTTTCATATTGCTCAACATAAGCACTGCTGTCCATTCAGGAATTGTAACACCTGTCGTTAACTGACCAACAGATAATGTAATTGTTTTTTCATAATTCTTCACAGCAGACACGACTTTATCAAAGGATTTTCTGCTTTCCTCTTCAGAACTTATTCCGCCACTGTCCATTATTCCATCTCCGGCGGCAAGAATAATTTTATACTCACCAAATACCGGATGCTGTTCCAATTTCTTTGCTAATGCTTTTGCGCTATCCACGCGATTCAAAAGCCAAAATGTATGCTTTAACTCATTCCGTAACTCTTCTGTTGAAAAAGGAAATTTCGACTGTGTTGTCATGGCATCCAGAAATTTGTCCACCGAACTGTCATGTATGAACTGTCCGTTTTTTGTTTCAAAGAAAAGATTTAAGTCAAAAGCATATTCTTCCGTTTCTCCCTGAATTTCAATGCCTTGTTCTAACTCTTCCCTGATAATCTCTGACATCTGATAGGTAAGCATATTAAGCTGCGGCAACGTTGCATACGGATTCTCGTCACCTTCCGGCGAATCCCAATCGCGTTTTGCAGACTGCTCGTCCGCATATGTCCAGTTAAAAATTGCATTATCCGGAAATTTATCGTTTGCAAGCGCTTTAAAAGGCGTACCGGACAAATGAAGGGTATACTTTCTGCTGATATGTTCAAACGCCACATCTGTTTTATAAGTATCAACGCCCTCATGCGCTTCATCTATAACCAATAAATCCCAGTTCATATCTGCTACTTCTTTTAATTTATCATAATCGCCGCCAAAATACAGGGAACCTTTTAAATCCTGCAAACTGACAAATTCAATACAATTATATGGATTATCCGAAATCGAGTTCACTTTTACATAGTCTTCACGGGAAACAACTAACTTTTTTCCTTTTAAAGAATCCGTATTACTAACAAACTGATAGCCTGATTCCATTCCAAGGAACTTCGCATAGTCCGAATACCATGAATTAGCAATCGCAGGGCGGTTGGTAACGATCAGGACATTCTGCGCCTCCATTTTCTTGCATAATTCATAGACAGACAATGTTTTGCCAAATCTCGGTTTTGCATTCCAAAGATATTCTTTTCCCATTCCGGACTTAAAATATTTTTCCGTTTGAGCTACCGCATCGGTCTGTTCATTACGCAAAACATAAGGAATAATGGCATCTTCTATCTTTACAATGCCACGGTTAGAGCGAAACTCAAAAAATCGCTTCTGAGATTCTGCACTATCTATGTGAAACCATTCATTCGCCCGATTATTCTCAACGCCTAGCTTTCTTAAATATGCATGAAAATCTTTATCGTTGAAAATTTCACCGGAACCATCATCATACACAGCATTGCCTTTCCATTCCTCATGATAAATAACATCTACTGTGTGCGCTTGTTGTTTTAGGCGCTTTTCTACCGCCTGTTCCGTATATCCTATCTTGATCCAACCATTGTGCCTTGCAATTTCAGGAGTGGTATACGCGTAAATCATAGGGACAACACGTTTGGCTGTCTTGATTTTTATTTTTGCCATTACGCCATCTCCTTTACTTTGGTTTCGATGAAGTTGATTTCTTCATCGGACAGGCTGTACTTTTTGTATAATTGCTTGTCTATGTCTGATATAGAGGCTGACCAATTAATGTCAGATGAAGCTGTAAAGTCTTGCAATGGAACACATTTCCATTTTTCCGGTGTTATATCCTGCGTTGTTTTTAAAACACCCAGTAAGGCACGCGCAAATTTAGTTTTAATATATTTTAAGGCGGCTTCAGCTTCACTCCATTGTTCAAATGCGCCAATACTCAAAAACGTTTCTGTTGCCCCAATCATTGGCTCACACAATATTGGCGCCGACAAAACTTCGCCCAATACACCAATTCCATTAGCTTTGGGAAGGAATATTTTATATTTATCCAAATTGCTGACCGTATTAATATAGTCACGTCTTACATATTTATATATTCTTTCATTATTTTCACGTCCTAAAATCTGTATATACTCTTCTCCATCTTGCGGTTTTTCATCATAGAAGATTTGCGGCAATCTCTCAAATATGTTTGATTTCATGTCATAAGCATGTCCATTACTTAATTGCCCAATAGCCTCTGGATGATCGGCATGCATTTTTTCTGTTAGATGATATGAATAAGCTGTAATCACTATTTTACTGAAACTAAAAAAATTATTATACTTGCTAACTTTTTTGCATATTGCATTTAATTCATCATAAGCTGTAAATGTTCCAATCGCACCATAGTCCTTTACATTATCATGATACGTAATGACTACTCCGCCTTTAATATCCGTATTACTGAATACCTTGCTACTGTCCTGTTCAAAATATAATACTTTGAGATGTGGATCTTGCCGCATCTGTTCATTCCATTGTTTTGGGGTACTTCCAGCATTAAATAAAAATCTTGCAGGATGAATCATTTCCACCACATCACCAATTTTATAAGCATTTTCAAGGAATTTATGGTATACTGGCGGCGCGTACCCTTTATTATCTCCTATTGTTTCATCCTGATATGGCGGGTTGCCTATTACAAAATCAAATTTCATAGCTTTGATTCTCCTTCTCTCATTTACTCACCTTTGTTTTTAAACATATTTTTTATTCCAATCATTCCATACATTTCAAGCACCTGCTCCGCAAACTTTTCTTTGTTTTGTGGTGTTAATTCCTGAAAATCTTTACTTGCTTCAATAAGATTTTTCATGGCTTTATTGTAAAGTTCTTGCTGCTTCTCATAATCATTCATGTTATCAGTACCACCTGTTTTTTTCTAATTCTTCATATAATATAGAATCATCCGCCCGCCAGTCATATATCTTACACCGCACTTCCGGCACATTATCTTCTTCCACTTCCTGAAACGATTCAAACAACGACATCTGATGATATTCCTCTTTCAACACTCCCATAGGAACTGTCCCCTTTAGTCCATCCATTTGCCAAATATTCCAACTGATAATATTTGCAACCTTCCGCAATTCTGCCTTCTCCGGCTGTCTATGCCATTTACTATTCATGTAATCTACAAATGTCATAAGCAGGTTAATTCGTGCAATCAAGAGATTGTCCCCTTGATATTCATATCCATACACACTCTGAAACGCCCGTATCGTCCATTTCAACCATTCCGTTTCATCTGCTGCATTTTCATTCACAACACGAAGCTTTCGATCGAGAATTCCTATTCGTTTATAAATATCTATCATATTTCCTGTAGAAGCATCATATCTTGAAGCCAAATAAGGCGCTTCTCCGCATGTAATCTCCAATCGTCTGGAATCTATATAATCTTTCCAACTCTTACCATCAGGAAACCTTATTTTATCTTCCGTAGAAATCCATTCATGCTCAGCCTGTCGATTAAAAACATCCTTATATCCAAACCATTCCTCGTCACAAAAGTTATTCATCTTATTACATATCCAAGCCGGAGTAAATACCTCTGCACTCTTTCTGGTACGCTGCGTTTGCTGTTTCATATCTTTTGATATTCGCGGTTGGATCATTCCATAATTCATCTTTTTTAGCTGATTCGCTGTTATCTGGCTTCGATCCGTGTATGCCTCTCCAAAAGAAGCATATGAATCTGTTGCCCAAATAATATTCTTTTTAGTCGTTTTATCCTGCAAAAGTATTCTTAATGTTGTCTGCACTGGATATGAATCCAGTTGGATTAAATCTTCCAACCCATTTACCTCTTCCTATATTTTCCACCCTGTATTTCTTATTTCATTATGCAGTATTTTTATTGAAAAAGCAATAAATTACATTTTAATCGAATAGAAGGAATTTGCCACAGGAGATCACTATGGAAATGGAAATTGAAATAAATTGATATGACAGTTCAATATAACTTCAAAAATAGTCAAGATAACTTACAAGCCTTGTCCTGGCAAATACATTTTTGGTCTCGTCTCATATTCTATTAATTCCTAATAATACACTTCATTTTTAGCAATCTCCTCTTTTTCTACTTGCTTTGGACTATTCATTGCTTCCAAAGTCAATCTCATTTCTTCATATAGTACATTATAATAAGCTTCATAAGTCTGTTTGTCCGTTGCATCTTTTTGAAATTCACTATACTGAATTATTCTTATATCTCCTTCTTACAGATTCATACGGAACCATATAATCATTCATCTGTAACACCATTACGCGGAGCAAATCAACCTGCCTTAACTTTTCAGAATCAAGACTCAATTTTCCCATATGCGCCCAAAAAGTTTTCCTAAATTCTTTTGCCGGCATCAATAATTCCGCTGCAAACCTATTAATTATTTTCTCTTTTACCTTACTCACTAATACGAATTCTAAATATATTATCCTTAATTATCATGTTATTCAAAACAAAATCTGTTTTAACTTTCTCTATTATTGTTGGAATTTGCTGAACTAGCTTTTCCCAATCCGTTTTCCACCTCAAAAAAGCTGTACTTTCGTACAGCTTGATTAATAAGGGAACTACGAGCGATTTGTTGCTATCCCCCTTAATATTTTAAAATTTTAATTTCAAGATAACAACAGTTAAGTAACAACTTTGTACTAAATATTTGTCTTAAGCTAATTGTCATTAAAGGCTTCCTGCATAGCTATTGTTCCTAATTTTACCGCTAATTTTCGCAAATCAATCTTGTTTTCCTTATTTGTTCTTCTGTAAAACAAATAAAAAAATTTTTCCCTGGAACTCCTTTCAGCTTTCAGCGTATTTGTAACTTTTTCAAAAAAACATGGCTTTTGCAAAGTATCAAATTCTATCTGAATTTTTGCAAAATCATCCTTTGCAAAACCACTATTGAATTGATTAGCTTTCAAAATCACAAAATCAAAGTCTATCTTTTGTTCTCCTGCAAAAGTCTTTAATGCCTTTAACCACTGTAAATGCTTTTCTTTATCTACTATTGTTGATTCAATATTTTCTTTGTTTACTGTTGTTGCTTCAAGAAGCTTTTGAGAATCCTCTATATCCTTAATACACTTATCCAACGCAGTTTCGTTAATCTCTTGTGACTTGCATACGAAATTTAAGTATTTACATAAATTCTCAAGACCATTCTCTACGATTTCAAAAATTCTGTCCGTATAACCTACAGTAAAAATCGCCTTATACTCCGCTTCAGATTTCCATAAAGGATGCCTTCTATCTTTTCTTTGATAATATTCTTTTTCAGAATCATTATCTAAATTCTTCATTAAAAAAGTAATATCCGCATCACATAACAAAGAAATCTTATAGTCATCAAAAATCTTTATGCCCTCTTCTGTCAGCGCTTCATAGGAAAACAAATTTATATGTGCGTACTTATTTTTTAATGCCTCAATTGCACTTTGCAGCAAATATGCCTCATATTGTACCACTGGATGATTTTGAATCCACTTACGCTCTGCATCATGTGCATAAACAACATTTTCAATAACGCTAATCGCACTCTTTGTATACACTATCTGATATTTTTGCTCCTCTTTTCGAAGCCTGATACTCAGAAGAAGACGCACATAGTCAATAGATACTGTATCAAATCCGGTAATATATGCATCTCTTATTAAATAATCCAACTTATCAACATCTATTACCGCAGAATTAAGCAAAGAAACTATACAGTTAAAAAAGGAATATTTTAAATCTTCCTTTTTTACATATGGATAACCTAAAATACATCTTGCAAAAAAGCTCTTTTCTTCATTATCCTGAAACAGGAAACAATAATCCTTTAATGCAACAATTACACTCATCAGCTCATGTGGCGCCGCTTTATAATTTTTACTTGTTATTTCTTCCTCTAAATCCTCATCGCCGGTGAGTTCAATAATAGAATTATGTAATAAATTTCTTTCTCCATTTTCAAGATAAAAATTCTCTCCTGTATGAGAAAATGGGGCATGTCCTAAATCATGCAGCAAACATGCCAATTCAAAAATTTTTAAATATCTCTCAACATCTCCAATTTCTAGAAACTCATCCTTATGTCGGGCAATACTTTCAGAAACTATGCATCCCAAATGATATACTCCCAAAGAATGCACAAAGCGATTATGTACAGCGGAAGAATACAATGGAGAATAACTTGTCTGAATTACATTTCTTAATCTTTGGAACCCCGCCGTATCAACAATATTCAAAATAATTGCTTCATCTATATCTATATATCCATATATCGGATCTTTAAAGCGTTTTCTTTTTGTCAAGCCGAAACCCCCAATGCGCTAATAGACATTTCATCCATAAACGCCAGCATAACATCTACCGATAAATATCCCCTAAACTTTTTCCACAATTGACTAACTGAAATACCCGCTTTTAATCTAATCCCTTCATCCATACCATTTGCAAATAACTCAAAATAATCTGAATAATCGTGCAAAAATTCATTGGTACGTTCTTTTGACAATACCAATACTGCCTGCTCTTGTTTATCATTTAAATATTTTATGACTTTAGCTCCATATTCATCCAATTGTTTGAATAAGACTTCGCGTTTTTCAGACTTTTCAACCAACTCAATTAGCGCATTTGCTACTAAATCTTCAATTCCAATATAAATGCACATAAAGGTTCCTCCATTTTTGTATTAGTTCTTACATATTACCATTATTTATTCACAAAAACAATGCAAATATCCTTATTCTGTACTTCTAAAATATGCATATCCAGCAATAAAATAT
>VSNT01000097.1 GCA_009774465.1 Lachnospiraceae bacterium
GATCTTACCATGACAGGGCGTCAGCTTGCACCGATGGGAAATATGGATTTTGAAGAGCTGATTCATATTTATAAAGAACAGATTAGATATATTGCCGCGGCAGGGGCCGATCTTTTGATTGTGGAAACCATGATGAGCCTTCAGGAGACCAGAGCTGCGCTGATTGCGGCTAAGGAAGTATGTGAACTTCCTGTAATGGCAACCCTCACTTTTGAAGCAGATGGCAGGACGCTTTATGGTACTGACGGAATAACTACAGCGGTGACGCTTGAAAGCTTAGGGGCCTGTGCCATTGGTGCAAATTGTTCTACAGGTCCAGATAAAATGGTTGGACTGATTCAGAATATTTCTGAGGCAGTCAGTGTGCCTGTAATAGCAAAGCCTAATGCCGGTATGCCCAGCCTTAACAGTAAAGGCGAGACTGTATACAGCATGGAAGCGGAAGAGTTTGCTGAGGAAATGGTAAAACTGGTTCATGCAGGGGCAGGTATTTTAGGCGGGTGCTGCGGGACTACGCCCCAGTATATAGAAAAGCTGGTAAGTGCAACAAAGAACATGAAGGCTGCAGATAATAAAAAGTCAGGCATGCGCTATCTTTCCAGCGAGAGGCAAACACTTGCATTTGGACTTGATTCTCCCTTTATCATTGTGGGCGAGAGAATTAATCCCACAGGAAAGAAGAAATTGCAGGCACAGCTTCGGGAAGGAAATCTGGATATGGTGCTTTCCTTTGCAGAAGA
This sequence comes from Lachnospiraceae bacterium, assembly GCA_009774465.1. Classification (GTDB taxonomy): domain Bacteria; phylum Bacillota; class Clostridia; order Lachnospirales; family Lachnospiraceae; genus Suilimivivens. The sequence continues at coordinate 741 of VSNT01000097.1, forward strand.
GCAGGAGGCCTGCGGCGCTGCATTGCTGGATGTTAATATGGGAATGAGTGGTATTGATGAAAAGGAAATGATGCTGAAAGCTCTTGATGAAGTTACCACAGCATCCAATCTGCCCTTATCCATTGATTCCAGTCATGTGGATGTAATTGAAGCAGCCCTTCGCAGGTATCCGGGAAGAGCCCTTATTAATTCCATATCGGGAGAAAAAGAAAAACTGCAAAAACTTCTTCCCATTGCAAAAAAATATGGAGCCATGTTTATCCTGCTTCCCCTTTCTGATAAAGGACTGCCTGAAAATCTGGAAGAGAAGATTCAAATCATTGAAGAAATCAGTAGTTTTGCGCTTGCATACGGCATGACAAAAGAGGATATTGTGGTGGATGGACTTGTGGCTACGGCAGGTGCAAATCCAAATGCTGCAAAAGAAGTGCTTGAAACCCTTCGATACTGCAGGCAGAAGGGATTTGCAACCATTTGCGGTTTATCAAATATCTCCTTTGGACTGCCGGAGAGAGGCTTTGTAAATGCCGCTTTTCTTACAATGGCAATACAGGAAGGACTTACAATGGCAATTGCCAATCCTTCTCAGGATTTATTGATAAATACAGCCTTTGCCGCCGATCTTTTGATGAATAAAAAAGAAGCGGATATACGGTATATTGACCGGATTGCAGTATATAAAGAAAAATTACCGGTTCTTACAGGTAATTTACAGCCCGCTGCCCCGGCTTATGCATCAGATAAAGGAAATGCTGAAAAAGTGCAGGCTTTGGAGAATTTGGATAAAGCGGACAGGTCAGATAATCAGATTTATCAGGATGTGATGAAAGGAAACCGAAAGCAGATCAAAGAGCATACCAGGGCAATGCTGGAAGAGCTTAAAGAATCGGGTGGCTTTGCAGAATCCGGACAGGCAGCCGGACACATTTTAAATGATATGCTGCTTCCGGCAATCGGCCAGGTGGGTGATTTGTTTGACAGGGGAAAATATTTTCTTCCTCAATTGATTGCCAGCGCGGAAGCAATGAAACTGTCCATTGAATATTTGGAACCCTTTCTTGCCACAGGAACCAATAAGGAAGAAATGCCTGTAGTGGTGATTGCTACGGTGGCAGGCGATATTCACGATATAGGGAAAAATCTGGTTGCCCTGATGCTTAAAAATTATGGATTTCAGGTGATTGACCTTGGAAAGGATGTTCCCAAAGAAGTTATTATTGATAAAGCCATAGAACATAATGCCCAGATTATTGCACTATCAGCGCTTATGACCACTACAATGCAGGAAATGAAGCGGGTGGTTGATTATGCAAGGGAAAAACAAATCAAGGCAAAGATTATGATAGGCGGAGCTGTTATTACTCCGGAATATGCCGCGGAAATCGGGGCTGATGGATATTCAGGGGATGCTGCGGAGGCAGTAAAGGCAGCCAAAAGACTGCTTCAAATAGAAGAATAGATACAAAGGAAAAAAGGAGCATGGAGTAATGGATGAATTGATTAAATATTCTAAGAAACAGTTGTTTTATGCCAGAGTAAGGACATTGGCATCTATAGTAACAGCCGGAGCGCTTGTAATATGTCTGTTTGTTTTAGGGCCTGTAGTACTTAACAGCGTTACGAAAGCCAACGCCATTATGGAACAGGCATCGGAAACGATAGTTCTTGCTGATACAGCCCTTGAAAGCATTACGGAAATGAGCGATTCCATTACAGAAATGGGTGATAATATGGACACATTCATTATGGAAAATGCAGAATCTGTAGAGGCAGTAATGAAAAAGATAGAAGCGGTAGATTTTGAGGGGCTAAACAGTGCAATCAGGGATTTGGGAACTGTGATCGAACCGTTAGCCAAATTCTTTAATAAATTTTAGATACATAAAACAGGACAATAGAATTAAAAAGGAGCATAAGTAAAATATGATAGGTGCAGATGCCATTGTAAAATGTTTGGAAGAGGAAGGCGTAGAATATGTTTTTGGGTATCCGGGGGTAGCAATCTGCCCCTTTTACAACAGTATATTAAATTCAACAATCCGTACCATCTTAATCAGAACAGAGCAAAATGCCGCCCATGCTGCAAGCGGTCTGGCCAGAGTATCCGGTAAGGTTGGAGTCTGTGCAGTTACTTCAGGACCGGGGGCGACCAATGTAATTACCGGAATTGCCACTGCCTTTGCAGACAGTATACCTCTTGTATGCATTACCGGCCAGGTAAATTCCGAATTATTGGGGAGTGATGTGTTTCAGGAGGCGGATATAACAGGTGCGGTGGAATCTTTTGTCAAGTACAGTTATCTGGTAAAAAATGTTAATGATATTCCACGGATTTTTAAAGAAGCATTCCATATTGCAAATACAGGAAGAAGAGGACCTGTTTTAATCGACATTCCTATTGATGTACAAAATGCGGAGATCAGAAAATTTGCATATCCAGAATCTGTTTCCATGCGTACCTATAAACCTACGGTCAAAGGGAATATTGTACAGATTAAAAAAGTGGCTGCAGAGCTTGAAAAAGCCAAACGTCCCATTATATGTGCAGGCGGCGGCGTGCTTTTGTCTGACGGAGAAAAGGAGCTCCTTGCTTTTGCCCAGAAACATAGTATACCGGTGGTTTCCACCATGATGGGAATTGGGGTTATGCCTACCAGACATCCTTTATACTTTGGTATGGTTGGAAATAATGGAAAACCCTGTGCAAACCGTGCCATGAATGAATCTGACCTGCTTATTATGGTGGGAGCAAGAGTTGCAGACCGGGCGGTCAGCCAGCCAGGTCTTATTACCAATAATAAAGTATTGATTCATATTGATGTGGATCCGGCGGAAATCGGTAAAAATGTTGGTCCTACAATTCCTTTGGTAGGTGATGCCAAACATATTTTTGAGGATCTGCTTTTACAGGAATTTTCCTGTGAGCATGAAGAATGGATTGACACATTAAACAAATATAAAATAGATATGGCTCCTAAGAGAAATCCCAATCCCGCCTATGTGGATCCGGCACGTTTTATTACGCTTTTATCCGAAAAAATGGAAGAGGATGGCGTTTACGTTGCGGATGTGGGACAGAATCAGATCTGGTCCTGTGGATATCATATTGTTCAAAAAGGAAAATTCCTTACTTCCGGAGGCATGGGAACTATGGGGTATTCTATTCCGGCGGCTATGGGCGCCAAGCTGGCTGATAAGAAAAGGCAGGTAATTGCAGTCTGCGGGGATGGTTCTTTTCAAATGTCCATGATGGAGCTTGCAACCATGCGCCAGCATAATATTCTGGTTAAAATTATTGTTCTTAAAAATAATTACCTTGGAATGGTCAGAGAATATCAGCATTATACCTATAAGGATAATTACTCGGTAGTAGACTTATCCGGAAGCCCTGATCTGGAAAAGCTTTCCTCCGCATATGATATGAAGTTCTTACGACTTAAAAATATGGAGAACGTAAATGAAATTCTGGATGAATTTTTAAGTAAGGACGAATCGGTACTTTTAGAGTGTGTGATTGATCCTATGGATTTGGTAAAGTAAGGAGAAGTATATGAAAAGAATATATTCCGTATTAGTTGAGAACCGTTCCGGTGTACTCTGCAAGGTGGCAGGACTTTTTTCCAGACGCTGTTTTAACATTGATTCCCTGGCAGTTGGTGAGACAGATGATTCGGCAGTATCCTGTATGACTATTGTCAGCAGCGGAGATAAACGTACCATAGAGCAGATTGAAAAGCAGCTTAATAAAAAGTTGGATGTGATTAAGGTAAAAACCTTTGATGAAATAAGCAGCATCAGCAGAGAACTTCTTTTAATGAAGGTGAAATATAATAAAAGCAACCGGAGAGACATTATGGAAATCTGTGAGATCATGAATGCTCAGATTGTAGATATGTCTAAAAATATGATGCTGATTCAAATGTGTGACATTCCGGAGAGAATTCAGCTTCTTATCAGCATGTTTAAGTCGGTCAGTATTGTGGAAGTGGCACGTACCGGAACATTGGCGCTTCAAAAATGTAATGAGACTGACGGTTGACTTTTCCGCGGTAAATTGTTAAAATAAATTTCAACGTAAAAAGCAAAGAGGAGGTAAAACCTCCTTAAAACGCAAGGGAGGTTAAACCCTCCTTAAAAGGCAAAGGAGGGTTAAGATTTGCGTAAGAAAGTATTTCAGCTTATAGTAGATAATACTTCCGGCGTGTTAAGCCGGATTTCAGGTCTTTTTTCAAGAAGAGGCTATAATATTGAGAGCATTACAGCAGGGGTTACAGCAGATGCCCGTTTTACGAGAATTACGATTGTGGCATCCGGTGATGATGAAATCCTGGATCAGATCGAAAAGCAGGTGGCCAAGCTGGTGGATGTTAAGGACGTAAAAGCCCTTGAACCGGAAAGCAGCGTTTACCGCGAGCTTGCGCTTATTAAGGTCAAAACCAGCAAGGAACTGCGGCAGGGTGTTATCTCTATTGCAGATATTTTCAGGGCAAACATTATTGATGTAGCGCATGACAGCCTTATTGTGGAACTTACCGGAACACAGGATAAAATTAATGCGTTTATCAGTCTTTTAGGCGATTATGAAATTTTGGAGCTTGCCAGAACTGGAATTGCCGGTCTGGGAAGAGGAACAGAAAACGTTACTTATCTGTAAAAACAGTGGGTATACATATCGGAGGCAGAACCTCCTGAGGAAGAACCTCATAAGAAAGGAGTCAAAAATGGCAAATATTTATTATCAGGAAGATTGCAACCTGTCCTTACTGGAAGGAAAAACAATTGCAGTTATCGGTTATGGCAGTCAGGGACATGCACATGCATTAAATGCGAAGGAATCAGGATGTCATGTTATTATTGGACTTTATGAAGGATCAAAGTCCTGGGCAAAGGCCGAGGCACAGGGATTTGAAGTATATACCGCGGCTGAAGCAGCTAAAAAGGCAGATATCATCATGATTCTTATTAATGATGAGCTGCAGGCTTCCATGTATAAAAAGGACATTGAGCCTAACCTTGAAGAAGGCAACATGCTTATGTTTGCACATGGCTTTAATATTCACTTTAATCAGATCGTACCTCCAAAGAATGTAGATGTTACCATGATTGCACCCAAAGGCCCCGGCCATACGGTAAGAAGTGAATATCAGGCAGGCAAAGGTGTTCCCTGTCTTGTAGCTGTTCATCAGGACGCTACAGGAAAAGCTCTTGATAAGGCTTTGGCATATGCCCTTGCAATTGGTGGAGCGAGAGCAGGCGTACTTGAAACTACATTCAGAACAGAAACTGAGACGGATCTTTTTGGAGAACAGGCAGTTTTATGCGGCGGTGTGTGTGCATTAATGCAGGCAGGCTTTGAAACACTTACGGAGGCCGGATATGATCCCAGAAATGCATACTTTGAATGTATTCATGAAATGAAGCTGATTGTTGATCTGATCTATCAGTCAGGATTTGAAGGAATGAGATATTCTATCTCCAATACAGCAGAATATGGCGATTATGTAACAGGGCCCAAGATTATTACAGAAGAAACCAAAAAGACCATGAAAAAGATTTTGAAAGATATTCAGGATGGTTCTTTTGCAAAGGAATTCCTGCTTGACATGTCTCCGGCAGGCGGTCAGGCACACTTTAAAGCTATGAGAAAACTGGCTGCAGAGCATCCGGCAGAGCAGGTGGGCAAGGAAATTCGTAAGCTTTACAGCTGGAATAATGAAAATGATAAGCTGATCAATAACTAAACGATTCGAGGTATTAACCGGAAGAACAATAGATGTCGTGTATTGCGGCTATTCTTATGTGAAGTAAAAAGTCGGAGCAATTATGTCTCCGGCTTTTTATACAGCAGGAACATAGACAGTTTCATAGTAAATAAGAGAAAAGGAAAGGGAATTATCTGTGAAAATTCTTGTAATTTTAACCGGAGGCACGATCGGCAGCCTTATTTCGGATAATGTAATCAATGTGAAAGAAGGGGCATCCCTTAAGCTGGTAGAAATGTATCAGGAAAAGGAGGGGAATGACATTGAATTTGAAGTGATTCAGCCTTTAAATATTTTAAGCGAAAATCTTGATCCCTCCCATTGGGAGAGTTTGTGTGACTGCCTTGACCGGACAGAGCCTGGCAAGTACCAGGGAATTATCATTACCCACGGTTCCGATACTCTTTCCTATACAGCCGCTATGATTGGGTTATGCTACAGCCATACAGATATTCCGATTGTGTTAATTGCCAGTAATTATGCCCTTCAGGATGAAAGAAGCAACGGGTTTGCCAATTTTTATCATGGAGTATGTTTTATCAAAGCAGAAAAGAGAGCAGGGGTTTTTGTTGTTTATCAAAATAATAAAAAAGAAAATATTGTGTATCTGGCAACGAGACTAAAGGAAGCAGATACTTATTTGGACCAGTTTTCCAGTTTTGGAGGAGTGGATTTTGGAAAGATGACGGAAAATGGTTTTTTTGAAACCATTCATGACCAAAATCCTGCAAAACAGGAAATGCAGATGCAGGCGGAAAAATGGAGAATGGAAAAATTCCGTTATACTAAAAAAGTTTTGCTGATTTCTTCCTACCCCGGACTTGATTACAATAATATTTCTCTGGATTCCCATATTGGCGCAGTACTGTTTGCCACCTATCATTCTGCAACGGTATGTGGAGGAACCGGGCAATGTCCGGTAGAAAGCTTTTTAAAAAGATGTAAAGAGGGGGGAATTCCGGTTTATGCATGTTCCTTTAAACCGGTAGAGGATTTCTATGCCACCAGCACAGCGCTTTTATGCCAGGGGGTGATACCTCTTTTCAATATTTCTACAGAAGCGGCGTATGCAAAGCTGATTCTTGCATATAATCAGCCAATTCATGACAGGGAAGCATTTATGAAGGAGAATATTTTTTATGAAATACTTCCGGCTTTGAAATAGCGGCGAAAGTAAATAAAAAATTATTTTTCAAACCCAAAATTCTGTGTTAAAATCTAACTTGGTGAGTGAAAATGAATTGAAAATTGTGGAGGTAATGAGTATGGGAATGACAATGACTCAGAAAATACTTGCGGCACATGCCGGACTTGATAAAGTGGAAGCAGGACAGTTGATAGAAGCTGATTTGGATCTTGTTCTTGGAAACGATATTACAAGTCCTGTGGCAATTAAAGAAATGGATAAAATGAAGGTGAAAGGTGTTTTTGACAAAGACAAGATCGCTCTTGTTCCTGATCATTTTGTTCCCAATAAGGATATAAAGTCGGCAGAGCATTGTAAATGTGTGAGAGAGTTTGCACGCCGCAATGAAATTACAAATTATTTTGAAGTTGGCGAGATGGGAATTGAACATGCGCTTCTGCCTGAAAAGGGGCTTACGGTAGCGGGGGATGTGATTATCGGCGCTGATTCCCATACCTGTACCTATGGAGCCCTTGGCGCCTTTTCGACAGGGGTGGGAAGTACGGATATGGCAGCCGGAATGGCTACCGGCAAGGCATGGTTTAAAGTGCCTTCGGCAATTAAATTCAATTTAATTGGAAAGCCAAATCAATGGGTAAGCGGCAAGGATGTGATTTTACATATTATCGGAATGATCGGTGTGGACGGTGCTTTGTATAAATCTATGGAATTCACAGGAGAAGGGGTGAAAAACCTTTCTATGGATGACCGGTTTACGATTGCCAATATGGCCATTGAGGCAGGTGGGAAAAATGGGATTTTTCCTGTAGACGATCTTGCTGTTTCCTATATGAAGGAACATTCCGATAAACCTTATACTGTTTATGAGGCGGATGAGGACGCGGTTTATGATGAGGAATATACCATTGATTTAAGTACTCTTCGTCCAACCATTGCGTTTCCCCATCTTCCTGAAAATACAAAGACAATAGACCAGATTACCGAGGAAATTAAGATTGATCAGGTAGTGATTGGTTCCTGCACCAATGGACGAATTGATGATATGAGGACTGCCGCCAAAGTTTTAAAGGGCAGACATGTTGCCAAAGGCATGCGCTGCATTGTGATTCCTGCAACACAGGCAGTTTATTTACAGGCAATGGAAGAGGGACTTTTGAAAATATTTGTTGAGGCAGGCGCTGTTGTAAGCACCCCTACCTGCGGTCCCTGTCTTGGAGGGTATATGGGCATCCTTGCAGAAGGAGAAAAATGTGTTTCTACTACAAACCGCAATTTTGTGGGACGTATGGGACATGTAAATTCTGCAATTTTTCTTGCAAGTCCTGCCATAGCGGCTGCAAGTGCTGTCACGGGAAAGATTTCCTGTCCCTGTGAGTTTATGTAAAGTTAAGAAGAAGTCTGAATGTAGAAAGGAAACAGAACATGAAAGCAGCAAAAGGAATTGTATTTAAATACGGAGATAATGTTGATACGGATGTGATTATTCCTGCCAGATATCTGAATTCATCAGAACCTGCTTATCTTGCAGCTCATTGTATGGAAGATATTGATAAGGATTTCATTAAAAAGGTAAAGCAGGGTGATATTATTGTGGCAGATAAAAATTTTGGCTGCGGTTCCTCCAGGGAACATGCACCTATTGCCATCAAGGCTGCAGGTGTCAGTTGTGTGATTGCAGAAACCTTTGCAAGGATTTTCTACCGGAATGCAATTAATATCGGTCTTCCCATTATTGAATGTCCTGAAGCCTCCAAAGGGATTGAGAATGGGGATGAGGTTTCCATAGACTTTGATACCGGCATGATTAAAAATCTCACAAAGGGAACGGAGTTTAAGGGGCAGGCATTTCCTGAATTCATGCAGAAAATCATTGCGGCAGAAGGCCTGATAAACTATATTAACCAAAAGTAACGGTTTCGTTCACAGGATAGACACATTTGCCTGATATGATGTGTTTTGTGAATGCATTTATACACTTTAATAATAATTGATTTTTAATTGAGGAGGAAATTTCCAAATGTCCAAGAAAGATACGCCTGAAGTGAATACAACTCAAAAGGTTCAGACGAAATATGACCGCAAGATGGAAGCCAGAAGGCAGCAGAAAATAAAGGAGCAGAAGGAAGAAAAAATAACGAAAGCTGTTACAGCGGTTATTGGGATCGGACTTGCAGCAGTTATTATTATTTCAATTGCTGTTTCTGTGATCAGCAAGAGCAATGCGGTAAATGGAACCTATGTTAAAATCGGGGAGCATGAATTATCTCAGGCAGAATATGATTACTATTACCAGACTACCGTCAATAACTATCTGACCAGTTATGCGTCTATTTTACCTTATTTTGGGGTGGATACGTCTGTGGATTTTGACAAGCAGGAATATATGGGAAGCGGCATGACCTGGAAAGATATGTTTGATGAGATGACTGTAGAACAGATTAAGCAGAATAAGGCTATGATTGATGATGCGCAAAAAACAGGTTTCAGCTATGATGCAGCGGAAGATTATGCCGGTTTTGTAAGCAGTCTTGAGCAGGGAGCAGCTTCTGCCGGGTTAAACATAAAACAGTACTATAAAGAAAACTTTGGTGAGTATGCTACCGAAAAAAATATGGAACCCTTTATTAAAGAAAGTTTACTGGCAGGCGCCTATTATAATGAGCTGATTACCCAAAATACTCCTGCTGAAGATGAAATTAAAGCTTACTATGAGGAAAATAAGCAAAGCTATGACAGAGTTAATTACAGGAGTTTTACATTCCAGGCGGAAGTAGAAGAGGGAACTGAAGAAGATGCAGTCAGCACAGCAATGGATGAGGCTGAGAAAAAAGCAGATGCAATGCTGAAAGAGCGTGAAAATGGCGCAGATTTTGAACAGCTTTGTATTGAAAATGCTTCTGAAGAAGAAAAAGCTGATTATGAAGATACTGAGACAGAGCACTGTTTAAGTGAAGGGAAAAATTATTCCGGAATTACTTCCACTTCTGTGGCAGCATGGCTTTTTGAAGAAGGACGCACTCAGGGTGATCTTACAGTGATCAGGGATGATAATGCACAGGTATGCTATGTAGTTGAGTTTTTAGAGAGATATTTTGATGAAGTGGATAATACTGCAATCTCAAATACAATTGCAAGTCAGAAAGCAGCGGACTATATTAATAGCCTTGTGGAAAATTATCAAGTGGTTGATGTAAAAGGTGAACTTAAGTATCTGACAATTCCTGAACAGGATACCGAAGCAGAGCAGGTTAATGAAAATTCTGAGGATGCTGCTGACGGAGAAGACGTGAGCAGTACAGATGAAACGGAATAAGTTGACATAAAATAATTATGTAAACTATAAAACAGGGACTTATAAGTAAAAATTTAAGCCCCTGTTTTTTCTAGCCTTCAAAAACAGTAGAAAAGGAACCTGCTGTGGAAAGGGGTTCACCGCCTTTAAGCAGATGATGTACATCACCGATTGCCTGGGCTCTGAAATAAGCTTCTTTTCCCCATCGCTCTTCACTGTTTAGGACAGTAATAGAGGTAGTTGGTAAAAAGATACCATGTACAAGCAGTGGAAATGGTATATTAAGCAAATGAGAAAGAATCACGCAGGTAATGCCAAGATGACAGAAAAATACAAGGCATGGTGAACCTGTATCCGGTACATTTCCAAAAGGATTCAAGTCGGAGGGAGAAACAGTACTTGAAATAAATCGTTCCTTGGCATCAGGCATCTGATAATAGTGATTTTTACGCTGATAGCCATAGGATTCCAGCAGTTCATCCATGTTTTGACATACCGACTGATAAGCGGAAGCAATCATGGGATTCTGGCTGGGAATTTGTGCATTTACCCACTTACTGGGATCCAGCATCAGCGGATCATCACTCCAGCAGGAGGGGACAAAGTCCCAGGGAACCCCTTGTTTACCGGTGACAGGATCATCAACAGGATAGAAAAATTCCTTAATCCAGTCTATCGTCTGTGCTGTGCGGTTCATTTTCTTCAAGGTGCATGATGCGGTGTCCCTGGCGCGCCCCAGAGGAGAACAGTAAAACTTTGTTACATTCCATTTACTGATTCTTTCAGCCAAAAGCTCTGCTTCACGCCAGCCTTTTTCAGTTAATGTATCATTTACATAATCAGGTTCGCCGTGGCGGACGAATATAAGTCTCATGATAAACTCCTTTCCAATTCATCTGAATGTTTCAGCCAAATCGTAACATAATGAATGGGGAAAGTCCAGATATTCCTTGATAAAAGTGCTTGAAACGTATGTTCGATTATGCTAGAATGATTTTATGAACAAGTTAAAAAAAGACATGATTCTTATATTAAGTTTTTTAATAGCAGCCTTTTTCATATGGCTTTTTCCTTCTTTTTTTGAAAAAGAAGGACCTGCTCTTGTGAAAGTGATACAGGATGGACAGGAAACGGGGGCTTATTCTCTTTTGGAAGATCAGACAGTTTTTATTCCCTGGGGTGATGAAAATTATAACCTTTTATTTATCAGCGGCGGAGAGGCGTCTGTTTCTGACGCTGACTGTCCTGACGGATTGTGTGTAAAAGCGCGCAGTATTTCAAAGAGCGGTGAGAGTATTATCTGCCTGCCTCATAAGCTGGTAATACAAATAGAATCAAAGGAGGAAGGTGCACTGGATGCAGTCACTTACTGAGAAGCCAAAGCAAAAATCATCTGAGGAAAAAGAGCAGGTTCGCATAGGCAGAACTGCTTTTTTGGGGCTGCTGCTTGCTTTTGCGCTGATTCTTTCCTATATAGAGACGTTGATTCCCTTTCAAAGCGGGATTCCGGGAATAAAGCTTGGGCTGGCTAACCTTGCTGTTATCCTCGGCCTTTACTTATTTGGATGGAAAGAGGCGCTGCTTCTTACCACCTTAAAGGCGCTGTTAAGCGGCCTTTTGTTTGGAAATTTGTTTATGATTTTGTATTCACTGGCAGGAGCATGGCTTAGCTGCATTATCATGATTTTTATGAAAAAAAGCAGCTGGTTCCATCTGCCTGTAGTAAGCGGCTCCGGAGGAGTGATGCATAATGTGGGGCAGCTTATTGTTGCGGCATTTGTTGTAAAAACATATGGAGTTTTATACTATGCGCCAGTTCTTATTGTTGCCGGGCTGGGGGTAGGGCTTTTAATTGGAGCTGCTGCTTCTTTTGTTCTGCCCTATATTCAAAATATTATGTGGAAAGGAACTTCTTATAGATGATCGGATTTGTAAAAGGCAGAATTGATGAAATTACAGAAGATAATGTGGTGGTGGATATAGGGGGGATCGGCTGTAATGTTAAAATTTCAGGTGAAACGGCAGCGCAGCTTTCCGGAATAAATGGGGAGGTTAAGCTTTACACCTATACCTGTGTCAGGGAAGATTCGTTTCAACTTTATGGTTTTCTGACCAGGGATGACCTGGAAATATTTAAGAAGCTGATTACGGTAAATGGAATCGGACCGAAAGGCGGACTTGCAATTCTATCTGTGATGAGTGCGGACAATTTGAGATTTGCCATTATATCAGGGGATGCGGCGGCAATTGCAAAAGCGCCGGGGATCGGGAAAAAGACAGCAGAGAGGGTTATTTTAGATCTAAAAGATAAAGTTTCCATAGAGGATACATTTGTTTCAGGAAAAATGACGCAGTCAAATGAAAAAACAGCGGATAATCAGGCGAAAAAGGAGGCGGTGGAGGCGCTTACAGCACTTGGGTATTCCGCTTCTGACGCATTGCGTGCGGTAAATATGGTTTCATTTGAAGAAGGTATGAGTGTGGAGACAATTTTAAAACTTGCACTTAAGAATATGTTTTAAACAGTATGGAGCACAAGATATATGGTTAAGAGAATGATAGAGACCAACTTGCAGGAAGAAGATGTCAAAATGGAAGGAACGCTTCGTCCTCAGAAACTGAATGACTATATTGGTCAATCAAAAATAAAGGATAGCCTGAAAATATATATAGAAGCGGCTAAACAAAGAAATGATTCTCTGGATCACGTTCTTTTTTACGGGCCGCCCGGCCTTGGGAAAACTACCCTTGCAGGAATTATTGCAAACGAAATGGGAGTTAATATGAAGGTCACCAGCGGACCGGCAATAGAAAAGCCCGGGGAAATGGCAGCAATTCTTAATAATCTGCAGGAAGGAGATCTTTTGTTTGTAGATGAGATTCACAGGCTGAATCGTCAGGTGGAAGAAGTACTTTATCCTGCAATGGAAGATTTTGTGATAGACATTATGATAGGGAAAGGTCCTACAGCCCGTTCCATTCGTCTGGATCTTCCTCACTTTACTTTGGTGGGAGCAACCACCAGGGCCGGTCTTTTAACAGCACCCTTACGGGATCGGTTTGGAATTATCCACAGACTTGAATTTTATACGGTGGAGGAGCTGCAGACCATCATTATGCATTCTGCCCGTATTTTGCACGCGCCGGTTGAGGCGGCGGGAGCAATGGAAATGGCCAAAAGAAGCAGAGGGACGCCCAGACTGGCCAACAGAATCTTAAAGCGGGTAAGAGACTATGCGCAGGTCAAGCATGATGGAATTATTACGGAGCAGGTTGCCATGACTGCACTGGACTTAATGGATGTGGACAAGATGGGGCTTGATCATATTGACAGGAACATTTTGCTTAGCATGATTCAGAAGTTCAGCGGCGGCCCGGTGGGATTAGATACCCTTGCGGCAGCAATTGGCGAGGACTCCGGAACAATAGAAGATGTATATGAACCATATCTTCTGAAAAATGGATTCATTAACCGTACCCCCAGAGGAAGAGTGGTGACAGAACTGGCTTATCATCATTTGGGACTTGAAATTTCTGAATAATCTTATTATAATAGAACTTGTATAGTTGTCCAAAGAGAAACCATATATCTTGTATGTAAAGGGGTGGCCTTGATGTCAGTTAAGACAGATACGGAAGTAATTATCGGCGGAAAAGTATTTACGCTGAGTGGATATGAAAGTGAAGAATATCTGCAGAAGGTAGCTTCTTATATTAATAATAAAATGACGGAATATGGAAAAGTTCAGTCATTTAAAAGGCAGCCGCTTGACACACAAAATGTTCTTCTCCAGCTTAATATTGCAGATGATTATTTTAAGGCAAAAAAGCAGATCGGGCTGCTGGAAGAAGAAATTCAGGGAAAAGAAAAGGAATTATATAATTT
>VSNT01000098.1 GCA_009774465.1 Lachnospiraceae bacterium
GTAATATTTATGTATATAATTCCTTGCATTAATTTCCAACTGTCTTCTCGCATTACTTGAGTCAAGTCGTAAAAAATAAATTAATTTATTAATAAAATCTTTATCGTCCTTATAAATTATCAATTCATTCCCTGAAAGCCTCATTAGTCCATCTGCCCCAATTTCAGATGTTATAACTGCACAACCTAAATACATAGCCTGAATAATTTTATTCTGTAGTCCTGCGCCACTTCTCATTGGAGCTATAACTACCGTACTTTTTTGAAGAAAAGAAGCTGCATCTTCTACAAAACCATGCACAAAAATCGAATTTTTGCCATGATATTTTTTAATCTCTTCTGTCACATAACCACCAATAATGTGGAACTCTACGTCATCATATTCTTCTCTAATTTTTCCATATATATTTTCAATAAAATAGGTAACAGCCTCAACATTAGGCGGATAATTCATTTTTCCCATAAAAACAATTGAACGATTTTCTTTTTTTACACCTTCTTTATACCCTAAATCAATTGCATAATTGAAAATAACCTTTGGATTACATGCTGCATTTACATTATTAATAATAAATGACTTATCTCTTTCCGATATAAGAATTGTATTGTTAACTGTCTCATATACTTTTTTTTCATATTTTAGCATTCGCTTGTATTCAACCCAATATGCCAGTTTTTTCCAACCTCTGTTTACTTTATAAGAATTATATGACTGGAGCGTAATTGCGTCGGTACCATCAAAATATATTTTTTCTTTCTCACCTATATCACATAAATTCAAAATATATGAGGCCATCTTTATATGAAAACAAATAATATATTTATATTCTCCAGAACATTCTTTTAACCATTTATTCAAGTTCTTATAATATAATTGCCCAACCTGCAATGGCATACCATGAAATAAATAGTTATATAACGCCCTTATATTTTCTGTGATGTTATGCTTATGATAGGTAATTACATGATCGCATACTTTACTTAGCTTATCTTCTTCCTCTTCATTTTCGGATATGTAAACCACATCTATTTTATAGTACTCCGAAAGTATTTCAATGTATTGAAACATTCTGACTTCCGCTCCAGATCTTAATGGATATGGACGTTTATAGCAAATCATTAATATTTTTTCCATCAAAAAACATCCTTTATTTCAATATATAAAATATTAGTACATGCATTAATGCAACAATGAATTATACCGACTTGCAATATTGCCATAATCGTATTGTTTTACTGTTTTATAACTATTTTCAATTATTTGAGTTCTAAAATTTTCATTTCGAAGCAGTTTTCTAATTGCATCAGAAATTTGATCGCAATTTTTTTCTTCACACAATACACCATTTTGTTTATTATGAATAATTTCTGTAATTCCCCCTGATTGACTGGCAACCACAGGTAACCCGGAAGCCATCGCCTCCATAATGGCAGTTGGAAGGCCTTCTTGATCTCCATCTTTAGCGGTTATGGATGGTGCAACAAAAACATCTGCAGATGCATAAATTGTTCTTAATTCTGCATGTGTCTTAGCACCCAAAAACAAAACTTTATTCCTCATCTTCATGGCATAATTTTTTAAAGTTTCCCTAAGTGGTCCGTCTCCTACTATCACCAATAAGGCATCTATATCTTTCATCGCTTCAATCAAATACACAACACCTTTTTTTTCAGCCAATCTTCCCACAAACAAAACAACCTTTTTATCTTCTTGCTCAAAATAGTTGGACACGCAATATTGTTTCCCAAACTTCGATATATCTACCCCCATTGAAATGACATCTGGATAAATCTGTGGCACCAATTCCTGGACTTTGCATTTTAAATACTCTGAAACTGTCGTAACCTGTTTTGCTTTTTTTAAACATCTGATCTTTAACTTCTTAAAAATCCCTCTATTTAATGAAGTTACATCCCCACCATGCCCCGTCACAATATAAGGCTTTTTAAAAAAGGACTGCACAATCCCCTGTGGAATCAACCAATGCGCATGTACAATATCAAATTGAGGTAACAATTTAAATAAATGCAAATAAAGAGACAAAAATAGAAAAGGAACTAATAATATTCTTATTTTCTTTTCTTTTATTCTTGGAACAATTGCTCCAGGATAGCATAAGGTTTCCCATTTATGAATTGGAAAATAATGATATCTTATTACTTCAACTCCTTCCAATATTTCTCTACTTTTTGCTCCTGGTGCTGCCGGAACTAACACTGTCACCTGAAATTGATCAGTCATGTGCGCTGCCAGATCTAATATAAATCGTGGCTCTGTATCTCCTTCCCATCTGGGAAATGTTGATGCCGTTACAAGTAATTTTTTCTTTTGTTTCATCACTGATTCTCCATGCAAAAAATCCCGACACAAAGCATGCCAACTCTACCTTTTGTTAGAATTTCATACCTTATATCAGGATTCCGTTTTATTTCCTATAAACTTTTATTCTATCCTACCAATTCGCCTTAAGCTTTTCCTCCGCCTCCTGCTCACTCAACCCAAACTGCTTCATCAACTGCTGTTTAGTAATTTCTTTGGAAACAGCCACTTCCTTCATGATTCTAATAACGCTAATAATATCCTCTTCCCTAACTTCTTCCCTGGCAAGCCGCCGCGTCTCCTGCACATCATATGCTTCAAAATTTGCAAATAACTCTCCCATATGCCGCTCCTTTACCTTTCCTGAAAATTCTTCTGCCTCTTTGCGTGGCACATTGATCTTCAAAAGCAGTACTTCCACTATCTGCGCCATGATATCCAGTAAATATTCTGGAGACTTGGACGTAATATCTTCCAAATATTCCGAATTGATCTCTCTGCTGACTTCCGTAAAATCTGCCGCTTTCTGCAGCTTGCTGATCATCATGACTATGGAAAGCTCATCTTTCTTTTCCATGATTTCTTTATTGCTGTAATCTCTAAGCTGTACAAGGATACATTTAAAGTTCGGAATATATTCTTCAAAAATATCACTTAAATAAACCCTGTTTTTTAATTTGATACCATCTTTCCAGTCAGTTGTTCCATCATAGTAAACAATTGGAAGTACCGGTGGATATTTAAAATCCTTCGTTTTACTAATGCCTTTATGCTTCCTTTCCTGCTCTTTTTCATAGTCTTCCCAGATGTAGACCATATAGCGCAGTACCTGCATAATTACATTATAATCCACTTGCGACTTATGTTCAATAAGTGAAATTAAATAAAACGGTGTATCGTTTCCTTTTATCCGGATCTTTTTTACTACATCCGAGTTTCTCTCCTCCGTGAACATATGTAGATACCGTTTTGATACATCTTCAATGTCCTCCGGCTGCACATCTTTTAGCAGCGGAATATTCACATACCCGTGTAAAAACTGGGAACATAAGTGGGCATCTCCAAAAATGATCTTGCTGGAGTTATCCCTTATCCGCGAATTTGGAATCTGATAGTCGTTGCTTTGCGCTTTTGTTTGTTTCGTCATAAACCTGCCTTTCCTGCATGGAATATGGCAGTAGACGAAAGTCTAACAATGGCAGTCCAGCTCGTATCCCATGTGCCATATGAAATTTTAAATTTGGGATATTTTTTGAATTACTGAATTGAATAATTAATTTGCTTTTAAAGAAAATATCCTGAAATTTGATGTGTTTCTGTTTTTCAATATAGCACACTTCTCTTTCTGCCGCAACCAAATCCTGATATAAAATATGAAATTTTCAAGGTTCTCAAATTTATGTCATAAGGATACGCTTACACTTTCAAAGCTTTCCTTTTCTTTCTCTGAATCTCCTAACACTCTGTAGGTCTTTACTGCTTCTTTTTCCATCTTCATCTGCATATAAATTGCATCATACTCAGTTTTCCTGGTATGGTATTGGGTGTCCTGAAGGAGTTTTCTGTTGGCTGCAATTACATCTGCCATCAGACCTATCATAAAGGTAAGAAATCCCATAATAATCAACGTACATGCCAAAATCAATGACTGAACATGTCCGCCGGACTGCCCTGCCGCCATATAATACAAAAAGCGGAATCCAATAAGCAGCCCTACTGCAATTGGCGCAACAGCTAAATAGCTAAAGCTTTTTAAAGGCTTGTACATCATATAGGCTCGAAGAATGGTCAGCATACTCTTTTTTACATATCCCCAGATGCTGTTAAACAGTCTGGATGGACGCAGCTCTTCGTTGGTTCTGACAGGTACACTGGTGATGGCTATTTTTTCTCTTCCTGCTTGTACAATGGTTTCAAGTGTATATGTATAATCATTTACCACATTCAGCCGCATAGCCGCATCTCTTGAATATGCGCGAAATCCGCTGGGAGCATCCGGAATGTTCGTATTGGACGCCTTGCGTACCACCCAGCTTCCAAAATGCTGTAATTTCTTTTTAATAAAGGAAAAATGCTCTGTTTGATCAATTGGCCTTGCTCCGATAACCATATCTGCCTTTCCTTCTAAAATAGGCTGGATTAAGGTTGCTATATCTTCTGCGCAGTACTGGTTGTCTGCATCTGTGTTAACGATAATATCCGCACCATTTCGAAGGCACCCGTCAATTCCTGCCATAAAGCCTTTTGCAAGTCCTTTGTTCTGCTTAAAGTTGACTACATGATGCACACCCCATTTTTTGGCAACCTCTACTGTATTATCCATACTTCCATCATTGATGATCAGATATTCAATTTCATCAACGCCTTCCAGTTTACGTGGTAAGTCGTTTAATGCAATTTCCAGTGTTTCCGCCTCATTATAACAGGGAATCTGTATGATCAGTTTCATCTCAAATCCGCATCCTTTCCACTATATGCGCCTTATACATGCATTTGTTACCCGTTGTAAAAAAACTATATATTATAAAACAAATAAAACGTATTTGACCTTACACACTGGTCAAACATACCATCCAGCCAGCTCTTATATTCAGTATCAATATGCGTGATTAAAAATACATTGCTTATTCCAATATCTTCCATATTAAAATCATCTTTAGAAATAACTTCTATGGATCTGTCTCCAAGCTGCATCTGAAGAAAATCAATATACGGGTGAGCTCCTTCATTCAGATACAAAATTCTGTCATTTGTTTCCGCTTTATCAATAATTTCTTCTGAAATTGTTAAATCCATAAAATTTGAACTGTTGACACGATAAGTATAATGGCTGCTAATGTGCAGTCCCGCAGCAATTTCAAGTACTATAATTCCTGTTAATACCCAAACCAGGCTTTCCCGTTTTTCTGACAGCCATATAAAAAAAGCAACCAGAAGCATAATAAAAAATCCAAACATCCAGGTATCCTGAAAAAAACTGTAAATATCCAGACTATCTTCCTTTAAAAGATAACTGATACCGGCCACCATATATCCTCTCAGACCGCTCAACTCCCTGGCCTCTATTACATCTAAAAGCATTGGAATCATCAGGCCTGTAACTGTACCTGCAAGTAAGGTTCCTCTGAAATGCCACCTGCTTTTACTCATGGCAATCGCGCCAATCATCAAAAAAACCGGCACAGGGAATTCATCATATCTTCCATAAATCAATGAATCAATGTTTCCAACAGGATGCATATAAATACTGCTGATTAAAATCTCTCCAAGCATAGAAAGGAAAAGAAAGAGAAAAACCCATTCTATCATTTCAATTTTTCTTTTCTTAAAAAACTTAGCTATTAAAAAACAACTTTTTTTTAAAGTCCAGCCTATCCCCCAGTAAAAAAGCCCAAAGCTCGTAAGTCCCAGGTAAAAAACTTTTCCAATCACTTCTTTTACAAACAACTTCATTCCATAGAATGTAGTGAGCTGCTTAAGCTTTCCCATTTGCCCGCCATAATCGTTTCCTGCCAGAAGCTGACTGTCCGTATTTGAAAAAACTGTAACCACGGTATTTTGCTTAAAAACAACTGTCAGTACAACAAGCAGTAACAAAGCCCCAATGAAAACCAATACTGGTTTTACCTTCGGGCGATCAGAAATAATCCATAAAATCAGCGTAATAATACAGGCAATCAACACCCCTGCTGTTCTCATATGTACCCAATAAATATAAACAAGAGCGCCTGCCAAAAGTATTGCTGTTATTGCCTTTGGCTCCTGTATCAGACATACAAATAACCAGGTAATCAGCACAAAAAGAAACATAAGAAGTGCTTCCGCCATAGTCATCTGCATATTAAAAATCCATACAGGGTAAAAAACTGCGATACTGCCAACAAACACCTGTTTTTTTCTGTCTATTTCCGGAAACAGTCTTTTGATTATTCCGAAAATTAAAAACATTCCGGCACACATGAGCAGCATATTGACAACTACTGCCGCCCTGTAGGCCATTACTCCATTCCGAAACAGACGTAAAATGGGTGTTAAAATAAAGCTATAGCCAAAAGAATAATATGATCCCAGTGACGCCACATCTGACCAGTCGAAACCAACTTTTTTTGCTGCGCTTGTCCAATATCCAAACTCATCCGGCACCATTGTAAATCCATAAATTTTGCCAATTCCATATTGAAAAATTCCAAAAATAATCAGAATGATGAGCAGTAGATAAATATTTATTTTATTTTTTATATTCACAATACTTTTCATGGTTTTGATATCATTTGTCTTATCACAGGAATGACACTGGCGTCATCCTCTTACGCCAGTGTCCTCTTCCTTAAAGCCATTACCACTTTTTGTTTAATCTGCAATAATCAATTAATATTTGATCATTGCGTATGCACCTGCACCACCGGTTGTATCAAAAGTAACAGTATTCGGATTTGTGTCAACATCTTCCAGAATTGTCACTACACCACCGGGACGAACACATACAATTGCAAAAGTAGCATCTGCCTGTGCGAAGTTTGCAGGAATGCCTAAAGACAATCTGATTGCTGCGCCATCTGAAGGCAGTAAGCTGTACTTGCCTGCTGTCATCTTTCCAAGCTCAATATTGAGCATAGGACCTACTACAGCTCCTTTTGCCTGTGCTGCTACATCAATGGCAGCTTTTGCAAGATAGCTCTTCTTTGCATCCATGTTAAGAAATTTTGCATAAGGCTTGTCAGCACTTGTAAGGCCATATCCTTCTGCAATTGCTGCTACAGGTGTTGAAACAACGCTTCCGTTTACGCTGGTTGCAAGATAAACGCCTGCAACAGTTGTCTTAGCGCCTGCAACTGAGCTTGTTACAGGAACTTCTGCAACAGTTGTTACTTCGCCTGATGTACTGGACGCAACAACTTCTTCTGCGCATGAACCGCCGCCAGTTACGGTTGTAGCACCAACACTCATTGCAGGTGCCATAACTAAAGAAGCAGCCAGTACGCCAGTCATCATTTTCTTGATAATACTTGCTTTCATTTCGTCCTCCTTCAAGATTTTTTTGCGGTTATCCGCCATGTAAAAAGCTATTAATGTTTACTAAACATAGCAAAAATGCTATTAATAATAGCTCTTTTAAAAGTATATGCTATTGCTAATATATTTTCAAGTATTTTTTAGTATACAATTTGAAATTATAACAGACATAGACAGTACGCTTCTAAATTCACAAAACAGTATATAATATTGGTTTACTGTAAATACCATTAGTTGTTTCAAATTACAGGAAAGGAAAGCTATGGCAAACAATACTCTAGAGCAATACTTGAAAGATCTGCGTAAATCCTGCAATTATTCACAGGAATTTGTTGCTTCACACTTAAATATTACCAGACAGACCTACTCACACTATGAAACAGGCAGGGTGACACCTCCGGTTAATTCCCTCTATAACCTTGCCAAACTGTACGGAGTTCCTGTCGAAAACTTTCTTGATCTGGTTGTTACTTATAATATCAATATGGATTTTGCATTAAAACCGCAGGATGACGGAATTGATATGACAGAAGATTTATCCTTTTTTGTTGAATATATAAATGCTCCTGAGAATAGCAAAAAATTTAAATTTCTTAACAGATGGGAACGACAGTTTCTGTTCTATTTTCTTCTTATGGATAAACGTGACCAGGACGATATTCTCACCTTTATGAAAGTGAAATATCAAAACCGTTCCAAAGAAAAGAAACTGGCCAATTATGCAAAAAAACCGGCAGAAGAGCAACTATAGTCTGCTCTCCTGTCGGTTTTACTCTTAATGAATTATATTATTTTTTTCTCGCCCGTTTCCTGTCATTTTTATCCTGATACAGCTCCACCGTATCAATCCCCTGAACAAACTTGGAAAACTGGCTGTACCCAAAATCTTTCACGTTAAAATTGGCATATTTGCTATACACTCGATTGCTCAACTCACTGATTCCAATTCCTTTATTGCCTGCTTTATGAATCATTTCTTTAACATAATTTTTGATTTCTTCCTGTGATTGTTCATTATCTTTCAGAGAAAGAGTAACTACATTCTGCTTCTTCTCCAAAAGAAATAATCCGGCGTCCTCCACAAACTTGGACAAAAGACTGTAGCCATAACTTCTCACGTCAAAGTCGGGGTACATATTCACCAGCCGGTTGCCCACAGCGGCAAGTTCGACGCTCTTGCCTTTATTTTCATTTTCATTAATAATATTGGTAATTGCACTGTAAACTACTTCTCTGCTGATTGTGTTATCCTTATTATCTTTATTTTCTGCCTCCTCATCCTGATTACTTAAGTTCTCCAGATTAACAAACCGGGTGCAGGCTACACGGAAAGAACGGGGCGTCTTTTCTTCCCCCATTCCAATCACTTCCATTCCCGATTCCCGAAGGCGGCTGGCCAGACGGGTAAAGTCACTGTCACTGGACACAATGCAAAATCCATCTACATTTCCTGTATAAAGAATATCCATTGCATCAATGATCAGCGTGGAATCAGTAGCATTTTTTCCTACTGTATTGCTGAACTGCTGCACAGGAATTACAGAGTTTTCCAATAGTTCTCCCTTCCATTTCGTTGCCTGTGTACTGGTCCAGTCTCCATAGATTCTTTTATAAGTGGTAATACCGTAAGTTGACAGCTCTTCCAATATAGAGCCAATATATTTTGCTGAAATATTATCTGCGTCTATAAGCAGTGCAAAGCGTTTATTATCCATAATTTTACTCCTTTGTGTACATTATATCACACAAAAACCCCTCATACAAATCATTTGTACAAGGGGTTATCTGCTTAGCCTAAAGATGACTCGCAACAGGCGACATCCATTATTTCATTACACAGGATATGCCGCGTTCTTTGTATCAGCCTGTGACATATCGACCTTTTCCTGCTGTGCCTGACGGTATTTGAAAAAGTCTGTTGCAACCTGAGGGAATAAAGCGTAGGATAATACATCCTCATCCTGCTGCTTCCATTCCTTCATTTCAGATTCCAGCTTATCCATTTCGTTTTCAATTAAATCAGCAGGACGACAGGTAATTCTCTTTTCACCAGGAATAACCTTGTCGATAATTTCCTGATTCATAGGCTTAACTGTCTGACCATACTCACCACGAAGCACTGCCTTAGTCTCCTTGGTTGCCATCTTATATCTTTCACCCATAAGTACATTAAATACTGCCTGTGTACCTACGATCTGGGATGAAGGAGTTACAAGCGGCGGCTCGCCTAAATCTTTTCTAACCTGAGGAATTTCTCTTAATACATCATAATACTTGTCTTCTGCATTCTGCTCTTTCAACTGACTTACCATGTTGGAAAGCATACCGCCGGGAACCTGATATAAAAGTGTCTTAATATCAACGCCCATAACCTTGGGATTAAGAAGTCCGCTTGCAAGGCACTCATCCCTATAAGGTCTGAAGTAATCAGCAATCTCAGATAAAAGATTCTGATCGTAACCGGTATCATAAGGTGTGCCCTTAAAGGTTTCAACCATAACCTCTGTTGCAGGCTGTGAAGTACCCATAGCAAAAGGAGAAATTGCACAGTCAATTACATCTACTCCTGCCTCAACTGCCTTAAGATAGGTCATACTTGCAACACCTGATGTATAGTGAGTATGAAGCTGAATCGGAAGCTTCGTTGCAGACTTCATAGCAGCAATCATTTCAGATGCCTTATAAGGAACCAAAAGACCTGCCATATCCTTGATACAAATAGAATCCGCACCCATTTCCTCAATCTTCTTCGCCATATCCATCCAGTATTCCATCGTATAGGCGTCGCCTAAAGTATAAGAAAGAGCAACCTGTGCATGGCCTCTGCCTTCCTGTACTTTCACTTTATTTGTAGCATTAACTGCTTCCTGAAGGTTTCTAAGATCATTCAAGCAGTCAAAAATACGAATGATATCAATACCATTTGCAATAGATTTCTCAACAAAGCTGTCTACTACGTCATCTGCATAAGGTCTGTAACCTAAAATATTCTGACCTCTGAAAAGCATCTGCAGTTTTGTATTCTTAAATCCATCTCTCAACTTTCTAAGTCTCTCCCAGGGATCTTCCTTTAAGAAACGAAGTGATGCATCAAAGGTAGCGCCGCCCCAGCACTCTACTGCATGATAGCCAACTTTATCCATTTTTTCAACGATTGGAAGCATCATCTCGGTGGGCATTCTTGTTGCAATCAAAGACTGATGTGCATCACGAAGAACAGTTTCCATGATTCCAACCGGTTTTTTAGCCTGTTCTGCCATTTTAAAATCCTCCTTATTATATAAACCTTACTTGGAAGAATGACTCTCTGGAGTCATTCTTCTTACATGAAACATAGAAATTCTTTGGCGGCGTCTTTTGACGTCTTAGAATTTCTTTTCATGTTATTAAAATACTCCAAACACAGCCATAAATGTACCGGCTGCCACCGCTGTACCAATAACACCTGCAACGTTAGGTCCCATTGCATGCATCAAAAGGAAGTTCGTAGGATCTGCCTCCGCGCCAACCTTCTGAGAAACTCTGGCCGCCATAGGAACTGCAGATACACCTGCCGAACCAATAAGAGGATTTACCTTTCCCTTGGTTGCAATACACATAAGCTTTCCAAAAAGTACACCTGCTGCAGTACCAAATGCAAACGCAATCAAACCAAGCGCAACTATCTTTAAAGTATCCAGATTCAGGAAAGCTTCGGCACTTGTAGTTGCTCCTACGGAAGTACCCAACAGAATAACTACAATATACATAAGTGCGTTAGATGCAGTATCGGTAAGCTGCCTTACCACACCGGATTCTCTGAACAGATTACCTAACATCAACATACCAACCAAAGGCGCTGTAGTAGGAAGAATCATGCAGACTACAATTGTAACAATAATGGGGAAGAGTATCTTTTCCAGTTTGGAAACCGGACGAAGCTGTCCCATTTTGATCTTTCTTTCTTTTTCAGTTGTAAGCAGCTTCATAATAGGCGGCTGGATAATAGGTACCAGCGACATATAAGAATATGCTGCCACTGCAATTGGTCCAAGAAGGGCTGTCTGTCCTAATTTTCCTGCAAGGAAAATAGACGTAGGGCCATCTGCACCACCGATAATGGAGATTGCTGCTGCTGCTTTATCATTAAAGCCCATTGCAATTGCTCCAAAATATGCTGCAAAGATACCAAACTGTGCTGCAGCACCAAGTAAGAAGCTCTTAGGATTGGCAATCAAAGGACCGAAGTCCGTCATCGCACCGACACCCATAAAAATCAATGACGGCAGGATTGCCCATTCATCTAAGAGATAAAAATAATACAGCAGTCCACCGGTTCCATTTGCGGAATCTTTAATGCTTAACATGATATCAGGATAAATGTTAACCAGCAGCATGCCAAATGCGATTGGGGTAAGGAGCAGTGGTTCAAAGCCCTTAGCGATCGCGAGATAGAGAAATACACAAGCCACAAGGATCATCAGATAGTTGCCCCAGGTAAGATTGAAAAAGGCTGTCTGATGGATCAGATTGGACAGTGTAGATACTATATAATCCATTTGTTTTACCTCCGATAAATTTTCGCAGCGCTTACTGCACTAACTAATTCATTGTTGCAAGTAATGCGCCTGCCTCAACAGCTTCACCAACTGCTACATCAATGCTGGCTACGGTACCGTCCTGAGGTGCTACAACAGGGATTTCCATCTTCATTGCTTCCAGAATGACTACTGTATCACCAGCCTTAAGTGACTGTCCTACACTTGCTTCTACCTTAAATACCTTTCCTGCTGCTCCGGCTTCCACTTTAACACTTCCTGCTCCGCCTGCTGCTTTTACTGCAGGAGCTGCCTTGGGAGCTGCCTTCGGTGCAGCTTTAGGCGCTGCCGGTGCGGGTGCCCCTGTAGATGCACCTTCTTCTACTACTACATCATATACGTTGCCATTTACGGTAATTGTATAATTTTTCATTTCCTAATCCTCCTTATTTTTTGAGAAAATCCAAGTCCCTTTAACCAAGGGAGGATTTATCCTCCTTATTTGTTGAGAAAATCCAAGTCCCTTTTGCCAAGGGAGGATTTATCCTCCTTATTTGTTGAAGAAAATCCGACCCCCTTGACGAGGGGAGGATTTTCCTCCTTGCAATCTATACATTCATTTAAAAACTACGCTCTCTGCCATTTACTACCGGCACGTCTAATGCTTCTGACCACAAAACCATCTGTGGAAGAAGCGCCTTCGCTTGCTGCAATTGCCGCTGAAATAACTGCAACCAGTTCAAGGTCATCAGACAGTTCTTCGGTTTCGACGGTCTGTTTAACTGCATTGCTAACTGCTGCACCCTTGACGTTTTCTTTGTCAGATTTCTTTGTCAGCTTATCCTGAATCTTGGGAATCACTCCGAAACAACTGATAATTGCACTGATTAAAATAAGCACAATAAACACGGTTCCCATACCAAGAAGTGTATTCAGTGCGGCCTTTTCCATTATCTCACCAAAGGAGTATTCCACGTTGGTGGTAATGCTGAGAGGCAAACCATCTTCGTACACAATTTCAACATTTGCGTCACGCACTTCGCCTTTTATCTTTACTGTGACTGTTCCATCCACAGCATAGCTTGCGCCTTCAACAACTTCTTTCTCCATAGAATTTTCAGTGACTCCAACTATTTCCACATAATTACCCATATCCCCTAAAGCGCTCTTCCAGCTTTCAAAAGCACTCTTAAAGGCAGAGGAGTCCATACCGCTTTGCTCTAAATAGGCAATATAGTTTTCCTCGCTCTGCTGGGCTACGATCTCACTGATCACAGTAACATAGTTTTCTGCAAACTGCTGTGCTTCCTGTGTGGTAAGCAGATCCGCCTTATCCTCCTGCCTGCCGCAGGCTGTGAGACCAAGCATACAGGTAACCATACCTAATACTAGTAACCATTTTTTCATATTAAGTATCATCCTTTCCTATACTGTACCATGCTTTTTTGCGGGACGATCTTCTCTCTTGGAAAGCAGCATTTCAAAAGCGCCTATCAGATACTTTCTGGTTGCTGCCGGCTCAATGATCTGATCTACATACCCTCTCTTTGCTGCACCTGCCGCACTTGTCTGGAGAGAAGCATATTCCTTTGCACAAGCCTCAATCTTCTCTGCTCCCTGACCGTCACAGATAATCTTTGCCGCTAATTTTGCATCCATAGTTCCAATCTGTGCATCCGGCCATGCCATAGTAATATCAGCACCGATTGCCTTGGAATTCATGGTCACATACGCACTTCCAAAAGCCTGTCCGATTACAACATTCACTTTGGGAACTGTTGCATCAGCAAATGCATATGTAAGCTTTGCTGATGCCTTTGCAATTTTCTTTTCGGAACATTTATCTGCTTTAAAGCCCTTTACATTGGTAAGAGAAAGCACCGGAATATTAAATGCATCACAGAAAGTAATAAATTCTGCTGCCTTATCACATCCTGCCGGAGTAAGAACCGGATCGAACTTATCTGTAACCGTTCCATCTTCTCCATAAACCTCGCTGCGGTTTGCAACCGCACCGATTGTCACGCCATTTAACTTAATAAATGCAGTTACCATTTCCTTTGCGTATCCGGCCTTAACTTCAAATACCGCACCGCTGTCCGCAAGCTGTGATAATGCAATTGCTGTATCGCCCG
The DNA here is from genome assembly GCA_009774465.1 of Lachnospiraceae bacterium. GTDB lineage: Bacteria > Bacillota > Clostridia > Lachnospirales > Lachnospiraceae > Suilimivivens. The sequence goes on from VSNT01000098.1 coordinate 13,985, forward strand.
TACAATTTGCAATTTCTGCACAGGAACGGTTTAAATCATCTGTGCAGTCCTCAAAAACCGGATCTTCTTCATTATTTGCCGGAAGCATACATACAAGCTCTCTGATCTGGGCAAAAATAGATGCCTCGTCTGCGACTACATCAACAATGCCTGCCTGTTCACTCTGGAATGCCGCAGCGGAAGTATCACATCTGCTGATTTCATTTCCATCTAACGCATTAGGCGCATTTACAAACAGCTTTGCCTTCTTTTCTTCCATAAAAGTAAAGTCTGTCAAAGTAGGGATCAGGGCAAGTCCGCCGCCGCATGAACCAAAAATAGCAGTAATCTGAGGAATCACTCCTGAACTAAGTACCTGCTTTTTGTAGATCTCGCCAAATCCGTTCAGTGCATCTGCAGCTTCCTGTAATCTAAGTCCGGCAGATTCAATAAGCCCAATTACGGGTGCGCCCATTTTAAGTGCCAGATCATAAAGGCTGGCAATTTTTCTGGCATGCATTTCACCAACGCTTCCGTTTAATACAGACGCATCCTGGCTGTATACATACACAAGATTACCACCTATCACTCCATATCCGGTGATAACACCATCAGAAGGAGTTTCTGTCTGTTTCAGATTAAAATCAGTGCTTCTCGCAGTAACCTGCGCACCGATCTCAACGAAACTGTTTTCGTCGAGCAAAGCAGCTATTCTTTGACTCGCCTGTGAAAAAGTACTCATTTTTCAGCCCTCCATTTTATATTAAATAAATTATAACTTGATTCACAGGGACACAAG
>VSNT01000099.1 GCA_009774465.1 Lachnospiraceae bacterium
TCTAAAATATTTTCCAATTGCATCATATTTTTATTCCTTTAAAAAAGGCCATAAATCTCTAAGTGTTCCAGAAATCATTGAACCATTTTCCGCAACCCTTGACATTACCTTCGGCTGAATTGGAATATCATCCCTCATACAGACATAACACAAAGCCGGACCTTCTGCTTCTAATGTCTGTCGTATACTTTCTTCCAATTTTGCATGTTTATCAACTACAACTGTTTTTATCCCATAAGAATCTGCCACTTTTGTTATGTCAGGTAAATATAAGTGACTCTCATTATTTGCACCAACAAAGTTTCCTGAAAAATGCGTCCTCTGCATATTCATAATTGAAAGATACCCGCCATTTCCATTTATAAATATTTTAACAGGAAGATTCATTCCAACAATACTTGCAAATTCCTGAATATTTAGCTGAATGCTTCCGTCACCTTCTACACAAATAGTCCGCTTACCAGAAGCAAGACATGCACCTATGGCTGCCGGAAGACCATACCCCATTGAACCAAGAGAACCTGTTGCCAATGTTCGCTGCTCTTTCCTGTTTTTGAAGCACATCCAAAATACATCTATTCCGGCTCCGGAACTTCCTGGAATTATTACATCATCATCTGACAATTCATTTGACAATATATCAATAAAATAATACGGATTCACCGCCCCTTCATCTTTTTTAAACTCTTCTAAAACCACCGGATATTGTTTTTTCCAACTTTGACATTGCTCAAGCCACTTTGAAGTTTCATTATTTAGCTTTACTTTACTAATTTGTTTTAGCAATTCTTCAACAAATGCTGCCGCATCAGACTGCATTTTTAACTCAATATCAAATTTAAATTTATTCAGTTCATTTCCATCAATATCAACTATCACTTTTTTAGCACAAGGCGCAAAATCTTCTGGATTATACCCTATCATAGCCGGATCCAAACGTGTTCCTATGGCAATAATCAAATCTGAGTCCTGCATCGTAAAATTAGAATATCTTGGTGCTACCATTCCAGGTTTCCCAAGATTGCACACATGATCATGTTCTAACAATTCAACTGCAATCCAGCTAAAAAGAACTGGTATCTGAAGCCTGTCAACTAATTTTCTAAATGTTTCTTTCCCATTATTCCGCTCAATTCCCTGTCCTGCAATTATGACCGGCCTTTTAGCTTCTTTTAACAGTTCGACAACCTTTTTTACGTTTTCCTGCAATTCTTTTTCCACATAAAATGCATTTTCGTCAGAAATATATGATTCAAGTTCCGCAACTTCTATTTCTGCTGCCTGTATATCCAGTGGAATATCAAGCCACACCGGACCAGGCCGGCCGCTTTTTGCTTCATATATGGCACGATCCAAATGATACTTTATTTTCTTTGGTTCTTTCACTGTCACCGCATATTTAGTGATAGATGACACAATATCAATTATTCCAATCTCCTGATTTCCCCGTTGTCTGACGCCATAGCCATCTTTCAGATCCTCTGTCTTTGCCTGTCCTGAAATTACCAGCATAGGTGTTGATTCCAGCCATGCCGCTGCAACTCCAGTTATAGCATTGGTCCCCCCTGGTCCGGTTGTTACTAATGCTACTCCCAGATTGTAGTCAATTCGCGAATAAGTTTCTGCTGCCATAGCACAGGCCTGCTCATGCAGCAGAGTTATGTATTCTAAACTGTCATTTTTCCCCAGGGAATCCACCAAATGCATTGCTCCGCCGCCTGGGAACATGAACACATGTCTTGCTCCTAATTCTTCAACATATTTCCACACATAATCTGATAATTTCATAGCATACCCTCTAATTATTTATAAATTTTTCAAATTCCACAGGTTTTCCTGTTTTCATGGATTCCTTTACAGCCATTGCCATTTCCAAACTCTTTTTTCCCTCATTAAAAGAAATAAACGTATTGCGTTTTTCTTCTATACAGCTTATAAATTCCTGCATTTCCTGTAAGAACATGTTATTTCGTTCAAATTCAAATGTCTCTGAATATGTCACATTCCCTGACTCATTGTATAGATTAAACACAGATGACAATAAATCAAATTCCATTTTCCCTTTGGTTCCAACAATCCTGCATTTTCGCCGGGCAGGCACTTGAATGTAATCCTCATGTACATTAACGGGAATATACCTTTCCCCTATTTCATAGCCCATTAAAATATTCACAACATCCTCAACATCAATCTCTAAATCAGATAATTTTCCACCTATAGCATATACAGTTTTAGGCGCGCCAAATAAATAATACAGGTAATCCAGCTCATGAATCTGAGTTACCACCACTCCGCCTCCTAAATCTTTTCTGCATGCATACATTGTTCTATAATCTTCATATTTATGCCAATTCTTAACACACTCGCCTATTTCTGCATTCACTGATAATATATTGCCTATCTCCTGCCTTTCTATCAGCGTCTTTGCTTTCACAATACATGGATGGAATCTATTTTGGTATCCAACAAATACGGTATTTCCATTTTCAGAAAGAAGTCTTTCTATTTCTTCAATTCCTTCTAAATTTGGTGCAATTGGTTTCTCAATAAAAACATTGCATCCTGCTTTAATTGCTTTTGCCAAAACTTCCATATGCATACTTGTGGGATTACATATAAAAACAGTATCAACTCCTTTTTGAAATGCATCCTCCAACGAATTGACACAAATAATTCCATACTTTGTATTTAGTTCTTCATTCTCAATAATTTCCAACTTATTGTTTAAAACAAATTGTGCATTTCTTTTTCTGAATGCATAAACTTGAACACAATCGCCTTTCATTTGTTTCAGATTGCGTAAATGACGCTGTCCAATTCCACCCAGTCCTACAAATAAAACTTTTTCCACTTTATTTCCCATAACTTAGCTCTCTTATTCTATAGAATATTTTTCTAAATACGCTTTAACAAAATCTATTTGCTGCCTGATATTACTTTTTTCTTCTCCGTCTTTTCCCCTCGCTGCCTGCAATATAAAACTGTTTTTATATCCAATTTCCTTTAACGTTCCAAATACTTCATCAAAATCTGCACTTCCAGTTCCTAAAGCAACGGTTCCATTTCCTTTCACTCTGTCTTTTATATGAACATTGTATACATAATTTCCAAGACTAATCAGTTCTTCCCTGTGGTTATAACCAAGTCCTGAGCTATTACCACTATCATAATTAGCAACAACATTATCTTTTTTAATTTGCTCTAAAAATCTGCTGAATTTTTCAGGAGGAAAATCTGTCTCAAGCCCAACAATGATTCCATATTTTTCTGCCACATCACATACCCATCTAATAAATGTGATTGCAGCTTCCTCTTCATTTTCATTTTTTACTGATGAATCATCTACCATTGGAATTTCAATTAAGTTTGCCTTAATCTCGGACATTGCCTCAAATACCTTCTGTATGATCATCTTATTTTCTTCCATTATCTTAAGAGCGTCACTTGCCTCATATTTATAAAATGGACGTCTCATAAAATAATCCCAACAAACTGCATGAACTTTCACACCAGTCTCATGTATAATCATGCTTAATTCTTTTCGCCCTTTTTCTGTCCACAAAGGATTTTTCTGATAATCGGGGTAATCAAATATCCACTCTATCTCATCAATTCCAATTTCCTGAGCTGCTTTAAACTCTTCCTTCCATTCATCAAAAGGAAAAAACTGTATTCCCCTTCCCAACGTACTTGTCAGTCTGCCCTGCATAATTCCTAAACTTCTCATCTTTATTCAACCTTTCTCCTACCAGCAGGTTCTTCCACCATCAACAATCAATGTAGCTCCTGTCATATACGAACTTGCGTCTGAGATTAAATACAAAATAGTTGCCTTATACTCATCCTTGTCTGCCATCCTTCCCATTGGAATCAAGTTTGTTAATTTTCCAAGAAATTGCTCATCTTGTCCATTGTAGACTCCGCCTGGGCAAACAGCATTTACTCTGATTCCCTGACTTGCCCAATAAGTTGCCAAATATTTTGTCAATCCCAGTAAGCCATGCTTAATAACAGAATATGTAACCGGCTTAATCGTCTGATCTTTTTCTTCCAGTCCATCTTTCCTGTATATTCTCTGATCAGGCGCAATTATCCCCAAATCAGATGATATATTCAGAATCACGCCTGAATGTTGCTCTTCCATTACCATTCCAAATACCTGCGCGCATAAAAATGCGCCTGTTAATCCCACCAAAATATCTCCGTTCCATAAATCTAAGGGAAAATTATCAAACCTGATATTTCCAAAGTTTGCTCCTTTGTCCTCGACTTTAGGATTATTTGCCGCATTGTTAATCAAAATATCAATATGACCATATTTCTTTAAAACATCATCGCGAACTCTTATTAACTCCCCGCGATTTCCAATATCTACTTTATGTGTACTTATCTCAGTGTCCGGGTATTTTTCTTTTAATCCGGCCAATGCATTGTTTAGTGCTTCCTGAGATATATCCAACAATACCGGAATTCCCCCTCCTTCAATGACAGCCTCCGCATGTTTTTGTCCAAGTAACCCGGCCCCACCAGTAATCAGGCAGGTCTTACCGCTGATTTTATAATTATCCAATACCATTTTTATTTTCTTGACACTTTTGTGTCTTCCTTTCTTTTCTCTATAAATTCCTAAAAAGTCTATGCTCTACATACTCAGCAATCACATGTCCAATAAAAATATGTGCTTCCTGGACACGCGGCGTTATCAGGGAAGGAACCTTTACAATATAATCTGACACTTCATTCAATTCAGACAGTTCTCTTCCACCCATCAGGAGTACAGAAAAAATTCCATTCCTTTTGGCATACCGCAATGCTTCCAGCACATTTTTACTGGTTCCGCTGGTAGAAATTCCAATTACCATATCACCAGTGTGCGCTTTAGCTTCTAACTGTCTTACAAAAACGCGTTCAAAACTGTAATCATTCCCTATTGCAGTTAATGTAGACGTATTTACTGACAATGCCTCTGCATTTAATCCTGGCCTTTCCTTATAAAAACGACTGACAAATTCTGTTGCAATATGTTGGGCGTCCGCAGCGCTTCCACCATTTCCGCACAAATAAACTGCGCCGTGATTTTTAAAAATTTCAATCACCTTATCCCCAATACTCATAATTGTATTGGCCAGTTCCTGATCAGAAGCCAATTTTTTAAAAATATTAGAGTGTTCCTTCAGCCTTCCATAGAAATATTTATAGGAACACTCATCATCATTATATTTTTCTAATATTGAGATCAGTTCCCAAATGCAGCCTTTTCCGCCATCATTCTGCAAAATGATATCAGATGCGTTTTTAACCCTGTCAATTGCATTTGCAGGACATATACCCAGCCCTACATAAGTGAGCGGTTCGATATCATATTTTCCATCACCCACATAGCAGATATTTTCCCGTGTCACTCCGGCTATTTGTTCTATCTGCTGTATCGTTTCCTTTTTTGTTTTATTTCCCCGATAAAAGTAATCCCAGGGAAATCTCTTTTCAAAATAATTTACAATCTCCGTATCTTCACCTGTGATAGCAGCAAGCTTGTATCCACTTTTATGCAATTCAAAAATAGCATCAATATCTTTAAGACTTATCTGCTTTTGTTCATTTCCAGCAGAATCTATAATAACAGTTCCATCCGTAATAACACCGTCGATATCAAACACAATTAGATTTATCATTTTTTATCAGCCCCTAAGTTTTTTCTTTACTTCCTCTTCTGCCGCTGTTAATATTTTTTCACCTGTGCCCATAATCTTTTCTGTTTCACGGATATCCTTTACAAGTTTGCAAAGTTCATAAGCCTCTATTGACGCCTTCTGGTCAGAACCATACATCTCTTTGTCTATCGTAATATGCCGCTCAATTGAAGTTGCTCCTGCCGCAACTGCGCAAGTGCTTACCAAAGTCCCTGTTTCATGTCCGCTATATCCAACCTTGCATTTATAAATATCTGCAAGCACTTTAATCAATCTTAAATTTGCGTCTTCCAAAGGCATAGGATATGTACTGTTGCAGTGCATCAGTTCAAACGGACAGTTATACCTCTCAAAAATTTCTACCGCATGATCAATTTCTTTAAACGTGCTCATTCCAGTTGCTATAAAAGTATATTTGCCTTCTTTTGCAATTTCCTCCAGCAATTCATCATTTGTCAACATTGCCGAAGCAACTTTATTGTACTTAAGCTCATATTGTTGAAGAAATTTTTGTGAATCAACGTCCCATGCTGAAGCATACCACTCAATTCCTTTTTCTTTGCAGTACTGATCAATTTGATCGTATTCCTCTTTTCCAAATTCAAGTCCTTCCTTTTGGGCTCTTTGTGTCTCTCCCCACGGACTCTTTCTTGGACCATCCAAATACTCTTTTGTATACACTTTATCCACAGTTCGTTTTTGGAATTTAACAGCATCGCAGCCTGCTATTACAGCAATATCAATTAATTTTTTTGCAAGCTGTAAATCCCCATTATGATTGATTCCAATTTCTGCTACTATAAATGTGCTCATGTTCTCCTCCTGTTTTATACATCTTCGTCCCTTGAAAGGACACATACATATTTATCTAATTCTTCACTAAAAAATAATTGATCAGACAACCCCTTTTTTTGTAAAAAACTTCTCACCTGTTTTCGGTTTTCTACATTTAGCGCCAAATAAATGCCATAGCTTTTCAAATCGTTTTCCAACTCCTCTACAGCATAAATTTGATGTCCCATCAATTTATTCTCAAATGCCTTTTTTTGTGAAACGCAAAATCCCTCATAGGAAATATTTTCTGCATTAAAAACTTTTGCATATCTTTTAGCATTCAGTCCTGCACCATAGATTAAAATCTTCGGATATTTTTTCAAAAATGCGCTCAATTCTGCCAGTCCATTTTGATGACGCTTTTCTATCCACTTTTTCATTTCCAATTCTGCCTGCCCGACTGTCATAAACGCAATTTTTTTTAACTGTTCTATCGGCACATCACAGATTTGTGGAAGCTGTTCTTCATATTGAATATAGATTTTTTCATTATACACACCGTCTATTCTCTTCTGTAAAAATGCGCTTTCATCTTCTAAAACAGAATATTTTCCTAATTTACGAATCACCTCGTCTTTATCTGTATAACAATCTGGTAAAGAATTTATAATTTTAATCCATCCATCAGCTAATACCTTAAATGTATCCTTATACCACCCACTTCGTTTCTTCATCTTTGATGTATAAGAATAATACCCGCTTATATGCTTTGCGCGGAATCGTGGCAACTCTAAAAACCTGTTAAAATAGAAACAAACATGAGGGTAACTTAAAAATTCATCTCTCAAAAAATTTTTTTCATATTTTTCCCAACATACGTCTTTCAATATTGTATTGGAATTGAGAATAAGTGCTCCACACAATGTTGTATGCCATGCGCAATCTCTAAAATACTCGTTGCAATTTTCATATTCTCTACACCCTATCCCTTCCGAATCCATTGCATTAATATGTATCACATCATATTTCAGGGAAATTTGAGGAAGTAATATATCCAATGCCTTTATTGGATACCTGATGCCATCACCACATGCCCAAACAAAATCATATTCTCTTTTTAATCCTTTTTTTTGTAAAATTTGATATATTTTAGCTCCGGCATGTACTTCTTCCGGCATACGAATATAATATAAGTGCTCTGTTTGAGATTGAAAATTTTTAACTATTAATTCCGTCTCATTATCTGAGCTGGAATCATATATATATATATCAATCCCACGTTCTATATAGCCCAACATGAACTGTTCCAAAAACTCAGCTATCATATCAGGATGTTTATATGTGGGAATACAAAATGCAATCTTGAAATCTGACATGCTTTTCACCTTTATCGTTTATATTGTCCGATTTATCTTTCAATTCGATATTTCTTTTTCATATGTAATAGACTTAGAATATCAAAAGTAAAGCTGTTCTTACCATTTGATACATTACTATTAACCGGCTCCCAAAATTCTGTCTGCTCTGGAAGCAAACTCAACTCATAGATATTATCTATATCTTTCCATCGGCTGTTATTCCCCTGATATGGTACGAAGCATACTTTATTAGGATAATCATTTAATTTCAAAAATTGCTCTACTACATCACTTTCCTCCGTATATATACTGACAAATATATTATTAAAGTTAACTTTCTTGCAGCGCCTTTCCCATTTTTCTAATGCGCCTTCTATTGTTTTGTCATGATTAAAATAAATTTCCACATCCTTTACTGCCATTACCGGATAAGTTAATCCACTATGTACATCCACCGTCCACCTTATCAATTGTGGCGGGGCCGAAAGATATCCTTTCAAATCTGACAACATTCTTAACAGCCCTTTGTCACTTAAAGCCAAATTTTTAAAAGGCGAGCGGCACTCTAACCCTAATGTATGATACAAGACTCCTCCATGACAATTATTACAAACAATACTTATATCGCTTTCCAATATGTCGATATAATCTTTCCAGTTAAAATAAGGAATATCCAGCACTCTACAAGGTATAATTCTTTTTCTTTCAATTCCCAAATTCACTATATCAGTTGAAATGTCCGAAAAATAATTTTCATGCATTACTACAATGTAATCAAAGTCTGCATTTTTTAAGTAATTCTTATGTATCACCGGCCAACCATCTATTGTCTTCACATTCGGCAAAGCGTTTGCTGTAATTGCAACTATTTGAATCTCCCTATTTACCTCTGCATATTTTAGTACATTCACATGCCTGTTATAGTCTGTTCCACTCCCCCATATTACAATTTTATATGGTCTTCCATAACTTTCACTACTCATAGTTTTCCCTTTAACCTTTTAAATCTCAATATAATCAGGCAGCTTCATTTCCCCTAAAGCTTCCATACTTATAAGATCAATTTTTTCCTCCGGAATCCCTTTCTGCACAAAATCAGCCTGAATCTTACGAGCCAGTTTCACATTTGCTATTGCAATAGCAATCACGTCAAAATCCGAATCCATCACCTGACCGGCAGGCTGCACACATAATCCCTGGCTGGCATAAACATCATATCTTAGATCAAACCAGCCTGCTGTTATAAGACTGTCATCCATCTTACAGTAATTCCATATGATCTTTCCAAATATCCCGGCGCCATATACTGCAACCTTCATTCCCATTTTCACTTTTTCAAAGGGAAACAGTGCCATTGAATGCCTGATATTTTTGTATCCCTTTAGCAGCATTGCATGTCGGATAAAATGTTTTAACTGCTCCAGCAACTTTTCCTTCAGCGGATGGGATGAAAAAGAAGAACCCAATATCTGAAACAGCTTCTGCAGCTTTTCTTTTCCAATTTCTTCTTTTACCATAGAATCCTGGCGGACGCGGTAATGGTATAAAAGTTCATTTGAAACATACACAGATTCAGCTTTTAATAAACATGGATAAATGCAGGCGGCATCCTCCGCATAGCTTACTTCGTCCGGCACATTCATCTGCGGTTCCATTAAAAGCTCACGCTTTATCAGCTTAGACCACAAATATGTCAGAACACCATTTTCAAAGAAATTGCCATTGAACATCATAAGGCTGTAAAGCCGGAATCTTTCTTCCCCGCTCTCATACAGGCCTTCTTCTATGGTATTTTTTTTATATCCGCATTCCCTTCCGGGGCCATATTCTTCATAGCCGGCAAACGCAATAACATCTGCTGTAGAATTCATTTCCAGGAGTTTTTGATACATCCGGCTGTCAATCCAGTCATCGCCATCCACGTAAGATATGTACTTGCCCTTTGCAGCTCTTAATCCTGCTTTTCGGGCACTGACAAGTCCCCCGTTGTTTTTATGAATCACCTGTATGCGGTTGTCCTTTTGTGCATAAGTATCACAAATACCCCCTGATCGATCTGTCGAACCATCGTCAACTAAAATGATCTCCAAATCACTATAGGATTGACTGATAATGCTTTCTATACATTCTCCTATATATTCTTCAATATTAAAAACAGGAACAATCACACTGATCATCTTTATTCCCATGCCTTTCCTGCTTTACCCCATTGCAAAATTATCGCAGTTTTTACAATTGCCCCAGTTTTCCCTGCCCTCATAAAGGCACTTGCGGACCATCTGAAATTTAGGTCCATACCAGATATCTAAAATGCTTTCTTTATTCAGGTCGCCCAAAGTATACTTTCCGGTGGCATCATTACAGCACAGCGATATTTTCCCATCAGGGCGAACTACGATCTGTTTATAAGGAAGTATGCATCTGTCTTTTCCGTATTGGATAAGCTTTGTTCTATTGGGGGCATCCCCTCCTCTGGAAGTAAGTATTTCCTTAGGCTTCCTTAGAACAATGGTTACCTTTTTCTTAAGTTCAGGATGCTCCCTGCAGTATTCTTCTATTTCAAGACAAGGCTTAATCAGTTTCAGTTCCTGCTGATAATTATCAATAATCAGCTCATCCAGAATCTCCGTCAGGGCAATAAATTTTTCTATAGTAAACAGCGTGCCGTTTGTAAAAAGGTGCATCCGTGCATTTGGCAGGCGATTCCGTGCATATCTGTTAAACTCAATAATTCTTTCGTCCAGTAAAGGTTCGTTGTTGGAAAAAGTGGTAAACCTCCCACTATAATCTATTTCAGCAAGCTGGTTTACAATTTTCTTAAACAACTCTGTTGTCATTACTGCTTTCTGCCTTGGATCATCATTTTTGTTTACCGGACAAAAAGAGCAGGTTCCATTACATCGGTTGATTGTTTCTACTTCAATATGATTAAAAAGCGGCTGCTTTTTCTGGAGGCTTTCAACAGCGTCATATACCGCTTTTCTCATGTACTGCATCTTCTCACTGCCTGACCATTCCTCTTCAGACAATGCTTCCTCCGTTGTGGCATAAGGATTAACAATCAACTCATCCGTTTCAAAATATCCATGCAGTTTTTCCTCTTCAAATATTTCATAGCTGGAAATTCCAAGATCCTGTAATTGATTTTCAATGCTTGCTGCATAGGTGGTTGCAATCACAATTCTGTATTGATCAACCTGAGGCAGTATATCCTGCAGGCCTTTCACCTGCCTGCCATTTACAAGCGTTCCCTGCTTGGATTCACTGTTGTCCAGAAAAAATGCAACATTTTCCTCGCCATATTGTTTTAATGCCCTGATCCCATATAAGCCAGCGCCAAATATTACGATTTTTTTATTTTCATAATCCATCTTCTTTCACTCCTAGGTGATGACAGCAATTCTTAAAACAGAATTGTTGATTAAGTTTTTAATAATTGGAACAAGATGCACATTATTTGCAACAACTACTGTACAGTTTTCATGTTTTTTATATTCACTTAGCAGGGTATCGAAATTGAAAATCAGATTTCCCTGGATGTATCCACCCTGCTTATTTACATCAGCGTCACAAATTCCGATGATGTCTGCCTTCTGCTGCATCAAATCATCAATGGCAAGATGTCCAAAATTTCCGGCGCCATATACGATAACAGGTTTGCCGCCGAAATATTCCTGCCTTTGCTTCCGCTTAACATAATATTTCTTCAGCAAATCCATTCTTTCTGACACAAAACCATCGACTTTTCTTTTTCTTTCATCCTCATTAGGAAACTCCATAAATACACTGGCCATAAAAATGTCGACTACATTTTGTTCTATGTATGCTCTTTCTTCCCCTTTGAAAAAATAATCCATTGCATCATATAATCCCGCTGCAATGCGGTATGTCCGGTCAATTGTCTGATTCGTTTCATCATCAAGAAAATTGCGGATAATTTTCCGGGGAGTATAAAGGTATCTGGCGCCTTCTGCCAGCGTCTGCATGTTCATGTATACCTGTATAAAAATACTTGACATCTTATCTGCAAACATGTCCCCATGCTCCAGCCAGCGGCTTCTTTTAAACACTACATTAGACAGGAACCCAAACACTGCCGAATTATCCTTTACTGTCATAACCAGTTCCCGCCATTGTGCTTTATCCGTGGTATCAAACAAAGCATCACTTTCTATATCAGTTCCTAATGGATAAACCGTCTTTACAAAATGACTGCTGTAGTCAAAGGAGTCAAAGGGTGTAACCATAATATCAATATCTGCATACGCTTTTTTATCAATAACAGATATGATCTTCTGCAATGCATCTTCTTCCGGAAGATCGTCATTTCCAACAATCCATGCATACTTTCCATGCGCAATTAAAACACTTTTTAAAAAATTGTGATCCATGCCCATATTTTGCTTATTGCGCTCAAATATGATTCCCACTGTCCGAAATTCTTCTTGAACAGCTTCAATGATTCGGGCAGGGTTTGTAGCAGAACAATCATCACTGACGCAGATTTCAACCATGTCCTCCAAGCGGCAGTTTACAATTTGTTCCGCAATTTTTTTAACCAATTGTTTAAGACGTTCAATTCTGTTATAGTTTGGAATGCACACAGACAGCTTATATTCCTGATCTGGATTTTTCATAAAGTCTCCTGATTTTTTCTGGCAGTTAAAACGCCTTTTCTCAATTCCGGTTTGACAATATCCAAGCCGCCTACAAACAAGTATCCCTTTGAAAGCTCTGTATGAAAGCCTTTACTGTTGAAGTACTCCAGGAATTTTTCAGCATCTTCCGTTGTGTGGTAGGTACAGGCAATTACCTGCATCTTCTGTATTGAAGAAAATGTTTCCTCCCCACCGCTGATGGCATCTGACTCAGCGCCTTCTATATCCAGTTTTACCAGCGTTACTTTCTCCTCTTTGTTAATCTGATCAATCGAGATCATGTTTTCATCATTTTTACTGCCCAGCCATTTTGGGACAATAACCACCTTATGGCTGTATGGTTGAAAGGTGCAACCTAATGCCTCAAGCCACCTTTCGTCACCTTCAATTAAATATATTTTTTTTACCTTATCGATGATCTGCAACGAAAAAAAGCCTTCGGCTGCTCCTCCGTCTATTACAACGTCCTGACTGTTTAATCCCAGTTGCTCCATGTTGTAAGAATGAGGTGAATTTTCGTCCTGCTCTCTGCATAAATTGCAAAGATATTCTTTGGCAACAAGCTCATTTTGAATATCAGACATCAGATAAATTTTCTTTCCCTTCCAATAGGAATATAAAAGCCCCTTATCTTCGTCCCTGCAAATATCAAACATGTCGCCCGGATATTCATTTTTGACCTGTCCATTAAACATATCCAGCTCATGATTTTGCAGGTAATTACATATATCAACTGCTGCCTGATCATGGGAATTTTTATACTTTTCAATAATCTGAGATTTAAAATTTTTAAATAGATAATTACTTGGTTTTATTAAGGATTCATTGATCTTCAAGTCTTCAACAAGCTGCTTTTTTATCTCATCAAAATATACATCAGGTACAATGACTATATTGTATTCCGGCAGTTCGCGGGGCTGCTTAATCGGTACGCTGTAATGATTGATGATAACTTTATTTCCCCAAAGCCGACTGTCATTATCCCAGATTTCAACTACCTCAAATCCACCATATTTTTTAATAAAATTTATTAATACTTCTTTTCTTTTGCCCGCTCCAAAAAATATGATTTTTTCATTTTCCTGATTCATATATCTGTTCCAACTTTCGATTTCCTTCCGCCTTGATCTGCTTGCTGCTCTTTCCGTTTTTGCTTGTCCAGCCTCCGGCACACTCATGAATGCCTAAGGCAATTTCTGTTATTTCATGCTCTCCGGTAAACCAGTTCTTTGCAGAAAAAAGATCTCTCGGATAGATAACAGCACCGTCTTTTTCCTGATACTTACCATTTATTTCAAAACCTTTATTCTCAAAGAAACGATCTAACAAAACAGGTTGCAGATTGAGCAGTGTCATACTTACATTGGGCTCAAAGACTCTGCCTGAATAAATCTGCATCATTTCTTTTACAAGGGGAGAACCCTGCACAGCTCCGAATATTGCGGCTTCCACATCCCTGATCGGACCAAATCCAACAAAAAACTCATTAGAAAGCAGCACATCCAGACTTTTATGTAAAATGACATCCAGATCCAGATAAATTCCTCCATATTTATGAACCACATCCAGACGGGCATAGTCAGAAGCATACGCCCACTTTCTTTGCTTAAAGGCCTCGTAAGCAAATGGATTGGCGGCAACATCATAATTGTCTGCGTTCCACTCCCTCAGTTCATAATCAGGGCAGGCACGTTTCCAACTCTCAATACATTCGGCAACCAATCCTTCCTTGGGCTCTTTACTAAACCAGAAATAATGAATTATTTTTGGAATTTTTCTTTCCTTATTAAAAGAAGTGGATAAAAGCCCGGGACTTGTAACATCATCAATGTGTTTGGAAATCATTAAAGACAGCACAAAAACATCTACATCCCTGCTTCCCAGCATTTCTTCCAACTGTGCATAAATTTCATATGCATACACGTCAGATGTAATCAAAATGGCAATATCTTTTTCCTCATATTCCAAAAGCTTTTCCGGCGGAATAATCAGTTTTTCACAGCCATTAACTACAATGCTTCCGCCCTGCTTATCTGTATTGTTATCTGCAACACAATGAATATACTTATCTAACTTTAAGTCCTTATAGTTCAAACTGATTAATCTTAAAAAATCTGATGCACCGAAGGCAATAATTTTCTTTTTTCCTGCGATAGAATGAAACTGCTCGAAACTATTTCCTGCTATTTTCATATTCTCTCCGTTTCTAAAACGTATAAAAATGCATAAATTGATTTGTCCCAAAAAGTATACTTTTT